>NZ_PZZP01000001.1:1836360-2142420 GCF_003046315.1 Desmospora activa DSM 45169 | reverse complement strand
ATATGGGGTGTTTGTTAACCATCCGGAACGGGTTTCCTTTGAATTGGCTTCTGAAATCGTCTCCAAAGCCCAGTTTAGCGTTGAAGGGGAGTATCTGGATTACTTTATGATCAACGGCCCTTCGCCCAAGGAGGTTTTAGAGCGCTATACTGATTTGACCGGGAAACCGTCTCTGCCCCCGGCGTGGTCCTTTGGTCTGTGGCTGACTACTTCCTTTACCACCGAGTATGACGAGGAGACGGTTAATCGTTTTGTCGACGGTATGAATGAACGGGATCTGCCCCTCAGTGTGTTCCATTTTGATTGCTTTTGGATGAAAGCGTTTGAGTGGTGCAATTTTGACTGGGATCGACAACAGTTTCCCGATCCGGAAGGGATGCTGAAACGGTTAAAGGAAAAAGGGTTAAAAATCAGTGTTTGGATTAACCCCTATATTGCGCAAAAGTCGCCGTTGTTTGCGGAAGCGGTGGAAAAGGGGTATCTGCTCAAAAAAGCTGACGGCGAGGTGTGGCAGTGGGACCGCTGGCAAGCGGGGATGGGGATCGTCGATTTTACCAATCCCGAAGCTTGTACCTGGTTTAAACAGAAGTTGGCGCGATTGATCGAGATGGGAGTAGACAGTTTTAAGACCGATTTCGGGGAACGGATTCCCACCGATGTCGTCTACTTCGACGGCTCTGATCCCGAAAAAATGCACAATTATTATGCCTTTCTCTACAATCAAATCGTATTTGAACTGCTGGAAGAAAAATTGGGCCGACAGCAGGCGGTAGTTTTCGCCCGCTCCGCTACTGCCGGGGCCCAACGCTTTCCGGTACACTGGGGTGGGGATTGTTTCGCCAACTACGATTCCATGGCGGAAAGCTTGCGTGGTGGGTTGTCACTGGCGTTGTCCGGGTTTGGTTTTTGGAGTCACGATATCGGCGGCTTTGAAAGTACAGCCACGGCGGATCTGTATAAACGTTGGACCGCATTTGGCCTGCTTTCTAGCCATAGTCGCCTTCATGGAAGTGAGTCTTATCGGGTTCCGTGGCTGTTTGGCGAAGAAGCGGTCGAGGTGATGCGTCATTTCTTAAAATGGAAACACCGGCTGATGCCGTATCTGTTTGCCACAGCGGTCAAAGCTGCACAAACGGGGATTCCCATGATGCGGCCGATGGTGCTGGAGTTTCCCGACGATCCGGCATGTGACTATCTGGATCGCCAGTATATGCTGGGGGAATCATTGCTGGTTGCTCCCGTGTTTCGAGAAGATGGGCAGGTCTCCTATTATCTGCCGTCCGGTACATGGACCCACCTTTTTAGCGGGGAAAAGGTGGAGGGCGGCTGTTGGAGAGAAGAGCAGTACGACTATATGAGCTTGCCCCTGTTTGTGCGGGCAAACTGCATACTCCCGCTCGGTCGCGATGATCGGAGCCCTTGTTACGATTATGCCAATGGAGTAACCTTTCATCTGTTTGAACTAGAAGAAGGGAAATGGAGTGACAGCCTCCTCTACGACTCTTCTGGAAATCTGGAATCCAAGGTACGCTTTTATCGCGAAGGGAGGCAAATCACAGTTTTACCGGAAGGGGTGACAAAGCCCTGGAACCTGGTGCTGCACGGATACGATTCCGTCACAGCGGTGCAGAACGGTGAGGGGGAAAAAGGAGAGCAGGGAGTTTGTATCATACCGGAAGATTTTAAAAAAGAGGTAGTGATTACGCTATAGCGGCTTTGGATCGTCTTCGTGTTGATGACAGTGGGGAGAGGCGTGAAAACCGAAATAGTGATATTTAGGATCTAAACCCTCCTTTGCAATGGGGCCAAGGAGGGTTTGTCTATTAACTGTGGGCAGAGCTTTTATCGATTGTGGTTCTCCTCTAGACGCTTCCCATTTGATGAGGCAAATCGGTGCTGATATAATATACAAGATGTAGTTGGCGCGTGTTTTCACGCAGGAGGGAACGAAAATGGTCCAGAAACAACCACAACAAAAGCAGATCCGCAATTTTTCGATTATCGCTCATATCGACCACGGAAAATCCACCCTAGCCGATCGTATCTTGGAATTTACCGGTGCACTGTCTGACCGGGAGATGCAGGATCAGTTCCTGGACTCGATGGAGTTGGAGCGGGAGCGAGGAATCACCATTAAGTTGCAATCCGTTCGTCTGCCATACAAAGCGAAGGACGGAAACGAATATATTCTCAATTTGATCGACACACCTGGACATGTGGACTTTACCTATGAAGTCTCCCGCAGTTTGGCGGCATGTGAGGGAGCGTTGTTGGTGGTAGATGCGGCTCAGGGTGTAGAAGCCCAGACGATGGCCAATGTTTATCTGGCCCTTGACAATGAGCTGGAAATTTTGCCGGTCATCAACAAGATCGATCTCCCTAGCGCCGAACCGGAACGGGTGCGGGAAGAGGTGGAGGAGCTGATCGGCCTCGATGCCTCTGAGGCGGTATTGGCCTCAGCGAAAGCAGGGATCGGTATTGAAGAAATCCTGGAGCAGATTGTGGAGAAGGTGCCGCCTCCTGTCGGCGATCCAAATGCTCCCTTAAAGGCTCTCATCTACGACTCCCTGTTTGATGCCTACAAAGGCGTGATCACCTACATCCGGGTGGTGGACGGTACCATCAAAAAAGGGATGAAGGTACGGATGATGGCGACGGGCAAGGAGTTTGAGGTGACGGAAGTAGGGGTGTTTGCGCCCAAACCGATACTGAAGGACGAACTGTCCGTAGGTGAAGTCGGCTTTATGGTGGCTTCCATCAAAAATGTGAAGGATACCCGCGTCGGGGATACGATTACCGATGCATCCAATCCGGCACCAGCACCTCTGCCCGGATACCGCAAGATCAATCCGATGGTCTTTTGCGGCATGTATCCGGTGGAGTCCTCCGATTATGACGATCTAAGGGAAGCATTGGAAAAATTGGAGCTGAACGACGCTTCCCTGCGCTATGAGCCAGAGACTTCCGGAGCGCTCGGCTTTGGCTTTCGCTGTGGGTTCTTGGGGTTGTTGCATATGGAGATCATCCAGGAGCGGATTGAGCGGGAGTTTAACATTCCGCTGATCACGACGGCGCCAAGCGTCATTTATCGGGTGTTTAAAACCGACGGCGAACGGTTGGATATTGAAAACCCAACCCATATGCCGCCATCCCAGCAGATCGATCATGTGGAAGAGCCATATGTAAAAGCAAATGTGATGGTGCCCAACGATTACGTCGGCGCAGTGATGGAGCTGTGTCAAACAAAGCGGGGCGATTACATCGATATGCAGTATCTGGACGCCAACCGGGTCAGCATTGTGTATGAGTTGCCCCTGGCGGAAATCGTCTTTGACTTCTTTGACCAGTTGAAGTCCAGCACCAAAGGATACGCTTCCTTTGACTATGAGTTGATCGGATACAAGACGTCCAAGCTGGTAAAAATGGATATTCTGTTAAACGGGGAACCGGTCGATGCACTCTCGTTTATCGTTCACCAGGATAAGGCTTACTATCGCGGGCGCCAGTTGGTAGAAAAGCTGAAGGAACTGATTCCGCGGCAAATGTTTGAAGTACCGGTGCAAGCGGCGATCGGCAATAAGATTGTGGCGCGGGAGACGATTCGGGCTCAGCGCAAAAACGTGTTGGCCAAATGCTACGGCGGCGATATCTCGCGTAAGCGGAAGCTGTTGGAGAAGCAGAAGGAAGGTAAAAAGCGAATGAAAGCGGTGGGCAATGTGGAAGTGCCCCAAGAAGCGTTTATGGCCGTGCTGCAGATGGATGATAGCAAAAAATAATCGTTACTACGAAGCAGGCGTTTCATCCAGCACTTAAGCTATGATCGCTTGTTACGGCTGCTGCTCAGGGTAAATGCAAACAGAGCCGGCGAAGTGCGTTCAGACATAAGAGAAAACGGGTCTCCGCGAACAACCTGGTTAAACGATTTCGCCGTCAGCGGCACAGCCGCTGGCGGTTTTGCAAAGAAAGGAGGGTGTCAAGATGAACCCCCGTTCCGTCTACATTCATATCCCTTTTTGCACCCATAAGTGCCATTACTGTGATTTTACCGCCTATGTAGTGGGAGGGCAGCCGGTGGATGAATACCTGCAAGCGCTGGAGCGGGAGATGGCGCGTACGGTGGAGGCTGTTCCGCCGGAGACGATTGATACTATCTTTATCGGCGGCGGGACACCGACGGTGCTGACTCCTCGTCAGATGGCGTTTCTGTTGGAGTCAATTCGACGCTATTTCCCCCGATGGTCCTCTGATTTGGAGTTTACGGTGGAAGCCAATCCGGGTACAACAGGGCCGGATCTGCTGTCGGTGTTACGGGATGGCGGGGTGAATCGGCTCAGTTTTGGCGCACAAACCTTTCGCGCCGATCTGTTGCATCGAATTGGCCGGGTTCACTCCGTGGAGGATATTGAGCGAAGTGTGGAGCAAGCTCGTGCTGTAGGGATCGATAATCTCTCCCTCGATTTGATGTTCGGCCTGCCGGAGCAAACGGTGCAAGATATGGAGGAAGCGTTGGTACGGTCGTTACTTCTGCAACCGGATCATTTTTCCGTCTATAGTCTTAAAGTGGAGGAAGGGACAGTGTTTCACACCCGTCTGTTGCAGGGGAGACTGCCGCTGCCGTCGGAGGACGATGAGTTGGAAATGTATCAGCTGACCCGTCATCGTCTCTCTGAGGCGGGATATCGCCAATATGAGGTATCCAACTTCAGCCGTCCGGGGCGGGAGAGCCGCCACAATTCCACCTATTGGCGCAATCTCCCCTACTATGGATTAGGTACCGGTGCCCATGGGTACACCAATGGCGTACGCCACCACAATGTCAAAGGCGTCAAAGAGTATATTCGGCTCGTACAGGAGGGCCTTCCTGTAGCCGGTGCTCATCCCGTTGAGCGAGGCGAAGCGATGGAAAACCAATTGATTCTCGGTTTGCGCCTAATGGAAGGGGTAAGTCGAAGCCAATTTCGTCGACGCTATGGGGTTGAAATGGAAACGGTGTTTCCTGACGTCATTCCCGACCTTCTCGTCAAAAAGCTGATTGTGCCTGAGGGGGATTGCTATCGCCTTACGGAGCAAGGGTTGTTATTTGGCAATGAAGTCTTTTCTGCCTTTCTGGGGGAAACCGCTTAAACCGGCAATGAGCGTTGACAATGCCTGAGTGGTTTGATACGTTTAATGAAGGAATTAGCACTCGATATACGGGAGTGCTAACAAGGAGGTGGGGCCCATGTTATCACCGCGTCAACACTTGATATTGCGGGCACTCATCGAGGAATATATCCAACAGGCTGAGCCTGTGGGTTCCCGAACCCTGTCTAAAAGGGATGATATTGATTTTAGCGCGGCCACCATCCGTAACGAGTTGGCGGATTTAGAGGACATGGGGTTCCTGGAACAGCCGTATACTTCGGCAGGACGTGTACCCAGCCATTTTGGCTATCGGTTTTATGTTGATCGTCTGATGCAGCCGGGAAGGATCAATCGTACTGATTTGTTGAGTGTCCGTCGGTTGTTTGCGTCTAAGATGGATGCGTTGGAGCAGACGATTGAACAGACGGCTTCTATCCTTTCCCGCATGACCAACTATACCTCGATCATTCTGGGACCTGAGTTGTATGATAATAAATTGAAGCATTTACAAGTCGTCCCGGTAAACGAGCGGATGGCGGTCGCCATTATCGTGACGGATACCGGTCATGTCGATCAACGGCGGATTGTGGTTCCCGATGGAGTCTCCCTTTCGTCGATTGAACAGATGGTTAATCTGTTGAATGCCAAACTGAGCGATATTCCCCTACACCGTCTAAAACAGACGGTTCATCGGGAATTGTCCGCTGAATTGCAACGCCATGTGGAGCAGTATGAATCGCTCTTGGCCGTCATCGATCAGATGTTGGTTTCTGATCTGGAAGGCCAACTGTTTACGAGCGGCGCTACCAATATGTTGGTACAGCCGGAGTTCCAGGACGTGGAGAAAGTGAAAGCGTTGATGGATCTGTTGCAAGAAAACGAAACGCTGACCAAACTGGTATCTGCTTCCCCTGGTGGGTTGCAAGTCAGAATTGGAGAGGAAAATGACATCGAGGCCATGAATAATTGCAGCATTGTAACGGTCTCATTTTCCGTCGGCGGCCGTTCGTTGGGACGAATCGGGGTCCTGGGACCCACCCGTATGGATTACAGCAAAGTGGTCAGTTTGTTGCAACTGTTAGCGAAAGACTTCTCTGATCACTTGCGCCGCACATACGGTTAAACTTCCTCAACCCGATTACAACCGATGAGGAATCATTCCTGTTTACAACTGGAAGCGAGGTTGCATATTCATGGATAGCGGGGATCGGCACCAGTTTCCACCCTCCGATGGCAAACCGCAGACAGGCGCTCTCCGTGCCAACGCCGAGGCTGTGCAACAAATGGCTGCGGCGGTGGCGGGCACCTTAGGGCCAAAAGGGTTGGATACGATGTTGGTTGACGACAAGGGCCATGTGATTATTACCAATGATGGTGTCACCATTCTCAATAAAATGGAAGCCAACCATCCGGCCGCGCGCATGATCGCCAATATTTCCAGAGCTCAGCAGGAGGAAGTGGGCGATGGAACCACGACGGCCACACTGTTGACCGCTGCCTTGGTGGAAGAAGGGGAGAAGCAGGTAAACAAGGGTGTCCCGGTGGCAAAGGTGATCGCGGGAATTCGCAAAGGGGTGCAATTTGCCCTGGAACGGATGCAAGAGATGGCCAACCCGATATGGGATCTGGAAGATGAATGGTTGCAGCGCATTGCCTACACCGCCGGTCGGGAACAGGAAGACATCACCGAGTTGGTGATTGAGGCTGCGATGATGGTGGGACGCGAAAAGCTGCTGGAAAGACACTTTAGACTGTCTGAATCAGTTGTAGCGCACCCGCGGGCAGAAAGTAACATTTTTGCCGGTCTCTTGCCCTCACGTGGGCGTGTCAATCGTACCCGCCCATCTACAGAGGGTTCGCTCCGAGTGTTGGTGATTGCCGACGACTTAAAGCCGGAACCAGTGGTTGAGGGATCATTGGGAACGGAGGCCGGGTTTGCCAAGCAGGAGAAGTTGAAGCAGGAGTTTGAGTCCACCATCCTCTTTTTGGTTGAACAGGCGATCGACCTCATTGTGGTGCAAGGTGAAGTCGACCCCCATGCGGAGGAGCTCTTGACCGACGCAGAGCGCATGGTCATCCAACAGATTGAAGCGAGGGAGATTGCGCGGATTGCGGAGCATACCGGAGCCCGTGCGATTAAACGAACCGGATTAAAAAAGACCGGTGATGAGTTGGACGGGATCCTCGGCGTGTGTGAAGAGGTAGAGGATGATGAATCGTTGCAACGGATTCGTATCCTGGGTGGTCAGGGCAAACCGGTTGCCACGATTTTGGTGGCGGCCCCGACAGAGGAACTGGTGGATGAGCGGGAACGAATTACCAAGGATGCTGCAGCCGCCCTGCAGGCGGCGATCCGAGGAGGCTTTCTGCCGGGCGGAGGTGCGTCTGAGTTGGCGTTGGCCCGTGAAGTGGAGAAATACCGCGACACCGTTCAGGGGATGGAGGCGTTTGGGGTGGCCGCAGTGGCGGAGGCGCTCCATCGTCCCATGGTACAGGTGGTAGCCAATGCCGGTTTTAATCCATTGGAAAAGGTGGAAGAAGTAAAGGTGCTCCAATTGAAGCGCCAATCCTCTTCGCTAGGAATCGATTGTGATCGGGGCGCCGTCTGCGATATGGTGGATATGGGTGTGGTCGATCCGCTACCGGTGAAATACCATGCACTTCAAGCCGCAGGTGAAGTGAGTGCCGCCATTTTACGAATCCACACAGTGGTTCGGATGAAAAAAGCCGATTGAGGTGAAAGATGACCCATGACTGTGGAAGACCAAAATCAAGGGGAGTATCGTCCCCGCACTGCACGAGAATTGCGTAAAATGAAAGAGGCTGAGGAAAAAAAGAAGTCACAAGCTGAAGAGGGTGCCCACGCCGAGGAAACGGCGGAACAGGTCTCCCTACATAATCCGAACGAAGCGACTGCTCCCTCTGTGGAAAGGGTGGAGCCCGTTTCTGTTCCAGCTGATGCGGATGAGCTAAACCAACTCCGGGAGGAGATGGAAGCCCTGCGACGGCAGGCGGAGGAAAGCCAGCAGACAGCGGAGGATTTGCAGCGAAAGCTGAAAGATTCCCAGGAGCAAGTATTGCGTGTTCGTGCCGATCTGGAGAACTTTCGCCGCCGCAGTCGCAAGGATCGAGAAGAAGCGGTCAAGTATGCGGCGCTGCCGATGATTGAATCCTTGCTGCCTGCGCTGGATAATTTGGAACGAGCCCTTGCTGCCGGAGGTTCCGGTGGAGACGATGTCTTGCACCAGGGAGTAAGTATGGTATATCGACAATTGGTGCAATCGCTGGAAAATCACGGTTTATCTGTGATTGAGGCAGAAGGTCTTCCCTTTAATCCGCATGAGCACAATGCCGTGATGGAAGTAGAAGCGGAGGGCGTGGATGCCGGAACGGTCGTAGAAGAGTTGCAAAAAGGATATCGCTACCATGACCGCGTAATCCGGCCTTCCATGGTGAAGGTCAGCTCCTGACCGAATATCAAACCAACGATACAGTTATGTGACAGGGGGTACATCTAGAATGGGTAAAGTGATTGGAATTGATTTGGGGACTACCAACTCTTGCGTAGCGTTTATGGAAGGTAGTGAAGCTACGGTTATTCCCAACGCCGAAGGAGGACGGACTACGCCGTCGGTCGTCGGGTTTTCCAAAAATGATGAGCGGTTGGTCGGCGATGCGGCCAAACGGCAGGCGATCACCAATCCGGATCGCACTGTCAGCTCCATCAAACGGCATATGGGAACCGCCTATAAAGAAGAAATCGGGGATAAAGACTATACACCGCAAGAGATTTCGGCGATGATTCTGCAAAAGTTGAAAGCAGATGCCGAGGCATATCTGGGAGAAACCGTTTCCCAGGCGGTGATCACCGTACCCGCTTACTTTAACGACAGCCAGCGTCAAGCGACCAAAGATGCGGGCAAAATCGCAGGCTTGGAAGTTTTGCGGATCATCAACGAGCCGACAGCCGCCGCACTCGCCTACGGAATCGATCGGAAGGATGAAGAACAAACCATCCTCGTGTTTGACTTAGGCGGGGGTACTTTTGACGTCTCCATCTTGGAGTTGGGAGACGGATTGTTTGAAGTAAAAGCCACCAGTGGGGACAATAAGCTGGGTGGTGACGACTTTGACCAGGTAGTTATCGATTACCTGGTGCAAGAGTTTGAGAAAGAGCATGGGATTGATATCTCCAACGACCGCATGGCGATGCAACGTCTGAAAGATGCTGCGGAAAAAGCGAAAAAAGATCTCTCCGGCGTGTTGACAACCGATATTCACCTGCCTTTTTTGACAGCGGACGCCAGCGGTCCGAAAAACTTGGAAGTGACGTTAACACGGGCTAAGTTTGAAGAACTCTCCGCTGACTTGGTCGAACGTACCATGCGTCCAACCCGTCAAGCATTAAGTGATGCCGGCATGCAGGCTGGAGACATCGATAAAGTAATCTTGGTGGGTGGTTCTACCCGTATTCCGGCTGTGCAGGAAGCAATCAAAAAGCAGACCGGTAAAGACCCGAGCAAAGGGGTAAACCCGGACGAAGTAGTGGCGATGGGGGCAGCTATTCAGGGTGGAGTCCTCTCTGAAGACGTTAAAGATGTGGTGCTGCTCGATGTGACGCCACTTTCTCTTGGAATTGAAACTTTGGGCGGGGTCTTTAATAAGCTGATTGAACGTAATACCACCATTCCTACTGAAAAAACGCAAGTGTATTCGACTGCGGCCGACAACCAGACCGCTGTGGATATTCATGTGTTACAGGGTGAACGGGAAATGGCAGCGGGCAATAAAACCTTGGGCAATTTCCAGTTGACAGGTATCCCACCGGCTCCCCGGGGTGTGCCGCAGATTGAAGTTACCTTTAAGATTGACCGCAACGGGATCGTCAATGTGTCCGCCAAGGACAGAGCGACCGGTAAGAGCCAGGAGATCACCATTAAATCTTCTAGCGGTCTGTCCGATGATGAGATTGATCGGATGGTGCGGGAAGCGGAAGACCATGCTGAAGATGATAAAAAACGCAAGGAACAAGTGGAAATCCGCAACAAAGCGGACCAGTTGGTCTTTACTACTGACAAAACCTTGAAAGACTTGGGCGATAAAGTAGACGCCGCCGATAAGGAAAAAGCCGAAAAGGCTGCGGAAGAGCTGAAAAAAGCGTTGGAAGGCGATGACCTCGACGTCATCAAGCAAAAAACAGAAGAACTGGAAAAAGAAGTACAGGAACTCTCCGTCAAGCTATATCAACAACAAGCGGCTGAGAACCAGGAGCAGGCGGAACCGCAAGCAAACGCTTCGGGGAAAGATAAAGAGAATGTCGTTGACGCTGACTATGAAGTCGTAGATGAAGACGAGAAAAAAGGGGAGAAATAACCTCTTCCCCCGGGTGTAGGGTCAAAGTCGGGGCTTCGCCTTGACTTTGACTTTTTCCCGTTATGGATGTCATAAAAGGGAGGTGATCCGGTGAGCAAGCGAGACTATTACGAAGTACTGGGTGTGAATCGAGAAGCGAGCGCAGACGAAATTCGAAAATCTTACCGAAAGTTAGCGCGTAAATATCACCCGGATGTTAATAAATCACCGGATGCAGAACAAAAATTTAAAGAAGCGACCGAGGCTTACGATGTGTTGCGTGACTCGGAGAAACGGAGCAACTATGACCGCTTCGGCACGGCGGATCCCGGTGCCGCCGGTGGCTTTGGCGGCAACGGATTCGGTGGTGCTGCCGGTGGGGCCGATTTTGGATTTGGCGATATCTTTGACATGTTTTTTGGCGGGCGGCGGGCCAATCCCAATGCGCCACGGCAAGGGGCTGATCTGGAGTACCGTTTGGCGATCAGTTTTAAGGATGCTGTGTTCGGCAAGGAGATGGAACTGACGATTCCACGAACGGAAACCTGTCATACTTGCCACGGCAATGGCGCGAAACCGGGTTCCCAACCGGAAACCTGTACCGAATGCCAGGGAACGGGTCAGGCGGAATCGGTTCAATCCACTCCCTTTGGCCGCATTGTAAACAAACGGATTTGTCAACAATGCGGCGGCACAGGGAAGATGATTCGAGAGAAGTGTGACGATTGTGCCGGTTCCGGCAAGGTGAAGAAACGGAAAAAAATCCATGTCAACATTCCTTCGGGCATCGATGAGGGTAAGCAGTTGCGCATCGCCGGGGAAGGGGAAGCAGGCATCAACGGCGGACCGCCAGGGGACCTGTATATTTTAATCCAGATAAAACCCCATGACTTCTTTAAGCGATCCGGTGATGACATCACCTGTGAACTGCCCATCACCTTTGTTCAGGCCGGTTTAGGGGATGAAGTGGTGGTACCCACCTTGGACGGAAAGAAAGCGAAAATGAAGATTCCAGCCGGAACCCAGACCGGTGCCGAATTCCGTCTACGCGGCAAAGGTGTTCCCCGACTGTACGGCAACGGCGAGGGCGATCAGCGGGTGAAGGTGAAAGTGGTCACCCCGACCAATATGACGGAGGAGCAAAAACGCATCCTACGCGAATTTGGCCGCTTGAGCGGAGACTATATTTCTGAACAGAACTCCAGCTTTTTTGATAAAATGAAACGGGCCTTTACCGGAGATTGATAAAAACGGGTTTTGCCCGTTTTTTTGTGAAAGGGAAGTGACGTAGTGGATTGGATCGAAGTGCGCGTCCATGTGGGGGCCGATGCGGAAGAAGCGGTCTGCTACCTGTTGCAGAGCCATGGTGCTGAGGGTACGGCGATCTATGATTCAGCCGTGTTGCGTAAGGAGTGGGATACTCCCTTTGGGGAATGGTATACACTCTCACAAGAAGATTATCCCGCTGAAGGTGTTTGGATCTCCGCCTATTTTCCGAAAAGTGTCTACCCCGATGGGTTAGCGGAAAAGCTGGAAAAGGAAATTCGCGGATTATCCCGGTTTGGACTAAATCCGGAACCAGCCCAAGTGATGACGCGCCGGTTGGCGGAAGAATCCTGGGAACAAGCGTGGAAAGCGTATTATAAACCGTTGCGGGTCACTTCCCGTTTGACCGTTAAACCCCGATGGGAGACGTATCACCCGGAATCATCCACTGAAGCTGTCATTGAATTAGATCCCGGCATGGCTTTTGGTACCGGAACCCATCCTACTACCATCCTCAGTATGCAATTGCTGGAACAGTGGTTGCAGCCAGGAGCCCAGGTGGTCGATGTAGGGTGTGGCAGCGGCATATTATCGATTGCTGCGGCTAAGCTGGGAGCCGCTAAAGTAACCGCTTTGGATCTGGATCCGGTAGCGGTGGAGAAAGCGCAGGAAAATGTCGATCTCAACGGGGAAAGCCATCGCATCGCGGTACGGCAGAACGATTTGCTCCATGGCTTCAACGGTGAGGCTGACCTAGTGGTTGCCAACATTTTGGCGGAGATCATCGTCAAGCTGGTTCCCGACTTGAGGCGGGTGTTGGAGCGGCAAGGGACGTTTCTTGCATCTGGCATTATAAGGGAAAAAGAGGAAGTGGTGGCGGAAGCCTTGCAACAACACGGCTTCCAGGTGGTGGAAACCCTTCGTGACGGCGACTGGGTGGCTCTAGCAGCCCGAACATGATAGGATAGTGGGAGTGAATCATGCAGCGTTATTTTATCGACGCTCACCAATGCAGCAGTGATGCTATCCGCATTGAGGGGAGCGACGCTCATCATATTACGCGTGTGTTGCGTATGCAGCTGGGAGCGCAGGTGATCTGTTGTGATGGGAAGGGAACCGACCTCCTGGCGGAAGTGAAAGCGGTGGAGGGGGACGCTGTTCTTTTGCGTGTCCACAAGCGGATGACCTCCCGTGGAGAGCCTGCGATCGCGGTAACCGTGGCCCAGGCATTGCCCAAAGGCGACAAATGGGAATGGGTGTTACAAAAGGGAACGGAGCTAGGTGCCGTCTCTTTTTTGCCGGTATTGACAACGCGTACGGTGGTCAAACTGGAGGCGAAAAAAGCGGACAAAAAGCGGGAACGCTGGCAGAAGATCGTCAAAGAGGCAGCAGAACAATCGCACCGCGGCCGTATTCCTGTAGTGGAACCGGTTATCCGCTGGAGTCCGTTACTTGATCTTTTTCCCACCTATGACCGTGTTTTGTTCGCCTATGAAAAAGGGGGGCAACCGCTGCGTCATGTGTTGGAGGAAAGTCGCTGTGAGCGGATGCTGATCGTCGTCGGACCCGAAGGGGGCTTTACAGCGGAGGAAGCGGAGCAGGCACAAGCGGCCGGCGCTGTGGCGATCACCCTGGGATCACGTATTTTACGGGCGGAAACCGCTCCACTGGCACTGTTGTCTTGTCTGATGTATGCGCATGGAGAGATGGGAGGTGAGCCATTGTGAATACAGTGGCATTCCATACACTGGGGTGTAAAGTGAACGCCTATGAAACGGAAGCGATTTGGCAACTGTTTCAACGGCACGGTTACGATAAAGTGGAATTTGATCAGCAGGCGGATGTTTATGTGATCAACACCTGCACCGTTACCAATACCGGGGATCGCAAGAGCCGCCAGATGATTCGGCGGGCGGTTCGCCAAAATCCGGAAGCGGTGGTGGCGGTAACCGGCTGCTATGCTCAAACCTCACCGGGGGAGATATTGGAGATTCCCGGTGTTGATGTAGTAGTAGGAACCCAGGGGCGGGAAAAATTGCTGGAGTATATCGAAGAGCACCGGCAAACCCGCCAACCGGTTAACGCCGTTAAAAACATCATGAAAGCGCGGGAATTCGAGGAGTTGGATGTTCCCACCTTCTCTGACCGTACCCGGGCCTCTCTGAAGATCCAGGAAGGGTGTAATAACTTTTGTACCTTTTGCATCATTCCTTGGGCACGGGGGCTTCTGCGCAGCCGCAAGCCGGAAAGTGTGCTAAAACAAGCTCACCAACTGGTGGAAGCCGGTTACAAAGAGATCGTACTGACAGGTATCCATACCGGTGGGTATGGCGAAGATATGGAGGATTACAAACTGGCTGATCTCCTGTGGGATCTGGATCGGGTCGAAGGGTTAAAACGAATCCGGATCAGTTCCATTGAAGCCAGCCAGATTGATGAACGGGTGATCGAGGTCCTCAATCACTCCGAAAAAATGTGCCGTCATCTGCACATCCCCCTGCAAGCGGGGGACGACGCGGTCTTAAAACGGATGCGTCGCCGCTATACCGTGGATGAATACCGGCGCAAGGTGGAACACATTCAGCAAGCGATGCCACAGGTGGGTATTACCACTGATGTGATTGTGGGTTTCCCTGGTGAATCTGACGAAATGTATGAAAACGGCTATCGTCTGATCGAGGAGTTGCAATTCTCCGAGCTGCACGTTTTCCCCTATTCGCAGCGGACCGGTACACCGGCAGCGCGGATGGAGGACCAAGTCGATGCCGAAGTCAAACAGGAGCGGGTACAGCGTTTAATTCAATTGTCGGATCGATTGTCGTTGCAATACGCTTCCCGCTTTACAGGAGATGTGTTGGAAGTAATCCCGGAGCGGCCGTATAAAGAAGAGCCGGACAGCGGTTTGTATATGGGATACTCCGATAACTACCTACAAGTCGTTTTCCCCGGTAATGACGATCTGATCGGCAAAGTATGCCGGGTGCGCCTCGATCAGTCGAGCTCCGATGTCAACAGAGGCACCTTTGTCCGAGTGGTGGATGAAGTGCCCCGTCCCTCTCGGGCAGTGTAAGGGACCATCGTTGTTTTAACCTCGCGCTTTAGACGGCGCGGGGTTTTTTGTGGTTTCCCTAGACGGTTCTTTGTCCTATACTGTTTGTTGCGGCATCTTTTGTATTTTTTACAATTCATCCGCGCGGACGCAAAAAAGGGGGAACTTCGATGAGCCAAAACGAGGATTGGGAATCCGCGTTGGACAAGATCGATTGGAACGATGTGTTGCAGGATGTAGACAAACAACTGTTGGAAAATCTGGCGGCAGAACTTCGCTTTAAAAGTTATGAATCGCTGGAACTCGCTTCTCAACCTCTGGGGGACGGGTATTATATCACCTATTTATCGGAGGGAACATGGGCTTTTTGGAACAATGCCCGTTATGTAGAAGAGGATGTTCAATTCTTTGAAACAAGTCAGCAATTTTTGCATTTCGCCCTTGAGCGCTTTAAGATCCAGGGTGAAGAAGTGGAGTCACTGATAAATTTGTTGTCTGAAACACGTCAGATGAAACAATGCGCTTATTGTGAATGTGAGTTTGATCCAGAAGATCCGGCACGAAAAGAGTTGGGCATTGACGGTATTTACCTGGATGAAGAAGAGCAGGAGCGAGAATGTTGCAGTCCGCAGTGTGCGGTGGAAGCGATGGTGCAGGAGTGGAAAGAGGGTTAAGGATTTTGTGACTGGAGCATGTGGAGACTAAGACAACCCCAGTTGGAGGAGGGATCTCAATGGGACAAACGGATGTGGAGAAACGAAGCGAACTGCCACAGACGCGGGTTCGTGTGCGCGACGATCTAAGAAAGCTGGGAGTGT
Source organism: Desmospora activa DSM 45169 (assembly GCF_003046315.1). Taxonomy (NCBI): domain Bacteria; kingdom Bacillati; phylum Bacillota; class Bacilli; order Caryophanales; family Thermoactinomycetaceae; genus Desmospora; species Desmospora activa. The sequence continues at coordinate 2,126,811 of NZ_PZZP01000001.1, read as the reverse complement.
CAGCAGGGGAGATGTTGATGGTTCATAGCTCCCTTTCTTCCCTCGGCTATGTGGTGGGGGGAGCACAGACAGTGGTGGAAGCGCTGATGGAGGTGGTTACACCTACCGGTACTCTGGTGATGCCGTCCCAGTCGGGGGATTGGTCGGATCCCGCGCGGTGGGAAGCGCCACCGGTACCGGAATCCTGGTGGCAAACGATTCGCGCAGAAATGCCCGCCTACAACCCTCGCCTCACACCAGTACTGGGAATGGGGCAAGTAGTGGAACAGTTTCTCAAATATGATGCCGTTTTTCGCAGCCCTCATCCCAAACTCTCCTTTGCTGCCTGGGGAGCAGGGGCGGAAGAATTGGTACGGCATCATCCGCTCGATGACGGGTTAAGTGATCACTCTCCCTTGGGGGAAATGTATCGCAAACAGGCGCGGGTGCTGTTTTTAGGTACAGATTATCATAGCTGTACCGCCTTTCACCTAGCGGAACACCGCGCCGGTGTGGTAGATGAAATCACCGATGGTGCTCCGGTGTTAGAAAATGATCAACGTCGATGGAAATGGTATCGCGACTTTGATTATCGGACGGACTGCTTTGCCGCGATTGGAGAAGCGTGGGAACGCCGAGGGAATGTGATCAGAGGCAAGGTAGGCTCTGCAGAAGTCCGCCTGTTTCCGTTAAAAGAAGCGGTTGATTTTGCGGAAGAATGGCTTCGTAATGAGGGAAGCCGTAAATGATAAAAAACATCGTCACTCTAGTATGATACAATCAACCCGAGCATAGCCGGAAGCGACTTCAGGGGAAAGGATGTGAAAGCGATGAAAGAAGTATCTGCAGGCGGTGTTGTCTACTTTGAAGAACGAGGGTGCCCCTATATTTTGCTGATCGAGGACCGGTATTCCCGTTGGACGCTACCAAAAGGAAAACAGGAACCAGGAGAGACGTTGCTAGAGACGGCTCTACGTGAAATTGAAGAAGAGACGGGAGTGAAAGGGCGGATCATCGCTCCCCTGAATCAAATCGGTTACTCCTACTTTCACCCTGACCATGGTGATGTGGAGAAAGAAGTCCATTACTACCTGGTGGAAACGGATATTTTGCAATTCCTGCAAGCAAAAGCACAGCTGTCGGAGATCGATCAAATTGCATGGTTTACACCGCAACAAGCCTGGGAAAAACAGCGCCAGGACGGGTATGATAACAATCATCAGATTTTGTTGCAGGCGTTGTTGCGACTGGAGTCGAAGGGATTTGTGGATGAGAAAGGAGTATCGACATTGACACAACAGGATTTAGCCTCTTTGATTGATCATACTTTACTAAAACCGGAAGCGACCGCTGAACAGATCGATCGCTTATGTCAGGAAGCGGCTGTGCATCATTTTGCTTCGGTTTGTGTCAATCCAACCTGGGTGGCACGGGCGGCGCAGCGATTAGAGGGGACGGATGTAAAAGTTTGCACCGTAGTCGGTTTTCCTCTGGGCGCCTCCCATACGGAGATAAAAGCTGTAGAGACCAAGCGGGCGATTCAGGACGGCGCTCAGGAGATCGATATGGTAATGAATATCGGCGCATTAAAGTCCGGCGATCTCGAAGCGGTTCGTCGTGATATCACTGCCGTGGTAGAAGCGGCTGACGGGGTTTTGGTCAAAGTGATCCTGGAGACAGGGCTTTTATCCGCAGATGAGATTCGAATTGCATCGGAGCAAGCCAAAGCAGCGGGGGCTCACTTCGTCAAAACTTCGACCGGCTTTGGCAACGGCGGTGCGACAGTGGAAGCAGTCGCCCTGATGCGCCAAACCGTCGGCCCGGATTTAGGCGTCAAAGCCTCCGGCGGTGTCCGTGATCGCAAAACTGCGGAAGCAATGATCCGTGCCGGCGCCACCCGTATCGGCGCCAGTGCCAGCATCGCCATTGTTACCGGTGGCGTGGGAAACGAAGGGTATTGATTGGATTGGGGAGAGGAGGAAATCCTCTCCTTTTTTATTAGCTTCCAAACAATACCCCGTTCGGTAGCGGAACCACAAAAACATAGCGAAACAGCAGATAAAAGGAGCCACCGACGGCAAACGCAAAAACAACGGCCCGCATCAGGCGCAATCGTAGCTGTAACTCTCTCTTTTGCAGAAAGCAGGCAAAGAATGTGAGATAGAGCAAACTGGCCCATAAAAACCCGATCAACCCTATCAAGGCGCCGTAAAATACGATCCCAACCGTTGCGATAATGACACGCCGTCGATCGACCGCGGCGAATCGCTTTTCTCCCCTTGGTCGCCAGAAACTCTTGCTGAAATAAACGATGCTTAAGCCCACCAAAATCCATCCAACCGTACGGGGAAAAGCAGCACTCATCTCATTTAGTTCCCGTGTGTGCCACAGTGCGATCGATGCCACTAACATTAAGAGGATGGCGGTGATCCCGTCGCTATTGATTCCTCGCAAGATATTTCCTCCCTCCCGCTTATTTGGGCGATCGTGTGAAACGATGGGAAAGCAAAGGCCACAGCAAGGAAAGAAGACAAAACACCATCAGTACCATCGACAGGGGACGGCTGAAGAATATCGTCCAAACACTTCCTTGCGCTTGAGCCATTAACATGGTTTGCGCCAATCCCGTCTCTGCGATCGGGCCTAAAATCAACCCCAGCACAATCGGCCCCGGTTCAAATCCCACTTTCTTCAGAATGTATGCTGCAATGCCAAACGCAATCATCATGGAGATGTCAAAGAAGTGGTTACGGATCGCATACGATCCTATCACGCTTAAAAAGACGATTAGTGGTGCCAGGTAATGGGTGGAGAGAGTGACGATTTGAGCAACATATTTTGAACCGAAGAAACCAAATAGAAACATCACGAGGTTGGCAACGATAAAAGCCCAGCAAAAGGTGTACACCAGCCCAGGGGAAGTGGCGTATAAATCGGGTCCCGGCTGTATCCCTTGCATCATAAGGGCTCCCAGCAATACCGCAGCAGGGGCGGCCCCTGGAATCCCCAGCGAGAGCAGAGGGACCAACGAGCCGCCGACTTCGGCGTTGTTTCCCGCTTCAGAAGCGGCCACGCCTTCGATGTTCCCTTTGCCAAAGGATGATTTCTGTTTGGAAAAGCGCACCGTCATGTCGTAAGAGAGCAAACTGGCTACATTGCCGCCAGCACCGGGAATTATCCCCACCATAATCCCGATCACAGCGGAACGAAGATATAAGATCGGTTTTTGAAACAATTGCTTGATGACGGTGAGAGCTACCCCTTTTTGGGGGTTGTAGGAGACTTGCTTTCCCGTCTGTCCTTTCCGTTCAATCATGTTGAGCACTTCAGGAATGCAAAACATCCCAATCATAATCACAATCAATTGCAATCCTCCGAGAAGAGGAGGAAATCCAAATGTAAAACGGGATTCTCCACCGACCGGCGCGATCCCGATGGTACTTAACAAGAGGCCGAGGCATCCACCGATTAACCCTTTTATGATGGAGCCGGTGGATATCGTGGCGATAATCGTTAAACCTAGTACAGCGATCCAAAAATATTCCGGTGGTCCAAACTTCAAAGCGAGGTTGGCCAGCAGCGGTGAAAGCAACAGCAGGGCGCATCCCCCCAGTACCCCACCAATCCCGGAGCTGACGGCGGCAGCCACCAACGCATGTTCCGCTTTGCCTGTTTGCGCCAAGGGATAACCGTCAAAAGTTGTGGCGATGGAAGAGGGGGTACCGGGGGTGTTGAGAAGAATCGCCACAATGGAGCCACCGTAGATGGCGCCGATATAGATCCCCCCCAGCATAATCAATGCGGCATCCGCTTCCATGGAATAAGTAAAGGGCAGCATCAAGGCCAGGGCCATGGTGGCAGTTAAACCGGGCAAGGCACCAACCAAGATTCCTCCGGCCACACCGGTGATTAATAAGGCGATATTGATCGGGTCCAATAGAGAGGCGAAGATCTCAGGCAAAACGGATGACATCGCTATCCCCTTCCCTCTGTGTAAATGTCAATCTGCCACGACACCCAATTCCCTCAATAGCGATTGATATTCCAATGTTTTTTCTTTTATATAAGATTCAGACTCCCTTGCGTCTAATGACTTAGGCTCAAAACCTTCCGCTTTCATCTGTTGTTGGACCTTAGAATCGTCGGCGATCTTTAAGAAGGCGGATTCCAGCGTTTGCACAATCGCTTGCGGTGTATCAGCCGGGACTGCAACACCCCGATCGATGCTGGCGGTAATGTTGAGGCCCGCCTCTTTAAAAGTAGGCACATCAGGCAGCGGTTCAAACCGCTCTTCCGATCCAATCGCCAATATACGTAAGCGATCCTTATGTTTTACCAAATCATCCGAGTTGGCCAAAATGGCTGTTGTGTTGCCGCCGAGAAAAGCTTGCACCTGTGTAGCGGCGCCGGTAAAGGATATATATTGCAGATTGATATCGGCGCTGTTTTGCAGTTGTTGATAGGCCAAATGGTGTCCAGAATAGGTGCCAGAGCCAGCGATGGTGATTTTACCCGGTTGTTTTTGGGCGGCAGCGATAAAATCTTCAATCGTTTGCAGATTACTCTCTTTTGGAACGGCTAAGCCAATTGGGGTTGCTTGGAATATCGCGACCGTCTTCAGCTGTTCTGTTTGATAGCCGGCGTCCTTTTGCGCGATTGGCTGTAGAATGATATGAGGGAGATTGATCCCGGCGATATAAGTTCCATCCGGCTTTTTTTGCGCCAGTTCAGACCAACCGATGGCACCACCGCCACCGGGTCTATACTCGATAATAATCTCTTGCCCCAGGGTATCGCGCAATAGCGGTTGTTGCCTGCGGGCCTCAATATCTGACTGCCCACCTGCATCAAAGGGAATCACATAATGAATCGGTTTTGACGGATAGTTGCCTCCCCCATCAACTGTCTGGTTGCAAGCGGTAAGTACCATGATCGCCACGATTGAAAAAATCCACTTCAAACTTCTGTACATACGAATTCACTCCCTGGTGTGGAAGATTGGATATTTTGAAACCGTTATTTCCTTCATGAAGGATAGCGATATCAACGATGAGACATGAGCCCAACATCGATTAAACGGAAGAAAGGCCCACTGTTCCCGTGAAAAAGGGAAGGGGCCTTCGTTTGTGTGATCGGCATATATTCGACTATAATCATTTGTTTAGTCGTGATTGAATTGAATCTTAGCGATTTGTTCGTTGTCAAAAACTTTGGGCCCCACATCAGCATATGTGGGCGCTTATAAAGTGATATGGGTATCCGCCCAAAAAGTGATTGTCTGTTTCAATGGTTCATGCGTTGCAATTCCGACCAAACTTCTTCCGCCACAGGAATGCCGTCACGCCGGTAACGACACTCTTTGCGCTGCTTTCTTTCGCCGGGGAGTAGAATTTCGGTAAAACCTTCCGCTAATGAGTTGGCTTTTATTTCGGATTTCATTTGTTCGACGCGCTTTTCATAAGCGTTGACATCGATAAATTTTGCAATGTCCATCAGAATAAAAAAGTGTCCAACATCGGCAGGTTCACGGTTGTCATCGTATATCCAACCTACATGGGGGCCGAATGCGGCTCCCGTCAGCATGGCCGCCATCATTTCAACGGCGAGTGCAAGTGCATAGCCTTTGGGTCCGGCCATCGGCAAAATGGCCCCTTTTAAGGCCGCTTCTGCGTCCGTCGTTGTGCGTCCGTTTTCATCCACTGCCCAACCAGTTGGAATCGGTTCCCCGTTTTTGGCGGCGAGTATGATTTTCCCGCGCGCTGCTACGCTTGTCGATAAATCGACCACAATCGGCTCATCCCGGTAAGGAAAGCCAAATGCGATCGGATTGGTGCCAAAGTAGGCTTCTTTGCCACCCCAAGGCGGCATGCCTTTGGGCGAATTGGTGAAAGCGATCATGGCCAGTTGATGTTGACACATGTGTTTACAGTAATAAGAGGCAGCACCAAAGTGGTTACTCTGTTTGACGGCGACACCGACTAAGCCCAATTCCTTTGCTGTCGGGATCGCTGCATTGAGAGCGTGCATCGATGTGATAATCCCCAGTCCGTTATCGCCATCCACCGATATGACGGCCCCTTTTTGGTTAATTGTGATGGATGGCGTCGGGTTGATCTTGCCGGTTTGTAAACAGCGAATATAGACGGGGAGTCGAGAAATACCGTGGCTGTGGACGCCTTCCAGATCAGCCTGTACCAGTGCGTTTGCGCTGATCGTCGCATCACTCTCACTCATGCCCGCTTTTATAAAAGCCTCAATCGCAAGAGATACCAGCGTTTCAGCCTTAACCGTGATGGTTTTTTTGGCGGTCAAGGAGTAGCCCCCTCTCTTGAAAGATCGAAAGCGAAGTGCCTTTGCTGTGCCACTCAACGGAAGCTGCTGAGGCGGGAAAAGCGGACTACATGTTTGAGCGACAGCGAGTTTTGTCTGCTCCCGTCCTCGGCGGATGGAGTGGACAGGTTCTTTCTTCTTGCAAACAGCAAGAGTATAGAGATACAATAGTCCCCCTTCAATAGGATCGGCATACTCGATTGTATCACGCTTATGATCGGCTCTGCTCCGGTAACAGTCGATCGATAAAAGTTGCAAACCAACCGGCAAAGGGGAGAACGAGCAGGGAGCAGATAAGATTGTATAAGGTTTGGATGTGGGCGATTTGTGCAGCGGGGTGAGAGGAGAGCAGCGGGGCAAGTGGTGCGATCCATCCGATCAAGGGGGCGAATAATAGAATGCCGCCCACATTGAGCACCAAATGGGCCAAAGCGACCCGCTTCGCTCCACGGTTAGAACCGATCGCCGCCAACAAACCGGTAACACAGGTACCGGCATTGCTTCCCAATACGATAGCAATCGCAAACGGCAGACTGATCAGGCCCGTCGCAAAAAAACCCATAGTCATGGCGATGACGGCATTACCGCTCTGTACGATGGCGGTTACTACAATGCCCGCCAGCACGCCCACCCATAGGTTATCGCCGGTAACATCCATGACCGCTCCCAACCACCCCCGGCTTTTTAAGGGTTCCACGATCCATTGCATTGCTTCCATCCCCAGAAAGATGCAGCCAAAACCGCCCAATACCAAGCCGGTGGTCTGCGTTCCTTTCCAGGGGATCATATAACAAACAGCGCCGATAAGAAGCAGAGGAACAGCGAAATCCTCCACTTTCAACGCCAAGATCTCAGTGGTGATGGTGGTGCCGATATTGGTTCCCAAGATAATGCCGATGGTATGTGTAAAGCTGATCATACCGGCATTGACAAATCCAATCGTCAAAACAGTGACGGCGCTGCTGCTCTGAAGCAGGGCTGTTGCGATCATTCCCGTCACCATGCCGCGGGTGGGGGTTTTGGTAAATCGGAGCAATATCGAACGGAGCCGATCTTGTGCGGCCAACTCCAACCCTAGTCGCATCAATTGCATACCAAATAAAAAAATAGCCAAACCCGTTGCCAACGGGATCACGATTTCCTTCACGATGCATGCCCCCTCCACCCTCGTTTCCATATATATGGGACAGGGCGGACAGGCATGACGCCAATAAAGTGAAACTTCAATCGAAAGCGTAATAAAAAACCACCCTGCTACAGGTGGTAAAGATGCTGATAAAAGGAAACATAGGCTAGATATCCCTCTCACTAAGTTGGAGCGGGCTAATCCCTCGCCCTAATCTGCGGCCGTTGGAAAAGCGTGTATGGCCGTAAAGCGGTTGGGGTATTTAAGCACTCGCCGGAACCGGCCTTCCCTCTTAGGCTGAGTGATCCTGGGGCAGCTCCTTTAGTCGACGGTTTCCTCTACTGTTTGTTTCGAGGCGGTATATAGGGCGGGGGATTTAGATTTGATTGCGCAAGAAAAGGACCGAAGTTTTTTTGTGGCGATAAAGGAGCGGAATTCGTAAGTTCCGGTGCGGGTTGGGGTGACCCAAACACTGCCCAGGGGGACGATGAGGAGGGTTGCGCTTCGGAAGGGATTTCCCATTCTTCTTCCCCAAAATCGGTCGTATCCAGCGCAGAAGGGTGATCCAACTCCATCCGCGACAATTCTTCCCGTAAAATCTGCCGAATCAATCGGCGTAGCGCAGATTCAATCTGTTTCTCTCTGCTCAATGTGGCCACTCCTTTCCAGGCGGGGTATAGGCGTAATCCCATGTTATGCCCATAACATTAAGAGGTGAGCGGGAAGGTTTGTGATTGGATGTTGCCATAGAAGCTCTGGTATAATGGGGATAGTAGTGGGATATCGATTCCCGGTATCAGTGGGAAAGGAGGATACATATGGCGGATTGTATTTTTTGTCAAATTATTGATGGGAAAATTCCATCCCAAAAAGTATATGAAGATGCGGATGTACTCGCTTTTAACGATATCCATGCGCAAGCGCCGGTACATGTGCTGGTTATCCCGAAAAAACATATTGCTTCCGCTCAGGAATTGGGAGAAAAGGACGGTGCCCTTCTCGGCAAGATATTTACTGTGATCAAGCGGGTGGCTGAGGAGAAGGGGCTGGCGGAGAAAGGATATCGAATTGTCAACAACTGCGGTGAAGATGGGGGACAAACGGTTCATCATATTCATTTTCATCTTCTCGGCGGCCGCCAACTAACGTGGCCTCCAGGTTGATCAGGCGAAAACGAATGGGGGTTTCTTCCCTCGACCGTTCCGCGATCGGTTTGTCAGCGGCTTTGGGGGATTTTCGCGCCAAAATGGGATGAAATATCGTTTGCTACTTTGACACTTTCTTTTTCCCTATAGTATAATGGACGGTGTTTGTGGCTTCTTTGTACCAATAGAAGCTCGGCAGGTGTAGGTCGGTCTCCCTCTGGGGAAGCCTTCGCTTGCATTATCGCTTCAGGGTGTACATCCCGGCGATCAAGCCCGGGCGATTGCCGCCCGCGGAGGGAGGGAAAGAGATGGCGGAAATTCACGTTCGTAAAAACGAATCGCTGGATAAAGCGCTGCGCCGCTTAAAAAAATCCATCGCCAAAGATGGCACCATGCGGGAGCTAAAAAAGCGCAAATTCTATGAGAAACCCAGTGTGAAGCGGAAGAAAAAAGCTGATGCCGCGCGTAAGCGTAAATAAGAGTGTGAGGTGCGGTTTCCTTGACTTTGATTGAGCGGTTAAACCATGATATGAAAACCGCGATGAAAAATAAAGACAAACAAACTCTAACTGTCATTCGCACGATTCGATCCTCGATAAAAAACGAAGAAATCGGATTACAACGCTCCCTCAATGAAGAGGAGGCGTTGGGCGTGGTTATGAAAGAACTAAAACAGCAGAAGGACGCCTTAGGCGAGTTTGAACAGGCGGGGCGGGACGATTTGGCTCTCAAAGCAAAGTCCGAAATCGCTGTTTTAGAGAAATACCTTCCACAACCTTTGAGCGATGATGAACTCCGTACGGTGATCCAAGAAGCGATTAACCGGATTGGAGCAGTTGCCAAAAGTGATATGGGCAAAGTGATGAAAGAAGTGTTGCCCAAGGTGAAAGGACGCGCCGACGGCAAACGGGTGAATCAGTTGGTGCAGGAGTATTTACAATGAACACAGCGTCTGTTTGCGCTGTGTTTTTTCACTTCCGATCGTTGCTTGTAAAACGATCGGGCAGGAGGGAAGTCGGATGAGGATAAAGGGATCCTTGCTGGCAAGTGTCCTCTTGTTGTGCTTGGGATTAGCCAGTTTGTTTTCTACAATTTCCCCTCCCGCTGTAGATGCCGCAGATAGTCAAATGGTATACTGGATACCGGTGGAACAGGAAGTGGAGCGGGGATTACTCCGTTTTTTGGAACGAGGCTTCCAGGAAGCACAGGAAGCCGGTGCCGATGAAATCGTCTTGGAAATGGACACACTGGGTGGTGAGGTAAACGCCGCTCTCGACATTGGCAAGCTGCTCCGCGCCTCTGAGATCCCGGTAACCGTGTATATTAAGGGAGAAGCGATCTCAGCCGGCGCCTATATCGCTCTCAATGCCGATCATATCCTGATGACGCCCGGCAGTGCCATGGGGGCTGCTGCTCCGGTTACCATTACCGGTGAAGAGGCCGATCCCAAAACTGTTGCTTTCTGGCGGTCCAATATGCAGGCAGCGGCGGAAGCACAGGGACGCGATCCGGAAATTGCCGGTGGAATGGTGGATAGAAACGTCGAAATTGAGGGTATAAAGGAGAAAGGGGAGCTGATCAGTTTGTCCGCCCAACAGGCGGTTAAGCTGGAGATGGCGGATAAGTTGGTGGCCAATGAGCAGGAAGTGCTCCGTTTTCTTAAGGCGGAAGACGCAGAAGTGGTCCATACCGATTTGACAGTGAGTGAACGGATTGCCCGGTTTGTGACCAGTCCCTATGTGATCCCCGTACTGTTTACCATCGGTCTGGCCGGAATCGCGATTGAACTTTTCTCCCCCGGATTTGGTATTCCCGGCACCATTGGGCTTGGCGCGTTTGTACTTTACTTTTTTGGACACTTCCTCGCCGGATTTGCCGGTTATGAAACCCTTGTTCTGTTTGTGATCGGTTTAATTCTGTTGGCGATTGAAATTTTTGTGGCAGGTTTCGGCCTGTTTGGTATCTTGGGTTTAATTGCGTTGGTAGCTTCCCTCATCACCGCTGCACCCAATGTAATTTTTGGTTTGATCTCGCTGTTGATCGCTATGGCAGTGACAACGGTGGGAGTTTATCTGGCGATCCGCCGCCTGGGAACGCGGGGAGTGTGGAAGCGTTTGGTTCTCTTGGATAACCAACGCAACGAATCCGGTTACATTTCACAAGCGAATCGCTCTACTCTGACGGGAAAAAAAGGGAAGACAGTCACTCCCTTGCGCCCGTCTGGAACTGCAATGATTGACGGAGTGCGACAAGATGTGGTGAGCGATGGGGGATTTATCCCTGTGCACACCCCTGTCGAAGTTGTGGGAGCGGAAGGAGGGCGTCTGGTTGTACGCCAGGTGAAAAACCCGCCACCCGTATCTGCCGCGGATGACTCCGTTAACCATAAATCAATCAAGGAGGACTGACCTTATGGATCCTGCTGTTTTAAGCTTCTTCTTTATCGCAATTCTCGTCGTAATCGGCTTGTCCATCTTATTAACCTTCGTACCGGTCATGCTCTGGATTTCGGCAATGGCCTCAGGTGTATATGTCGGACTGACAACCTTGATCGGAATGCGGCTGCGGCGAATTGCACCCGCTAGAATCATCAATCCGCTGATTAAAGCGCGTAAAGCTGGGTTGGATGTCAACATTGCACAGTTGGAAACACACTACCTCGCTGGTGGTAATGTTGACCGTGTTGTCGATGCTTTAATCGCTGCGCAACGGGCCGATATCGACCTGATGTTTGAGCGGGCAGCGGCGATTGACTTAGCGGGTCGAGATGTGTTGCAAGCGGTACAGATGAGCGTCAATCCCAAAGTGATTGAAACACCAGTCGTCTCCGCTGTAGCTAAAGACGGAATCGAAGTAAGAGTCGTGGCCCGGGTAACCGTGCGTGCCAATATCGACCGCCTCGTCGGGGGTGCTGGTGAAGAGACCATCATCGCGCGTGTTGGTGAGGGGATCGTCACCACCAACGGTTCTGCCAACAGTCATAAGGAAGTGTTGGAAAACCCGGATCTAATTTCAAGTACAGTCTTATCTAAAGGCTTAGATGCCGGAACCGCTTTTGAAATTTTGTCCATCGATATTGCCGATGTGGATGTAGGGAAAAATATTGGTGCCACACTGCAGATCGACCAAGCAGAAGCGGACAAAAATATCGCCCAAGCGAAAGCGGAAGAGCGGCGTGCCATGGCTGTGGCCAAAGAGCAAGAGATGCGCGCTCGTGTCGAAGAGATGCGCGCCAAAGTGGTAGAAGCAGAAGCCGAGGTTCCGATGGCGATGGCCGAAGCCTTCCGTGCAGGGAAACTGGGTGTAATGGACTACTACAACATGCAAAACGTCATAGCCGATACCGATATGCGTAAATCCATCTCCCAAACGGAAGAAGACGAAGAGAACAAATAACGGGGATTAACCGGAAACTCCGTCCCCAGGTTCTCATGAGGGAGGTGTCGCTGTGGAAGAACTATTTAAGCTCCTCTTTGCCAATGGGTTTATTACATTGCTGGTTATCTACTTTATCATTTCAGCTGTTTCCCGAATGTTGAAAGGAGCAGCAGAAGAAAAGCGGCGCCAGCAACAATCCCCTAAAAAACAAACAAAACAAAATTCCTGGGCTCAAGCTAAAAACCAGGGTATACAGGAAACAAAAGAGTTGAAGGAGCGGCTGAAAGAAAAGCATCGTCACCGCTTATCCGATGATTTAGCTGAGAATCCGATTGTCATGATGGAAGCCAGCTCAAAAAAGTCCTCCTCTCCCTGGGCGAAACTGCCCAAACAAGAATGGAAGCGGGGGATCATTCTCAAAGAGATACTGGATCCACCCAAAGCCCGCCGTCGCAGCGGATACCCTTATCGTTGATAAAACACACCCGCCAATAAGGCGGGTGTTTGTTTTGGTATCCTCTCCAACCCTTCCCATGGAAACATGTATGTAACATGACTCTTCTCGCTGTGCTCAGACTAGAGATACAGGAGGTGAAGATCATGCCACGTACTCGCAGTAGCAACCGCTTGCTGGTCCCGGGTTCCGCCGGCGTCTTGCAACAGTATAAAGAAGAGATCGCTTCTGAATTCGGCGTTCAACTGGGGGGGTCCAGCACTGCACGCGCCAACGGTTCCGTTGGCGGAGAGATCACAAAACGCCTGGTACAACAGGCCGAACAACAGCAATCCGGTTACGGCCAACAATAATCAAGAAATCATCAACTTTGCGATGCGATGTCCGCATCGCTTTTTCCTTTTTCATGGGACAATGGCTTCTTACATACACTGATATGATTTGATGTCCAGAGGGAATGAGACGACCTTTCATATTTGTGGACAATCATGCATACAAGTACTATTGATGGATGGAGGGCGTTTCCATGGGGAAAATCGGAAACAAACTGCGGAAGATCGCTTCCGATTGGTTGGATATTCCTCCCGATGTTGCCGCCAATGTACCCAGGGTGCTGATGGTAGGGCCTTATCGGATTCATGTGGAAAATCATCGCGGTGTGGAGTCGTTTCAAGAAAACGAGCTCATTTTGAAAACAGATCAGGGAGCGGTGGTGATTACGGGAGAGCGCCTAAAAATTAAGGTGATTTACCCGGAAGAAATATGGGTGGAAGGGGAGATTTCCGAGGTTCGACTTCGGGGATAGGGGGGAGGAGCGTTGTCTCAGGCTGGATGGCCTCGCCAGATCAAGGGTCAATTGGTGGTGGAATTGACTGGACCGGAGTTGACCCGGTTTATCAATGAAGCGACCCGTGCACGGCTACAACTACAATCCATCACCTGGGTTGGAGCCGAAAAGATTCGGTTCACCCTTCCGGTGGCTGACTTTTTTCGGTTGCGTCCCTTGTTACGATCAACGGGTTCAAAGGTACGAATTATCCGTAAACAAGGGTTTCCGTTTTGGTGGGCGCGTCTGATGCGACGTCGCTTTTTCGCCTGGGGGGTGGTGTTGTTTCTCGTCATTCTTTTTAGCTTGTCCTCGCTGGTGTGGAGTGTAGAAGTGGAAGGGAACGAACGGATCCCTGAGTCGGAGCTGCGATCGTTGTTACGGGAGGAAGGGGTATACATCGGTCAATTGAAACATCGGATCGGGTCGGCGGAGGATATTCAGTACAACCTTAGTGCTAAAATGCCGCAGTTATCCTGGATCGGGTTTCGCATGGAAGGAACCCGAGCGATATTGACGGTGGTGGAGAAAAAAAGGGTGGAAGAAGGAGAGAGCGAAGGGGAACGAGGTCCTGTCAACCTGATCGCCAAACGGGGTGGCTTGATTTACGACATGCAGGTGGAACGAGGACGGCCGGTGGTGGAAGTAAAGGATGTCGTCAAAAAAGGAGAGCTTCTGGTGTCCGGTTATTACGGGAACCCGGAGCAGTCTAATGAGGGGAAACTGGTGGGAGCTAAGGGCAAAGTTTGGGGACAGGTATGGTATGAATCCGAGGTGGAAGTTCCGCTGGTACAAAAGCGAAAAGTGTATACCGGTAATCGTGAGACCGGATACTATCCGTTTCTGGCTGCCCGAATTGTGCGCCCCCCTTTTTGGCAAAAGGAATCCTTTACACGGTTTGAGACGATCCAACATGTAAAAGCATTACAATTGGGTTCATGGCGCATGCCGTTTGGTTGGGTGGAAGAAGAGCGGTTGGAGATGGAATGGGTAAAGAAAAAAATCCCTGAAAAGGAAGCAATCGCTTTAGGGGTGGAGCGTGCGAGAGAAGACCTTTTGTCTCAGATGGGTGAAGGGGCAAGGGTTTTAGACCAAAAAGTTTTGCACCCTCGCGTGGACAATGGTAAAGTTGTTATGAAGATACAGTTTGACGCGATTGAGGATATTAGCCATCCACAACCGATTTTGCAAGGAGAATGAGACATTGTCAGTGGACCAAACAATTAAAATCCGACTGAAGGATCCCCATGAGGCACTCAGCCTGTTCGGTCCCCAGGACGGGTTTTTACGTAACATTGAAGAACACACCAATGCAAAAATTGTTTCCAGGGGAGAAGAGGTGGTCATCTCCGGTTCCCAGCAAGAACTGGAAATCCTGAGCCACCTGTTTCGTGTGCTGTTAACATTGATCCGGCGTGGGGTCACCCTGACGGAGCGGGATGTGGTCTACGCTCAACGATTGGCTCGCGATGGAATAGCGGATGAAATATTGGAGCTATACGGCGAAGCCATCGGCGTCACCCAAAAAGGAAAGCCGATCCGAGTAAAAACACTGGGACAACGGGATTACGTCAGTGCGATTCAAAAATCGGACATCGTTTTTGGGATTGGCCCAGCCGGGACGGGTAAGACTTTTTTGGCCGTCGTGTTGGCGGTGACTGCCTTAAAAGCGCAACAAGTGAAACGGATTGTGTTGACGCGTCCCGCTGTGGAAGCGGGGGAAAGCTTAGGCTTTTTGCCAGGAGATCTACAGGAAAAAGTGGACCCTTATCTCCGTCCCCTCTATGACAGCCTCTACACGATGATGGGAGTGGAGCAAGTCAATAAGTTGATGGAACGGGGTATGATTGAGGTGGCTCCATTGGCTTATATGCGGGGGCGTACTTTGGAAGATTCGTTTGTCATCTTGGATGAAGCGCAAAACACAACCACGGAACAGATGAAGATGTTTCTGACACGCTTAGGTTTTGGCTCTAAGATGGTGGTAACCGGCGATGTAACCCAGGTGGATCTGCCAAAAGGCAAAGAATCCGGTTTACGCGTGGCGGAAAAGGTGCTAAAACCGGTGCAGGAAATTCCTTTCGTCTATTTAACCCAAGCGGATGTGGTGCGTCACACGCTGGTGCAAAAGGTGATTGACGCCTATGAACAAGCGGAGTAACTCCCCCATAAGGAGTTGGTCATCGATGAAAGAACCCCATCAACCGAAAAAACCAACTTGGCGGAGACGATTCCGCTTTCCCGCCTTTTGGAGGACAAGCAGGCGGGTCCGTTTTTTACTGTACACCGGTTTGGGTTTATTCTGTTTTCTGTTACTGATGAAAGATGTACTCCCACAGCAGTATGATCTCTCTCCCGGCTCCGTTTCAGCGGAAACAATCGTCTCTCCGGTAACCAAGGTGGATCAAGAGGCAACGGAGCGGGCGCGTGAACAGGCTGCGGAATCGGTAGGGAAGCAATATCAAGTAGATGAGCAGTTGACGGAGCGGCAATTGAAGCGGTTGGAGACGATCTTTACCGATGTACGCCGCAATCTGGAAGATGAATCGCTGTCAGAAAAAGAGAAGATCACCAACTTTCAAGATATTATCCCGACAGAGATGTCGGAAGAATTTTATCTTAAGCTGGCGAGGATCCCGGTGGAGCAATTGACTGAGATGCGTATCATCAGCCGGGATATTTTATATGATACACTCTCCAACGGTGTGCGGGAAGAGGAGTTGGAGAATAAGCAAGATCAGGTGGATCGTGCTTTGGTCACTTCCAATCTCGGGGCGGATGCTCGCTTTATTGTGCGGGAATTAATCCGGGAGATGATCTTGCCCAACGAGTTGTATGATCGCGAACGAACGGAAAAGTTGCGGGAGGCGGCACGGGACAGCGTTGAACCGATCCCGATACGGAAAGGGGAGACGATTGTAGCGGCCGGCGATGTTGTCACCAGCGATCAATATCGTCAATTGCAGGAGCTGGGAGTATTACGGGATCAAACCAATTCTTGGCCACTCATCGGTTTAGGATTATTGGTTGGGCTGTTGATGGGGTTGTTGGCTTGGTTTATTCGCCGTTTTCAGCCGGAAGTTTATCGTGACAACTTAAAAACGTTGATGTTGGTCTCCGTTTTTCTTATCACCCTGTTAGGGATGAAGATCCTCAGCCTGGGGCAAAATTTGGAGTGGAGCACGGTAGGCTACTTGGCTCCTGCCGCTCTGGGAACCATGCTGGTCACCTTGCTGCTCAATCTGCAATTGGCGCTGTGGTGTAGCGTGCTGCTCAGTATTTTTGCCGGGATGTTCTTTAATGCGGAAAATCATCTGCTGTTTGATTATCGTTATGGGCTGGTTGCATTGGTAAGCGGTTCGGCGGGGGCTTTTGCCTTGGCGGGTGTACGCGATCGTCTCACCATTTTCCGGGCGGGTTTAGTGGCTGCGGCTGCTGCGGTGGTGACGATTGCTGCTCTTTACGCTTTAGCTCCTGTCGATGGGGATTGGAAGGTATTGTTGCAATCCCTCGCCTTTGGTGCCGCTGGAGGTGTGTTTTCGGCGGTATTGACGATCGGGTTTCTGCAGCACTTTGAGGCGTTGTTTGATATTTTGTCACCACTGCGTTTATTGGAGCTTTCCAATCCCAATCACCCACTGTTGCGTAAATTGCTGACCAAAACACCGGGAAGCTACCATCATTCCATTATTGTGGGTAATTTAGCGGAAGCGGCGGCAGAGGCGATTGGGGCCGATGGTTTGTTGGCGCGAGTGGGGTCCTATTATCATGATGTCGGCAAAACAAAACGGCCGCAGTTTTTTATCGAGAATCAACTGCAATCGGAAAATCCTCACGATAAAATTTCCCCTCATCTGAGCAGGACGATTATCATCTCTCATGCCCGTGACGGATATGACATGCTAAAAGAGTACAACATTCCAACGCCGATCTGTGATATTGCGGCACAGCATCATGGAACGACATTGCTGAAATACTTTTATTTTAAAGCAAAGGAACAAGGGGACGGTTCCAATGTGTTGGAGGCGGATTTTCGCTATCCGGGACCCAAAGCGCAAACAAAAGAAGCGGCCATTGTCGGGATCGCTGATTGTGTCGAGGCAGCGGTACGTTCCCTAGCGCGGCCGACTCCAGACCGGATTGAAACCATGGTGCGTAAGATTATTCGCGATCGGCTGGATGACGGTCAGTTTGATGAGTGCGACCTTACATTAAGGGAACTGGATGTGATTGCCCGTTCCATCTGTGAAACGTTACAGGGAATTTTTCATTCCCGTATTGAGTATCCCGAAGAGGGTGGGAAAGGGGTGAAGCCTGCATGAGTCTTTATGTGGATATGGATATCCAAATCGATTGGGATGAATCGAAACAAGCCGTGATTGCGGATATGGAGCGCTGTTTAGAACAGGCTGCTGCGATGGAAGGGATAAAGGAGGCGGAAGTATCCGTCTCCATCGTCGATGATGACACGATTCATCGCTTAAATCGGAAATTTCGTGATGTGGATCGTCCCACGGATGTGCTCTCTTTTCCGCAGTGGGAGCCAGGGGAGGAACCGAGCACAATAGTAGGAGAACTGATCCCGTTGGGAGATGTGGTGATCTCGTTTACACGGGCACAGGAGCAGGCGCAGGCTTACGGCCACAGCCTAGGGCGGGAAATGGCGTTTCTCGCGGTTCATGGATTTTTGCACCTGCTCGGTTATGATCACCAAGATGAAGACGAAGAAAAACGAATGTTTTCCCGGCAGGAAGCGATTTTAGCCCATGCCGGCCTAAAAAGGTAGGAATTTTTATGTGGTGGTCGAAAGTACTCCACAGTTTTCGCTTCGCCTTGGAAGGATTAAAATATACGCTGGTAAGTCAGCGAAATATGCGGATTCATTATATGGCCGCATTGATCGTGCTGCTTTTGGCGCTTTATCTGCCCCTCAGCAAGATGGAGGTTTTGCTACTGTTTATCAGCATCTTATTGGTGCTGGTGGCGGAACTGTTTAATACCGCAGTTGAGGCGGTGGTTGATATGGTCTCCCCTGACTTTCATCCCCTAGCCAAAGTGGCCAAGGATGTAGCAGCAGGGGCGGTGTTGTTGTGTGCCGGGTTGGCGGTGGTGGTAGGGGTCAGCATTTTTTATCCGTATTTGGCCGCTTTTGCCTTTCAAACTTTTGAACAATCGTCTCATCCACCTGATATCAGTTTGGCCGCTTTAATCACTCTGGATTTCTTTTTAACGTTAATGTTAAAAAGCGCTATGCACCGTTGGGGACGTCCAGAGCTTGAACCCAGTATGACAACATCCCTCGCCAGTTGTATCGCCACCTCATTGGTGCTGATGACCGGTCATTTATTGGTTATCTTATTAGTTCTGTTTTTGACAGCGCTATTGATCGGGACACGGTTGCGCATCAAAACACGAAAAAACCCGGTCATCCTGGGGACGATTCTGGGTATTGTCATCGCTTGGATCGGTTTTCAATTGATGTGAGAAAGAAAGGGGTCCGACATCAGGAATGTTCAAGCGTTTTCGCACCTACCTCATTATCGGTGTCATCGCGTTATTGCCAACCCTTGCCACACTTTATATTTTAAAGCTGCTCTTTGGGATCATCGATCCTACCTTGGGCATTGCTGTGGCAAATATATTGGATTGGCTGGGCATCTTGGAATTCCCCTTGGTGGTTGGGGGGATTGTTTTTCAGACCCACATCCCTGGGGTGGGTACGATTTTAACATTACTCTTGCTGGCATGGTTCGGCATGATCACCCGCAGTTTTGTTGGGACCCGATTGTTGCGATATACGGACTATCTCTTTTATCGGATCCCTTTGGCCCGTACGATTTACTCCACCGTCAAGCAGATTACCAGTACTTTTGAAGGGGATCAAGCCAGTTTTAAAAAGGTGGTTTTGGTTCCGTACCCGCGCCATGGCATCTATACCATGGGCTTTTTTACAGGAGATTCCAGTGGAGAAGTGCAGGAAAAAGGAAAAGAAAAAGAGAAAGGGCGCATCCTTAATATTTTTCTGCCAACCACACCCAATCCCACTTCCGGTTGGTTGGTGATGATTCCGGAAGAAGATGTGATCTTTTTGGAAATGACTGTAGAACAAGGATTAAAATATATTATCTCTGGGGGAGTGGTTACTCCCACCTGGCCAGTAGCGAGTCCAGGCGATTCCACCGAACAGAAGGAAGAGAAGGTCCCATGAAGCGAGACCGACTGATTGAGGAAGCCATAGAAGCGCGCAAGCAGGCGTATGTCCCTTATTCAAACTTTGCCGTGGGGGCGGCAGTGGTCGCTCCAGATGGCCGTATTTTCCGGGGTTGCAATATTGAGAACGCCTCCTATAGTCTAACCAACTGTGCCGAACGGACCGCTGTGTTTAAAGCGGTCTCTGCCGGAATTACTTCGTTTGTTGCGGTGGCTGTGGTCGCCGACACCACTGGTCCCGTTTCCCCCTGTGGTGCCTGTCGCCAGGTGCTGGCGGAATTTTGCCAAGCGGAGACACCGGTTTATCTGACCAACCTATACGGGGATATTGAGGAGACATCGGTAGGGGAGTTATTACCGGGGGCATTTACCAAGGGGGATTTGTTATGACGGGCAACGGGTTTCGATCGGGATTTGCAGCGTTGATCGGACGTCCCAATGTAGGGAAGTCAACACTCTTAAATCATGTGCTGGGGCAAAAAGTGGCGATTATGTCGGATAAGCCCCAGACGACGCGCAACCAGATTCGCGGGGTTTACACCACTGAGGAGTCACAGATTATCTTTTTGGATACCCCGGGTATTCATAAACCGAAGTCACGGCTGGGTGAATGGATGGTGAAAACCGCGCGAGACACCTTTGCCGAAGTGGATGTGGTGTTGTTTTTGATCGATGCCAAAGAAGGGATGGGAGCAGGGGATCAGTTTATCATGGATCTGCTGCAAGAGGTAAAAACGCCGGTGTTCCTGGTGGTAAACAAAATTGACCAGGTTCATCCTGAATCGCTGTTGCCACTGATCGATCAATATCGGACGCGTTTTTCTTTTCGTGAAGTGGT
Source organism: Desmospora activa DSM 45169 (assembly GCF_003046315.1). Taxonomy (NCBI): domain Bacteria; kingdom Bacillati; phylum Bacillota; class Bacilli; order Caryophanales; family Thermoactinomycetaceae; genus Desmospora; species Desmospora activa. The sequence goes on along the minus strand of NZ_PZZP01000001.1, from coordinate 2,106,525 downwards.
TCCCATCTCGGCGAAACTGGGTAACAACACCGGCAAACTGTTGGAGCTGATTTTGGCAGAATTCCCGGAAGGCCCGCCTTATTATCCCTCCGAATATGTAACCGATCATCCGGAACGGTTTATCGTCGCTGAACTGATCCGGGAAAAAGTGTTGCACCTGACGCGAGAAGAGGTGCCCCATTCCGTCGCTGTCGTGGTGGAGGAGATGTCACGCCAGGATGAGGGTGATCTGGTGGATGTACGGGCGACCATCATTACGGAACGGGCTTCGCAAAAAGGGATTTTAATCGGTAAACAGGGATCGATGCTAAAAGAAGTGGGCCGCCGTGCCCGTCACGAGATCCAGCGTTTATTGGGTAGTAAAGTGTATCTCGATTTATGGGTAAAGGTAAAAAAGGATTGGCGCAATGAGGATTTTTATCTGCGTCAGTTTGGCTACCGCGACGAAGAGTAGATTTCTATTTGGAAAATCTTATCGGTCCGATTCTGGTTATACTCCTGCTGCGATCGGCCCATCCTAATTCCTAGAGTTTTCGTTTGACCGATTTCTCTGATGGGGAGGATGAACCGTTTGTGTGACTTTTCGTGGAAATGTTTCACTGTGACGGGCAGTATTGATGCATACCTCTTGTATAAGGATGCCATCACTTACACCGACAGCAGCGACAAAGGAGGGCAACGGGAATCGGAAGCGAAGGTGGAGGGTTGACACCTGTTCCATGCTGGCAAAATGTGAAGGGATTGTGATCCGAACTCGGGATTACGGAGAAAGCCATAAAGTGGTCACTCTGTTTACACAGGAGCAGGGGAAAATTGCGGTAATGGCCCGTGGAGCCAAAAAAACCAAAAGCCGTCTGGGAGCGGTGACGCAACCCTTTACATCCGGTTGGTTCCTCTGTTTTTCCGGCTCCTCGGGTATGGCCACTCTTTCCCAGGCGGAAATTCAACGTGCGCGCTACTCCCTGCGTTCCGATTTAACGCTGACGGCGGTGGCCGCCTACATGACGGAATTATTGGATAGACTGACAGAGGAAAGGGAAGTGCAGCCGGTTTTATACTCGCTGCTGGAAACAACCTTGGATATGTTGGAAGAAGGGGCCGATCCCGATATTCTCACCCATATTTTTGAACTAAAGGTGTTGGAAGTCGGGGGATACCGTCCGCGCCTGGACGGTTGTGTCCACTGTGGGGCCGTTGATCGATCGGTCCGCTTTAGCGTGGCGATGGGTGGTTTTCTCTGCCTTGATTGTAGCCACCGGGATCGACAGGCGATCGCCATTTCTGCGGCGACGGCTCGTGTGTTAAAGTTGTTGCAACGGATGACGCCTGACCGTGTCGGTGAGGTGGATTTAAAAGCGGAAACCCGTACCCAATTGGAGAAGGTAATCCGCGCCTTTCTTGACGAATATGTGGGCCAATCCCTGAAATCACGGGATTTCCTCGATCGGATGAAGCGGGATTGGCGCGATGAATGATTGACAGGCAACGGTACAGTTTGGTATATATATAATTATATATAGCTGTAAAATTTACGCGCGATGATAGAAGGGAGTAGCCGGTCCTTTGTGACCTCAGCGAGCCGGGAATGGTGCAAGCCCGGACACAAATCCGGTGAAGGGCGGTCTGGAGCGCTTGTCCAATGAAGGGGATTCGGTGAGTTACCGGGTCAATTAGGGTGGAACCGCGGGAAACCTCCCGTCCCTATGAAAGCGATCGCTTTCGTAAGGAGATGGAAGAGGTTTTTTTATTTGCCTGAAGGTGGGGGAGATTGAAGATGCAATCAATTATTTTAAAATTGCAGGCGTATTGGAGTGCCAGGGGATGTGTATTGGCCCAACCCTATGATGTAGAAAAAGGGGCTGGTACCATGAATCCGATGACTTTTTTGCGTACATTGGGACCGGAACCGTGGAATACAGCCTATGTGGAACCTTCCCGCCGCCCGGCTGACGGCCGTTATGGTGAAAACCCTAATCGGGTGTATCAACACCATCAATTTCAAGTGATTATGAAGCCGTCACCGGACGATATTCAAGAAGTATATCTCAACAGCTTAAAAGAGTTGGGGATCGACCCTCTGGAACATGATATTCGCTTTGTTGAAGACAACTGGGAAAATCCGGCCATGGGAGCTGCCGGTTTAGGTTGGGAAGTATGGTTGGACGGAATGGAGATTACCCAGTTTACCTATTTTCAACAGATCGGCGGCCTGGAAGCCGACCCGGTCTCAGTAGAGATCACCTACGGGTTGGAGCGTTTGGCTTCCTATATCCAGGATAAAGAAAATATCTACAATCTCTCCTGGGTGCATGGAGTGAAGTACGGCGATATTTTTAAACAGCCGGAATATGAGCATTCCAAGTATTCCTTTGAGGTTTCCGATAGTGCCAAACTGTTTCGTTGGTTTGACGAATATGAGGAAGAGGCCAACCGGGCATTAGAAGAAAATCTGGTGTTTCCCGCTTATGATTATATTTTGAAGTGCTCGCACACGTTTAACTTGTTGGATGCTCGCGGCGCCATCAGCGTCACCGAACGGACCGGTTATCTGGCACGGGTGCGGGCATTGGCTCGCCGCTGTGCCAAAACCTATGTGGCGGAACGGGAACGCCTCGGCTTTCCGCTGATGAAAGAGGGAGGGAACGCCCATGTCTGAACGGGATTGGCTATTGGAAATCGGATGCGAGGAGATTCCCGCCCGTTTTGTTGAAGGCGGATTGAAACAATTGCGGGAGAAGACAGTCACTTGGCTCAAAGAAAAGCGGATCGCCCACGGTGAAGTAAACGCCTATGCCACTCCCCGCCGCTTCACCTTGTTGATCAAGGGAGTGGCCGCAAAACAAGAAGATATCGCTGCGGAAGTGCGCGGACCCGCCAAAAGAATCGCCATGGACGAAGACGGCTTCTGGACCAAGGCGGCACAGGGGTTTGCGCGGAAGCAGGGCGTAGATGTGACCGGCCTCGCCTTAAAAGAGTATAAAGGGGAGACTTATGTCTTCGCTTTAAAGCATGAAGAGGGAAAAGAGACCGACAGCTTGCTGCAAGAAGAGTTGCCCACAGTGCTGAACAGTATCCATTTTCCAAAAGCGATGCGCTGGGGTAGTGGCCGCACCCGTTTTATCCGCCCGGTTCGCTGGTTGGTCTGCCTGTGGGGAGAAGAAGTGGTGCCCGTATCCTGGGCAGGTGTAACCGCCGGACGTCAAACCCGGGGGCATCGTTTTCTCGGTGCTGCTGTTGATTTGGATCATCCGGCTTCCTATGTAGAAACGCTGCGCCAACAACATGTGATGGTCGACGCAATGGAACGGCAAGCCTTGATCCGCTCCCAGCTTGAACAATTGGAGCAGCAGCACGGCTGGACGATCCCGGTGGATCCCGATCTGTTGGACGAGGTTACCTATTTGGTGGAAACGCCTACTGCTTTGTTCGGTCGCTATGATGAGGCTTATTTAAGCTTACCCCCAGCCGTCTTAATTACGACCATGCGAGAGCATCAGCGTTATTTTCCGGTGGAAGGGGCAGACGGAAAGCTGTTGCCCTATTTTGTAACCGTGCGCAATGGTGATGACCATGCCCTTGTCACAGTGGCGAAAGGAAATGAAAAGGTGCTCTCCGCCCGTCTAGCCGATGCCCGCTTCTTCTATGAAGAAGATCAAAAGCTGCCGATTGCGACTGCGGTGGCGAAGTTGGACCAAGTGGTTTATTACGAAGAGTTGGGTACCATCGGGGACCAGGTCCGCCGCATCCGTGCAGGGGTGCAGGAAATGGCCGCACGGTTGCAGCTTTCTGAGGCCGAAGTAGCGCAATTGGCGCGGGCGGCAGAGATATGCAAATTTGATCTATCGACGCAGATGGTGTATGAATTTCCCGAGTTGAGCGGCTTAATGGGGCGAGATTACGCTGTAAAAGCGGGGGAAGACCAGCAGGTGGCGGATGCGATCGAGGAGTATCACTATCCGCGCTTTGCCGGTGATCGTCTGCCGACGGGAACCATCGGCACCCTCATCAGCATCGCCGATAAGATGGATGCGGTGGTCTCCGCCTTTGCTATCGGCATTCAACCCACCGGTTCCCAAGATCCATACGGCTTACGCCGTCGCGCCGCAGGGGTGATACATATCTTGGCTGAACGGGGTTGGAGTCCATTGACCCTTTCGGCTTTGATCGATCTCACCTTGCAAAAGCTGACCGCAGACGGGTGGGTGAAACGCTCCGAAGAGGAAGTGCGGGCGGAATTGGAATCCTTTTTCCGTTTGCGGGTAAAAGCATTGCTACAAGAAGCAGAAATTCGCTACGATATTATTGATGCGGTGTTGGCGGCAGGTGTGGATCAACCGAAGTTGGTATTGGATAAAGCCCGTACGTTGGCTACCCGCGTCAATGCGGAGGAATTTAAAACCGTAGTAGAAGGATTTAGTCGCGCGGCCAATCTGGCAAAGCAAGGAACGGATGAGAGTACAGTGGACAGTGGTCGCTTTGAGACACCGGCGGAGCATGCCTTGTGGAATGCGATCCAAGAGACACGGGAAACCTTTGCCACCGCAGCGGCTGACCGAGACACAGAGCGCATGCTGGATGCGTTAAGTGAACTGGCTCCATCCATCCACACGTTCTTTGAAGATGTGCTGGTGATGGCGGAAGATGAGGCGGTGCGACGCAATCGTCTAGCCCTTCTGCGTGAAATTAACGACATCGTTGGTCGCTATGCCGCCTTTAATCAGTTGGTGTTTGCTTCTTGATGTCGTATAAAAAAAGACTGCTCCCAAACAGGGGGTAGTCTTTTTTTAAAAGCTATATTTAATGACATGACGGTGAATTTCAGTGATTCCTAATTGACTCAAAAGTTCAGAGGTATCACGGGCCATTTGAGCAAAACTTAAGGGACGGTTAATGTCATCAGTATGGCTAAGCCAGCGACCAACCCGTCGTTGGTTGCTGGCTTTTCACATCTTCGATAAGTGGTTTTCTATCGCATTTTCAAGCGCATCAACGGCTCCATCATTTCCTTCAATTTGTTGTTGCCGGTGGGAAGGATAACAGGGAGCTCCGGATGAAGAAGTTGTGCAAATGCCAACAGCTCCGGATATGCGCCTTCAGGAAAAGGGATATGGTGGGTTGCCGGAGTGTCTCCCCAACTGATGGCGAAGGAAAGGCGAGTGAGAGCGGTATGCTCTTTCAACTCCCGGTAAAAGTCGATCCATGTGCGGGTGGCATTGAGAACTTCTTTTTCCGTTGCCGCTGCAAACAGGCTACGGGAGCGGTGCATATAGGATAAAACGTGAGAGGTGATACGGGCATTGGCGCTATCAAAGCAGATACCCGTTCCTGTGGCCTCCGCGATCTGCAACAGATGGCGCGGGGTCCGTAAAGCGGGGTGAATCCAGTCCTGTCCCGGTTCAAAGTATTCTTGACCGCTCATGGGGGCATTTTCGATTAACAGTTTGATGTTTAAAGCTTGGGCCACGTTTTCTAACGTGTTCAATTGTTGGATGACAGTTTCTACATATTGTGTTTTGTAATCATGTAGACCGTTAAAATCGCGGGGCCGGGCATCCAGATAGTCAAACACCTCATTTAAAGTGACCGCCGCACCATGACAAATAAAATATCGATAAGGGCTATCGCCATATAATTCAGCAGCGGTTTCCAGCCAAAACTCCCAATCCTCCAGATTGAGGGGGACTTTTCCTAAAGCCATATTTTCCGGTGCCCGCAATGCAATCGGCTCTATCTGGCTAAAGCTGAGCAGATTGAACAGCTCATGGGTAGCAAATGAATGCCGGGTACTGGGCAATTGAAGTTCAACATACTGTAAACCCTGTTTGCCGACCAGGGATACCTGGTGAGGGTCCGCTTCTACTCGGGCAGCCAACGGGTTGGAAAACAACATAGGCCTTCCTCCAATCGATATGTTCCGTCCTCATTCTAAAGAGAATTTTGTCCGTTGACAATGAACTGCGCCAAAGTTATTCCATGAATCGATAAAAGGTACAAAAATGCTTGCTTAAAAGGATAGTGGAATATAGTATATACTATATAGTATTTACTATCCTAAAGTATGTCATATTTAAAAGTCGGTTTTATAATTCGAACGAAGGGGGGATTTTGAAGCGAAGTGCCTTTGCTGTGCCACTCAAAATCCCACCTACTACAATGAATCGGGCCATTTACGAAGATTGAGGAGGTGTCCGACAATCGAGCTAAGCCAGCGACAGGAAAAGATCTTGCAAATCGTAAAAGATGAGGGACCAATCACCGGCGAACAAATCGCGGAACGATTAAACTTAACCCGTGCTACTCTGCGTCCGGATCTGGCGATTTTGACGATGTCCGGATTTTTAGATGCTCGTCCACGAGTGGGGTATTTTTATTCCGGCAAATCGGGGAATCAACTACTGGGTGAACATCTGAGTAAGCTAATGGTGCGGGATTACAAATCGGTACCCGTCGTCTGTCAAGATGAGATGTCGGTGTACGATGCGATCTGCACCATGTTTTTAGAAGATGTAGGAACCTTGTTTGTGGTGAAGGAAGGTGGAATTCTCACCGGTGTTCTCTCCCGCAAGGATCTGTTAAAAAGCTCAATGGGAAATCAAGCGCTACAAAATATTCCGGTGGGTGTAGCGATGACCCGTATGCCTAACATTGTCACCTGTGGTTTAGAGGAAACATTATTGACAGCTGCTACGAAGCTGATCCGTAACCAAGTGGACGCCTTGCCAGTCGTCAAAGAGCCGGAAAAAGGTGATGGCTTGGAGGTTGTAGGACGAATCACAAAAACCACCATTACAAAAGTATTTGTAGAGATGGGTCAGGGTACTTCAGTCTAAACTGTCAGGGAGGGATCAACGATTACTACTGCGTCCGATCAACCAGTTATTTTCATTTTGTCCGATTCCGTGGGGGAGACGGCGGAATTTGTCATCCGCGCCGCCTCTAGTCAGTTTAACGGCGGTCAGGCGGATATCCGCCGCATCCCTTATGTGGATGATAAAAAAACGATAGCGGAAATGGTACAGGCGGCCGCTGAGGTAAACGGCATGATCGCATTTACCATGGTGGTGAGCGAACTGTACCAATTTCTCCTTGATGAAGCAAATCGCAAAGGGGTTCCGGTGGTGGATATTATGGGACCGATGATAGAGGGTCTCTCCGCGCTGTATGGCCGGGAACCAAAACGGGAGCCGGGTTTGGTTCGCCGCTTGGATGATGAATATTTTCGTAAAGTGGAAGCGATTGAATTTGCGGTGAAATACGACGATGGCCGCGATCCGCGCGGGCTGTTACGGGCGGATGTGGTTTTAATCGGTGTTTCCCGCACCTCAAAAACGCCTTTATCCATGTATCTGGCCCATAAGCGTCTTAAGGTGGCCAATGTCCCGCTCGTGCCCGAAGTGGAACCGGCAGAGGAATTATTTATGGTACCGGCGGAAAAATGTATTGGGTTGACGATCAATCCCGATCAATTAAACGGAATTCGGCGGGAGCGGTTAAAGTCTCTCGGACTTACTGCCAGGGCTAATTATGCCAATATGGAACGGATTTTGCAGGAGCTGGAGTACTCAGAAAAAGTGATGAAGCGGGTGGGGTGCCCCATTATCGACGTTTCCAATAAAGCGGTGGAAGAGACGGCCAACAGCATCCTCGATATGCTTCGTAAAGGAGGGAAGCACTTATGAGTGTGGCCACGATTATTCCCTTTGCTGAAGGTGGACAGGATTGGAAGCATTTGATGGGGGGGAAAGGAGCCAACCTGGCGGAGATGACCCGTGCCGGGTTGCCTGTCCCCCCTGGTTTTACAATTACGACTACGGCGTGTCTGCAATATTATGACGCGGAACGCACCTTAACGGATGAGCGTAAACAAGAGATCGCTCGTGCCTTATCCGAACTGGAGAAACACTCCGGTAAAAAGCTTGGCGATCCTGCCGCCCCTCTATTGGTATCCGTTCGCTCCGGTGCGGTTGTATCGATGCCGGGGATGATGGATACCGTACTCAATCTGGGTCTAAACGATCGCACCGTTGCGGGCTTGGCCACCCTTACCGGCGATGCTCGCTTTGCTTGGGATTGTTATCGGCGCTTTATCCAGATGTTTGGGGATGTGGTGTTGGAAATCCCCTCCTATCGATTTGAGCGGGTGATCGAACAGAAAAAAGAAGCGCGCGGAGTCGCTGCCGACCCCGATTTGACGGCAGATGATTGGATGGATGTGATTCAATCTTTTAAGCGAGTGGTAACGGAAGAGACAGGGGAATCGTTCCCACAGGATCCCGTCGATCAGCTGTACCGTGCGATTGTGGCGGTGTTCGATTCCTGGAACAACCAACGCGCTCGTATTTATCGCAATATTCATCGTATCGCGGATGATTTGGGTACCGCCGTCAATGTGCAGATGATGGTATTCGGCAATATGGGAGAAGACTCTGGCACTGGTGTCGCCTTTACACGCAATCCCTCCACTGGGGAAAAAGAGTTGTATGGGGAGTATTTGATCAATGCTCAGGGAGAAGATGTGGTAGCGGGGATTCGAACTCCTGAGCCGATTGCCCGCTTGGCCGACCGAATGCCACCCATCTATGATGCATTTGTTCAGATTACCCGACAGTTGGAAGCGCATTATCGCGATATGCAGGATATTGAGTTTACGGTGGAACAGGGAAAGCTCTACCTTCTCCAAACCCGCTCCGGCAAACGGACGGCTCATGCCGCCGTCAAAATCGCTGTCGATTTGGTGGAAGAAGGCGTCATCACTAAGGAAGAAGCCTTGATGCGGGTTGATCCCGATCAACTGGATCAAATTTTACACCGCCGCATCGATCCTGAAGCAAAACTGGATGTCTTGACCAAAGGGCTTCCCGCCTCCCCTGGAGCCGCTTCGGGACAAGTGGTGTTTGAGGCGGATACCGCAGAACGGTGGGCACAAACCGGGAAAAAAGTGATCTTGGTGCGGCCGGAAACGACGCCGGAAGATATTCACGGCATTGTAGCCGCGCAGGGGGTGTTGACTACCCGTGGCGGTATGACCAGTCACGCCGCTGTGGTCGCCCGCGGAATGGGAAAACCGTGTATCTGTGGTTGTGAAGACGCTATCATCGACCACAAGAAAAAAGAGCTTCGCATCGAGGGGCAGGTTTTAACGGAAGGGGATGAACTTTCGATTGAAGGTGGCAGCGGTCGCGTGATCCGCGGGCAAGTGCCGCTGATCGATCCCGAACTGTCCGAGGAGTTTAAGCGATTGTTGCAATGGACGGATGAGATCCGGACGTTGCGCGTACGTACCAATGCGGATAATCCCGCAGATGCGGCCAAAGCCCGTGAATTTGGGGCGGAGGGAGTGGGTCTGTGCCGGACGGAGCATATGTTTATGGATGCGGACAGGGTGCCGTTGGTTCGCTCCATGATTTTGGCGGAATCGGCAGAAGAACGACAACTGGCCCTTGAAGCGCTGTTGCCGTTACAGCGTGAGGATTTTTATGGAATCTTTCGGGCGATGGAGGGGTTGCCAGTCACCATCCGCCTGTTGGACCCCCCTTTGCACGAGTTTTTGCCCAACCTGGAAGAATTGCAGTTGGAAGTTGCCAAACTGCAGGTAATGGAAGGAATCGACCTGGGGGATTTACGAAAAAAAGAGATGCTACTGCGTCAGGTTCGTGCCTTACACGAATTTAATCCGATGTTGGGTCATCGCGGTTGCCGCCTAGGTTTAACCCATCCTGAGATTTATGCAATGCAGGTAGAAGCGATTTTTCAGGCGGCTGCTCAGGCGATCGAAGCAGGAATCATAGTGGAGCCGGAGATTATGATTCCACTGGTGGGACATATCAATGAATTAAAGGAAATGAGACGATTGGTGGAAGAGGTGGCAAGGGAGGTGCAGCGGCAAAGCGGCATTCCCATCCCTTTTACGGTGGGAACAATGATTGAGGTGCCCAGAGCCGCTCTAACCGCAGGAGAGATTGCAACCGCCGCCGACTTTTTCTCTTTTGGCACCAACGACTTAACGCAGACCACGTTTGGCTTTAGCCGTGATGACGCAGAGGGAAAGTTTTTGCATCAGTATCTGGACCGCAAGATTTTGCCTGAAAATCCGTTTATCACGCTGGACCACGACGGAGTGGGACGGCTCGTTTCTCTCGGAGTGGAGGAAGGGCGACGTGCCAAGCCGAGTCTAAAAACTGGTATCTGCGGGGAACATGGCGGTGAAAAGCACTCCATTCACTTTTGCCACCAAGCTGGGCTTGATTATGTCAGCTGCTCGCCATTTCGTGTGCCTCTTGCCCGCTTGGCAGCGGCCCAAGCCACCCTGCAGGAAAAAGAGTAGCAGCAAAAACAAATTGATGACAAACGACTGGAGTTTGAGACGGATAATCACCCCGACCGTCCTGCGACCAGTTTGTTAACATCCACATCTCCCACTCTCCAGTTTAGCAGGAGTGTGGGCCTCTTTTTGAAAAGGATTTTTTTCAAGTATCCGCGTATAATACAAGAGATGATGAATCGAAGACGCAACCGATTTTCTCACATGGAAACAGTGGCAGGGTTTTGGGGAATCGTGTAGAATAAAAGGATGTGTGGTTGAATATTTGCCGCATTCATCCAACTTTTCCCTGTGAAATCAAAGAAGGAAAAATGCAGGATTTTGACGAATCTCGGCGAATAGGTACGATTGTTACCCTGCCTGGGCAACGAAAAATGGATTTCTAGGAGGCGGTGATTTCATGCGGGGACGTATCCCTGACGAAGTCATCGACCGTATCCGGGAGCATCATGATATCGTCGATGTGGTCAGCCAGTCGGTACAGCTAAAAAAAAGCGGCCGCAACTACTTCGGTCTCTGTCCATTTCACTCTGAAAACACTCCCTCCTTTTCTGTCTCCCCGGATAAACAAATTTATTACTGTTTTGGCTGTGGGGCTGGTGGGAATGTCTTTAAGTTTGTCATGGAAATGGAGCAGTTTACCTTTATCGAGGCTGTCCGATATTTGGCGGAACAGGTGGGAATTGAACTGCCTCGTTGGGATGAAGGCGAGTCGGATCCAGAGGAGAAACGGCGGCAGCGGTTGCGGGAAGCGGTCGAGTTGGCCGCGCGCTTGTTTCACCATCTGTTGATGAATACCGAGCATGGAGAGGAGGCGAGGGACTATCTGACCCGCCGCGGGATCCAACGTTCCACAATGGAAGAATTCCAACTGGGATATGCCCCCGACTCTTATCGCTTCTTGCTGTCCTTTCTTAAACGGCGGGGATTTCAAGAGGAAGAATTGATCAATGCCGGTCTGATCGCCCAACGAGATACTTCCGCTAACGGCGTACTCTCTTATTATGATCGCTTTCGGGGGCGGGTGATGTTTCCCATCCACGACTCCCAGGGAAGGGTTATCGCTTTTGGGGGGCGGTTATTGGGAGAGGGGCGGCCCAAATATTTAAATAGCCCGGAGACGCCTTTGTTTCATAAAGGGAAATTTTTATTCAATCTGCACCGTGCCCGCAAATCGATTCGCAAGCAAAATCAAGCGGTGCTGTTTGAGGGTTATATGGATGTGATCGCAGCGTGGCAAGCTGGTGTGACACATGGTGTGGCCACCCTGGGTACGGCGCTGACGGATTCTCAGGCTCAGGTTATCCGTCGTAATGCGGAGACGGCGATTATCTGTTATGACTCTGACACCGCCGGACAACAGGCGGCGGACCGAGGGCTGGACGTGTTAAAAAATCGGGAATGTATCGTGAAGGTTGCTCAGATGCCTCATGGAATGGACCCCGACGATTATATTGGTCGCTTTGGGTCGCAAGCATTTATCGATAAGGTGCTGGCCCAGGCCCTTCCCTTTACCGCGTTTAAGCTGGAAACCCTCAAAAAAAATGTAGACCTAAAAGATGAAGATGAGCGGATGCAGTATCTGACTCAGGCCGTTGAAGTGGTGGCACAATTGCCCCGAGCGATTGAGCGTGATCACTATCTCCGCCGCTTATCCGAGGAGTTTGGCATCTCACTGGATGCCCTCAAACAGGAACAACGGAAAGCGGCGTCGAAAAAGAAGAGAGAATCGATGGGGGATAAAGGTCAGGGGAAGTGGAATAATGGATATCATGGCAGCAAACACATGGTCGCTTCCAACCGGTCGCGATCGTCCCTTGCGATTGCAGAGCGGCGGTTGTTAGCGATCTTGCTCCAATATCCCGAGTATGTGGGCAGGGCAATGGAAGGTCTTCAGGTTGACTTTCAGACGGAGGAGCACGAAGCGATCGCTGCATACCTTTATTCATACCACCGGTCAGGCAGCGACGGGGGGTTACACGCATTCATCCGCTTGGTTGACGATGACCAATTGACTTCGGTGATCACAGAGCTGGGTATGATGGATTTGCCCCAGGACCATTTGCAAGAAGAAGTGGATGGTTGCATCCGTCGCATTCGCCAATTAATGCGTGAACAGGAACTGTTGGCGCAAAAGCGGGAATCGGAAAAGGCGATCGATCCGATCGAGGCTGCACGGTTGGCACAAGAATCCATCCTCCGTCTGTACCGGGATCGAAACCATGACTGATTATCCATATTGTTTGATGATGTGCTGGCATTTGCCACAGCCGTCCCGATGCGATTGAATGGATGCATTTACGGGAACAGGTTTAAAAGAGGCTGAAGCAAAGGGCCAGGAAGGAGGGAACGCAACGTTGGCAAACGAACAGAATGTAGACATGGAGCAAGAACTGACACTGGAACAGGTGAAAGAGCAATTGGTGGATTTCGGGAAAAAACGCGGGATCCTCACATATAAAGAGATTATGGAAAAGATGTCTTCCTTTGACCAAGATCCTCAGCAGATGGATGAGTTTTTTGAAGCCTTAAATGAGCAGGGGATCGAAGTAATCAATGAGGAAGACGACAATATCGTCTTTTCCCAAAATGATAATTCCGATGGAGACGACTTGTTGGAGGATGACCTGAGCGTTCCTCCCGGCGTAAAGATCAATGACCCCGTTCGTATGTATCTAAAAGAGATCGGTCGGGTTCCACTGTTGTCTGCACAGGAAGAGGTGGAGTTGGCCACCCGGATCGAACAAGGCGATGAAGAAGCCAAGCGCCGTCTGGCTGAAGCCAACCTGCGTTTGGTCGTAAGCATTGCCAAACGGTATGTGGGCCGTGGCATGCTGTTTCTCGACCTGATCCAGGAAGGAAATATGGGTCTGATCAAAGCGGTAGAGAAATTTGACTACCGCAAAGGATTTAAGTTTAGCACCTACGCCACCTGGTGGATCCGTCAAGCGATTACACGGGCGATCGCCGATCAGGCGCGTACGATCCGCATCCCTGTGCACATGGTTGAAACGATCAACAAGTTGATTCGCGTATCCCGTCAACTATTACAGGAACTTGGGCGTGAACCTACGCCGGAAGAGATCGCGGAAGAAATGGGTCTCAGCCCGGAGAAAGTCCGGGAAATTATGAAAATTGCCCAGGAGCCAGTCTCTTTGGAAACACCGATCGGTGAAGAAGACGATTCCCATCTCGGCGACTTTATTCCGGACGATGACGCCCAGGCGCCGGCGGATGCAGCCGCTTATGAACTGTTGAAAGAACAGCTGAAAGATGTGTTGGATACGTTGTCCGACCGGGAAGAAAATGTTTTGCGGCTCCGGTTTGGGCTGGATGATGGTCGTACCCGCACACTGGAAGAAGTGGGCAAAGTATTTGGCGTCACCCGAGAACGGATTCGTCAGATCGAGGCGAAAGCATTGCGCAAGCTTCGTCATCCCAGCCGCAGCAAACGGTTGAAGGATTTCCTCGAATAACGAATAGACAACTTCATATGTTTTGGCAAAAGCACCGATCAAATGGGTGCTTTTATTTTTTGTTTTTCCTTGGTGCCTTTTTTCTGGTTTAATTTTATCCCTTTTCCGACCCCAATGCAAACCTCTTAAGCAGGCGGAGAGGTCGAAAAATAGGTGGATTCTAAAAATTCTTGCTGCAAATTCGTTTCTGCTCATATAATGGTGATGAAAGCGCTGCCATCATTGGGGGGTATGCAAAATACTCGGGGGTGGAGAAAATGGACTTTGCTCTAACGGAAGAACAACGGATGATACGGAAGTTGATGCGAGATTTTGCTGAAGGGGAAGTAGCGCCGGGGGCGGATGAACGGGATCGGACCAAGGAATTTCCGCGGGAGATCTTTCTCAAAATGGCCGACCTCGGTTTGATGGGGTTGCCTTTTCCGGAGGAGTTTGGCGGTGGTGGCGCAGATACCATCAGCTTCGCCATCGCGGTGGAGGAGTTGAGTCGGGTTTGTGCTTCTAGCGGTCTTACGTATTCCGCCCATATATCCTTAGGTTGTGCGCCGCTGTATTTGTTTGGTACCGAGGAGCAGAAAAAGATGTACTTGGTCCCGCTCTGTACAGGTCAAACCTTAGGTGCATTTGGCTTGACCGAACCCAATGCTGGCTCCGACGCCGGCGGTACAAAGACGACGGCGGTTCTAGAGGAAGGGGAGTGGGTGATCAATGGTTCCAAATGTTTTATCACCAATGCCAGCTATGCCGATTTTGTCGCTTTAACCGCGGTGACAGGGCCGGGCCCCGAGATTACTGCCTTCCTTGTTCCTACGGATAGTGCCGGGTTTCAAGTGATCGATCAATATCACAAAATGGGATTGCACAGTTCCAATACAACGGAGTTGGTGCTGGAAAACGTTCGCATTCCAAAAGGGAATGTCTTGGGTACGATTGGTCAAGGGTTGAAACAGTTTCTGATCACTTTGGACGGCGGACGGATCGGGATTGGGGCGATGGCCGTCGGAATTGCGCAGGGGGCTTATGAAGCGGCCCTTCGCTATGCAAAAGAGAGGGTTCAGTTTGGTCAGTCGTTGTCCAAATTTCAGGTGATCCAACATAAGCTGGCCGATATGGCGATGAATATTGAACTGGCGCGCACCATGGTACATAAAGCGGCGTGGTTGAAGGATCAGGGCAAGAAAATGACCAAGGAAGCTTCTATCTGTAAGTTGTTTGCGTCGGAGATGGCGATGAAGGTGTGCGACCAGGCTGTTCAGATTCACGGTGGGTATGGTTATATGCACGATTACAAGGTGGAGCGCTTTTTCCGTGATGCCAAGTTGACGGAGATTGGAGAAGGCACCTCCGAAATTCAACGACTGGTCATCGCCCGAGAGATTGGTTGTTGATACTTTTTTCGGTTTTCCTTCCGGGCGCGGTTTGGGTTACAATGGTGATAGTGGATGCCCTTTGTGTTGGAAGGAGAGAAACAACCGATGACCACTAAACCAACCTATCAGGTTTTGTTATATTATCAATATGTCCGGATTGAAGACCCGAATACCTTTGCTGCGGAACATTGGCAGCTTTGTCGAAAGCTGGATCTGAAGGGGCGAATCCTGGTGGCGCCTGAGGGAATCAACGGCACAGTGTCGGGAACTGTCGCACAAACGGAAGCTTATATGGCGCATATGCATCAGGATGAGCGTTTTGCGGATATGGTGTTTAAAGTGGATCCTCATGACGGCCACGCGTTTCCCAAGATAGCGGTAAAGCCAAAAAAAGAATTGGTAACGTTCCGGGTAGAAAAAGAGTTGGACCCCAATAAACGTTCCGGCAAACGGTTAAGTCCGCAGGAGTTTTTTGAGGCGATGCAGCGGGAGGATGTTATCATCGTCGACGGGCGCAATGACTATGAATATGATCTGGGCCATTTTCGTCATGCGATTCGTCCTGATGTGCGCTCATTCCGCGAGTTTCCTGATTGGATACGCGACCATCTGTCCTCCTATAAGGATAAAACGATCTTGACGTACTGTACCGGCGGTATCCGTTGTGAGAAATTGACTGCTTTTATGTTGGAGGAGGGCTTTCAAGACGTTGCCCAGCTGGAGGGTGGCATCGTCACCTATGGCCAGGACGAGCAAGTGCGCGGACGCGGCTTTGATGGAAAATGCTTTGTCTTTGATGAACGCCTATCTGTACCCATTAACCGCGAAGAAGAAGTGGTGGTGGGCACCTGTCACCATTGTGGTACAGCGACGGAAAACCTTCATAATTGTAACGATCCCCGTTGTCACCAGTTACATCTGTGTTGTAGCGATTGCCTAGAGCAGCATCAGGGATACTGTTCTCCCGCTTGCCGGGATCATCATGCCGCTGTCTCCTAAGCGTCAACAACGGCAAAAAACCTGACCCTTTAGGGGTCAGGTTTTTTGGTGTTTTACTTATACATTTTTAAGCGCTCTTCCAGCGGTTGGAAATCTTTATCCGTGGGCGGGGCGGTCGGCTTTCCAAAAGGCATCTGCGCCCGTAATTTCCATTCGGCGGGGATGTTCCACTCTTTTTTCACTTCATCGTCGATCAGTGGATTGTAGTGTTGCAAAGAAGCGCCGTATCCTTCCAGTTCAAGGGCGGTCCAAACGACAAATTGGAGCATACCGGAAGATTGTTCAGACCATACTGGGAAATTCTCTTTGTACAGTGCGAATTGTTCTTGCAAGCCTTGGATAACGGTTTGATCTTCAAAGAATAAGACGGTCCCATAACCGCTTTTAAACCCGTTCATTCTTTCTTCCGTTGAAGCAAAGTCCGCTTCCGGAACAATTTTGCGCAAGGTTTCGGTTGTGATGTTCCACAGTTTGTCGTGTTGTTCGCCGAGCAAGATAACCACTCGCGCACTTTGCGAATTAAAGGACGAAGGTGTATGGAGTACAGCCTCGCCTACGATTTCTTTAATTTTTTCATCGGAAGTGACCGCTTCTTTGCTTAGCCCATAAATGGTACGTCTCTTTTTGATATCTTGCAAAAACTGGTTGCTCATACTGATATCCTCCTTTGGGGTTGCTCTAAATTAATTTATCCAATTGTTGAGGTCAACATCTATTTTTAATGATAGTTAGTCAGTAACTTTTTTTCAAGTGCTATCTTTAATAAAGTTTATTTCCTGAATGGGAAGAAGGGAATGCTGCCAAATTGTACGAATAGAAGGGATAAGAATTCAGATTTGTTAATGATCTGTACACTTCCGCAAGGGGGCCGGTATGGTGAAGGAGTTGCGGGATAGAACAGTAGGCGGCTTGCTGGATGAAATGGCGGAGCGTTTTGGGGAACGGGAGGCGGTCGTTTATCCGGAGCGACAACTGCGATGGAATTACCAGGAGTTCCACCGCCAATGCAATCAGGCGGCCAAGGGATTGATGAGACTGGGAATCCGTGCCGGGGATCATTTGGCAGTGTGGGCGAGTAATCAGCCAGAATGGCTGGTGATGCAATTTGCTACGGGGAAGATGGGGGCGGTATTGGTAACGGTGAATACTAACTACCGCACGCAGGAGTTGGAGTATCTGTTACGCCAGTCGGATACGGAAACCTTGATTTTGATGGACTCCTTTAAAGGCGTCAGTTATGTGGATATGTTAGTTGAAATCTGTCCTGAGCTCATGCAGGCGGAGCCGGGGCAACTTCGCGCAGAGCGGTTACCGCGTCTGCGCAATGTGATTTTTCTGGGAGATGAACGGAAGCCGGGGATGTTCAACTGGTCTGAAGTGATGCGTATGGGTGAACATGTACCCGATACAGCCCTATGGGAACGACAGCGATCCCTCCGCTGTGAAGAGGTGATCAATATGCAATACACATCCGGAACCACCGGCTTTCCCAAGGGTGTGATGTTGACTCACCACAATATCGTCAATAACGCGCATCAGATCGCCGCTTGTATGCAATTAACGGAACACGATCGCATGTGCATTCCCGTTCCTTTCTTTCATTGTTTTGGGTGTGTGTTGGGAACGCTGGCCTGTGTCAGCGTGGGGGCGACGATGGTTCCAGTCGTGGAATTTAATCCGCTTACAGTGTTAAAAACGGTGGAGAAAGAACGGTGTACCGCTTTACACGGGGTGCCGACTATGTTTATTGCTGAATTGGATCACCCTGACTTTTCTCGTTTCAACTTGTCCAGTCTGCGCACCGGGATCATGGCGGGGTCCAATTGTCCGATGGAAGTGATGAAACGCGTCATACACGATATGGGAGCGACGGAAATCACCATCGCCTACGGCCAGACAGAGTCGTCTCCGGTTATTAGCCAGACCCGGACAAAAGATTCGATTGAGCGACGGGTCTCTACTGTCGGCCAAAAGCTGCCCCATGTGGAGGTAAAGGTAATCGATCCGGATACTGGGGAAGAAGTGGCCCCAGGGGTACAAGGGGAGCTCTGCACCCGCGGTTATCATGTGATGAAAGGATATTACCGCATGCCGGAGGAGACGGCTCTTGCGATCGACGATGACGGCTGGCTGCACACCGGTGATTTGGCACGGATGGATGAAGAGGGATATCTCAGGATTACCGGCCGTCTAAAAGATATGATCATCCGTGGTGGGGAAAATATCTACCCCCGAGAGATTGAGGAGTTTCTGCATACCCATCCCAAAGTCCGGGATATACAAGTGGTCGGTATCCCGGATGAAAAATACGGGGAAGAAGTGATGGCCTTTATTCGAGTAGAAGAGGGGGAGAGCCTCGATCTGGATGAGATGCGCGCTTTTTGCGACGGGATGATTGCCCCCTATAAAATTCCCAGCCGTATGGAGATTGTAGCCGACTATCCCTTAACCGCCAGCGGCAAGGTGCAGAAGTTTCGACTACGGGAGATGGCCGTCAAGGCATTGGGACGAAGCGATTTGGTGGAGCGGTGAATCTGGTAAAAAAGCGCGATAATGAGGTTGGCAATCGAAGGCATACCTCGGCTTTTTCTGTAAACAGGTTGTCAGACTTGTGGGAGGGGTAAAGACACCCCTCCCACAAGTCTGACGCGCCATTCCTCTCACCGCTTATAGAAGCGGGAGACTTCTGACGCAATAGGTTAAAGGATAGACTGGATCGACTTTTCCCTATGCATCCACATAACGGAAAACCCGTTGGGCAACCTATTGAAGTAGGATTTTCCAACGAACGGAGGAGCGATGGATGCAGATACGGTGGGTTTATACGGTTTTCTTGGTGATGTTGATAGGGATGGGATCGTTGGGGTTATCGCTACCGACAGCACAAGCGGCAGTACAACCAACGGGAAAAGAGCGTCCCTATTATCGATTGGAAGCGACATACTCCAATGAAAGTCAATCGGTGTGCGGACATATGAAGGTGAGACTGCCCGATCAACGGCAGCAAGCATGGAATGAGGTGTATTTTCATCTCTATCCCAATGCGTTTAAGGATTGGAAGTGGGGAGCGGAATCAAAGCCGGAAAAGCCAGGGTATCTCAAGGTAAATAAGGTGAAAGTAGATGGGGTGCCGGTCTCCACGCAAGAAAAGGGGACTCTCCTAAAGGTGAAATTGAAGCGACCCCTTAAGACAGGAGAAACAGCTGAGGTAGAGATGGATTATGAACTAAAAATACCCAAGGGGGGCACCCGTCTCAATGTTTACGGCAATACCGCCTTTTTAGCCCAATGGTATCCGATGTTGGCTGTGCACGATTCCAAGGGGTGGCATACGGATCCGTATACGACGACTGGGGATCCTTTTTTCAGCCAAGTTTCCGATTTTGAAGTAAAGTTTCAAGTGCCAAAAGGATACCAAATTATCTCCAGCGCTCGAGATGCCGAAAAGCCCACATCGACGGTATTTTTGCGGCAAGCCCGTGTACGGGATTTTGCGGTGGTAATTACAAAGGATTACGAACCGATCAAAGGGAAAATAGGCAATACCAGTGTCAACCTCTGGTATCTCAAAGGGATGGAGGATGTGGCTCAACCCTTACACGATGCGGCGGTCAGCAGTATGTCTTTCTTTACAAAAAAATTTGGCGCTTACCCCTATCGCGAGGTGGATGTGGTGCTGGGGGAGACCGGTTATGGTATTGCCGGGATGGAGTATCCTGGATTAGTAACCTCGGTAGCCCGCATTCCGACGCGGAATGGAGAACAAGCGGCAGTCAATGTGGTGGCGCATGAGCTGGCGCACCAATGGTGGTATGGTGTCGTGGGAAATAATCAAGTGAAAGAACCCTGGTTGGATGAAGGATTGACCACTTTTTCTGAACTGCTATTTATGCATGATCAGATGGGTCAAAATGAGCGGGAATGGTTGATGCGGGCGGCACAACGAACCGATGAGATTTACAAGCAAAAGGGTGTGACTTCAGTAGAATCACTCTACAAGTATTCCGATCCCATTTATGGTTTGATGGTGTATACCCGTCCGGCAGCGATGATGTGGGAACTGGTGGATCGGTTAGGGAAAGAGCAGGTACTAAAAATCCTGCACACCTATTATGATCAGTATCAGTTCCAAACGGCCACCACGGAAGATTTTATTCAAGTGGCCAATCGGGTGTCAGGACAAAATTTGCGTCCCTTCTTTGAGCGATGGCTTTACTTTAAAGGATAAATGTTTATAAAAGTGAAGCCCAGCGAATCTTCGCTGGGCTTTTGATTATGAGACGATTGAGTAAGATCACACTTGATCGATCACATCTGGATCAAAGGAGAAGTTGTTATTGGCCTTAATATTACTGATGAAGTCACCGACGGGAAAGTTGGGACCCAGTGTTTTTTGATTGAAAAGGCGCCCAACATTAACGACATCCCCCATATTGACAGCACCCGTCGAGGCGACTTGTAAAATCTTTGCATTAAAAATTTGATTTGCTACAGGCATTCCGTATCACTCCATTGCTTATTTTTTCAGTAGCTGGATAGATGTAAATTCGGTCACACCTGATCGATGACATCCGGATCAAAGGAGAAGTTGTTGTTGGCTTTGATATTGCTTATAAAGTCACCAACTGGAAAATTAGGACCCAATGCTTTCCAATTGAAGACACGACCGACATTGACGGCATCTCCCAAGTTGACGGCACCGGTCTGGCTAACCGATAAAATCTTTGCGTTAAATATTTGGTTGGCCACAGCCATAGTGGACCACTCCCCTGTTATTTTAGATGCCCATATTGTACGTTGTATCGGCAGAACGAGTACCTGTCTTCCATCTTCTTTTGAGGAGGAAATTCGCGTGAAAGTGATGAGTTATAATATTCGCCATGGATTAGGGTGTGATGGCCGTTTGGATATAAACAGAATTGCCGAGGTGATACAGCTGCAGCAAGCGGATGTAGTCGGCCTCAATGAAGTGGATGTTCGATTTCATCGCCGTACTGCGTTTGCCGATCAGCTTGATATTCTCACAACTCGTTTAAACATGGATGGCGCATTTGCACCGGCCATCAAAGTGGGAAACGAGGCGAGCAATGATGGCTATGGTAATGCGCTACTGCTCCGAAAAGGCGGTTTGATCGATTATACTTCCGAGATATTTACGGGAAAAGGAGAAGAGTGCCGCAGCTTGTTATTGGCCAATGTTGAAATAGACGGTTGCCACTGGCGCATAGCGGTTACGCATATCGGATTTAGTCCGTGGATGCGGCGCCGTCAAGTGGAACGATTGGAACAGTTGGCGTTGGAAAGGACGCCGCCGTTGGTGGTGATGGGGGATTTTAATATGAGTCCGGGACATATCGCATTAGCTCCCTTGGAATGTCGGATGATAGATGTGCTGGCCCAAGTAGAAGAAGGAACCTACCCTTGTTATCGCCCACGTCGGCGAATTGACGGCATTTACTGCACCCCAGGGGTGAAGGTGATCACTGGCTGGGTGGTGGATACCCCCGATTGTCCATCTGATCATCGACCGGTAATGGGAGAGTTGCAATCCTCGCTTTAAACAAATCGGAAATTCGATATAATGGCAGGGGAGGAATGGACGAAGAGATGAAAATGAACAAGCAGGTCAGACAGGTTGATGGTTTATCCCTGCGTTTGTCTGCGGTGGCGGATGCAATTCCATCCGGTCGTGTAGTGGCGGATATCGGCTCGGATCACGCCCAGTTGTTGATTGCCTTGGCTCAGGCCGGTTTGCTAAAGCGGGGAATCGCAGGGGAAGTAAATGAAGGCCCCTGGAAAAATGCAAGCCAAAACGTCAACGATGCCGATTTACAACACCAGATCCAGGTGCGAAGAGGAAACGGCTTGGATGTGTTAAAGGTTGGAGAGGCTGAGGTAGTGGTCATTGCCGGTATGGGTGGCCACTTAATCACATCCATCCTGGATCGCAGCTTGCATAAGATGGAGAAGCTGGAACGGTTGGTATTACAACCGAACAATGGTGTTGACCATGTACGTCGCTGGCTTTATCGTCACGGATGGGAGATAGACGGGGAAAACCTGGTGCGCGAAGCGGGTATCCTTTATGAAGTGGTGACCGCCTCACCGGGAGATCCCGATCAACCTTATCGCGGGTTGCCGTTGCCGTTGGAACAGGCATATGAGGTAGGCCCGCTATTGTGGCAAGAGCGGCACCCGCTGTTGCTGCACAAATTGACGGAGAAGTTGGAAGGATTGGATCGTATTTTACAACAGTTGGAATTGGGGCGCTCCCCAGAAGCGCGCCAACGCTTGCAACAACTGAAGCAAACACGGGAGGAATGGAGGCGATGGCAACAATGGCTACAACAGGACGAAAATTGATCGCGCAGATGGAGCGGTTATCTCCACCTGTACTGGCGATGGAAAAGGATCGCATCGGACTGCAAGTGGGCGATCCGGAGGCGGAAGTGAAGGGAGTGCTGTTGGCACTGGATGTGACGGAAGCCGTTGTAGATGAAGCAATTGCACTGGGTGCTAACTGGATTATTGCGCATCATGCCGTCATCTTTCGGCCTCTGGGCGATTTGCGGCGCGATCGCCCGGCGGGACGCCTCTTCGCCAAACTGTTAAAGCACGATATCCAAGTGTATGTCGCCCATACCAATTTTGATTCCGCCACTGGCGGCGTTAACGATGTGCTGGCGCAAAAGTTGGGCCTGACAGAAACAGACGTGTTAATCCCCGTTCATCGCGAAACCTATAAAAAATTGGTGGTCACGATCCCGAAGGACCATCATGACGCGGTGTTGCAAGCAATTTGTAAAGCGGGTGCTGGCTGGATCGGCAATTATAGCCATTGTACTTTTAACTTGGAAGGGACGGGTACGTTTCGGCCGGAGGAAGGGACCGATCCTTACATCGGTGAACAGGGTCAATTAGAGCGAGTAGGGGAAGTACGGTTGGAGACGATTGTGCCGACCACTATTCAAACCCGGGTAGTCTCAGCGTTGATCAAAGCGCACCCCTATGAAGAAGTGGCGTATGATCTTTATCCTCTCGACCTGGAGGGAGCGGTGCAGGGACTGGGACGCGTAGGCCGATTGGATCAAACCCTCTCTTTAAGCCATTTGGCTAATCAAGTGAAAAAAGCTTATGGTTTATCCCACTTGCGCTTTGTAGGTAATCCAGATGTGAGGGTACAGACGGTGGCGGTTCTCGGTGGTGCAGGTGGCCGCTACTGGCCTGAGGCTAAACGGTTGGGTGCTGATGTCTATATTACCGGCGATATCGATCACCATACAGCAATGGATGCCCGAGAAGCGGGCGTCTGTCTCATTGACCCGGGTCACCATGTGGAATATTTGGCGTTGGAATCGCTTCGACAGCAGCTATCGGAAATGAACACTGAAAAAGAAATAACCATCCAGGTTTCAACGATTGAAACCAGTCCTTTTTCCTTTGTTTAAATCTAAAAATAACCATTAAAACCATTTAAATGATCTTGATTGCCGTCGTCATTTTTGGTAAAATCATGGTTGTCGTTTGACTTTAGGAAAGTAAACTAGGCAATCGCCGGTGGAGTACCGCAAGGTCCCACGGGAGGAAAGTCCGAGCTCCGCAGGGCAGGGTGCCGGCTAACGGCCGGTGGGGGCAACCCTAAGGCTAGTGCCACAGAAATGGAGACCGCCGATGGGAACGAAACCTTTTTCGTTTCACAGGCAAGGATGCAACGGTGCGGTAAGAGCGCACCAGCAGCATGGAGACATGCTGGCTAGGTAAACCCCACCTGGAGCAAGACCTGAAAGGGGATCGGCGCATTTGATGCGCAGCTGTTGCCCGCAGTGATCCCGGGTTGGTCGCTGGAGCGACGCAGCAATGCGTCGCCTAGATAGATGATTGCCACTCCAAGGGTGGGAGGTGACAAACGTCACCGCTGTACCACTGGGAGGACAGAACTCGGCTTATGGTTTGCTTTCCTGATGTCATCAAGGAATAAAAACGGTACCGTTTTTTGGTGCCGTTTTTTCTTTTGCATTGAATGTAATAATAAGGTTATCGAACTGTCATTGCTGTGAGAATGGCATGTAATGGTATTTTGTTAATATTGGATTCAAATGGATAGAGCGTTTGCTCGTTATTTTTAACTTTTACAAGTAAAGCGCATTTGAAAGGAGGGGTCTTCAACATGAAAAAGCGGCTTTTTATCATCGGTGTTGTGCTCTCCCTGGTTGTAATCGCCTTTGCCGTTATCCGATATTACCCCATCGCCCAACTGATGTTGACAAAAGATGAACAAGACCCCTTCGTGGTTTCCAATGTTAATATCCTATCCAAATTACAGAAAGACGCCAGTAATAAAGATTCATTGCATTATCTAGTATTGGGTGACTCTGTTGCCAGGGGGGTCGGTTCCAACCAGTCTGCTCCCCATGGATATAGCAGTTTAGTGGTAAAAGGTCTGGGCGATGCGGAACGCATTCCGCTTCAATTGAACAATCAAGGTGTCTCGGGTCAAACATCCCAACGCCTACTTTCGTCCTTACAGCGTTCGGATCTACAACAGCAGATCGCTGATGCCGACTTAATCTCCCTTACAATCGGCGGAAATGATGTATTGAAAAAAGCATTGCAGAAAAATAATCCGGTCAGTGTTTTGTCTGATTTTCCAGCTATACAAGAGGAGTATTATCGTAATTTAAACAACATCCTCAAAGAAATCAGGGGGTTAAATCCAGATGCACCTATTTTACTCACCTCCCTCTATAATCCCATTTCACCGGATGAATCTTATTACGGGCTGTCGGTTAAATTGCTACAGCAATGGAATCGGGGGATGAAAAAGATCGCTTATCAATATGGCCTTACCCATGTGGTGGATGTGGATGATCGTTTACGTACAGCTCATAACAGTTGGCTATCGGATGAAATTCATCCCAATGAGAAGGGATACCGGTTGATCGCTGACGGAATTCTAGAGGAAATCCGTAACCAACCCCGGTCTTCCGCCGATAATCGCTAAACGATCTTCATTTGTATAACCCTGTTTTCTTTTCGGCATCTTAAGGGATAATCGATGGCGGGGAGGGAATGGGGGTGTATCCGTTTCACACCTATGAAGCATACCTGGATCGTTACCGTACATTTTGGTCGGAAGAGGGGGACGGTCGTCCCGGAATCATGGACGAAAGTGATTTTTCCCGGTGTATGAAGTTACTGCGAGAGAGTTATGACAACTATCAAGGGTTGTTAATCTCCGGTCAAGAAGAGGAGGCAGCGACATACTACGGCCATGTGATTCATGCATTGGAAAATCAATTGGCAATCGCTGACGGATCGGACAATTTTCTCCCTCCCGGTGTGATCGACAGGGGTGAACTCCGGGATAATCATGATGTATAGGGAGCTCTCACACGGAAATTCTAATAATAATACAACTTAGAGGCAGGAGTGAGGGCGATGCCGTGGATAATCGGTTATATTGCCGGAGCGGCGCTCGGTGCTTTAACAATGGTGCTCTCTTAACGGTAAAACAACAAGGCTGTTGATACAGATCAACAGCCTTGTTGTTTTTTTAGCTGCCACAGGTGGCTTTTTTATTTCTGCCCTTTATCGCTTTGTCGTCAATAAATGTTTTAGCAGTTGGCCTTCTTCTACCAGCTTTTTCCCTTGTGGATTTCTTTTTAAGGGTTGCATCAGTTCATCTAAAAACAGAAGTGCTTGTGAAGATCGCCCCTGCAACAAATGATCGCGAAAGCTTATTTGCTGCTCTTGCCATCGCTCAGGCAGGATTGAAGACACCTCTTCCTGCCAGCGGTACCCCCGATATAAAGCCATTGCATTGAGAAAGACGCGCATGCGACGCTGGGGATCGTATATCAGCGTGTCACCGATGATCGCAGAATGGTTAGCGTAAGCGCTCCAGCCGAGGGAGCTTTCAAACTCGGGACTTTCCAACTGAAATCCCTGTGACTCCATATGGTCAAAGCCGGCAAACAACCAAGTGGGTGAACCGGTACGTTTTCGCGTCAATCGCAATTGCAGGACCGCTTCCGGTTTTTCCTTTAACCAAGGGGTAAGATCCAATTCTTGTCGTTGCCATCCTTTGCGGGAGGCGGTGGCGGCGTCCTGCGACCAGACTTTTTTTCCGTCGATACGGATTTCTTGCATATATTGTCCCACAGGTAGCCGGGCTGGTGCGATCACCCGCTGATAAAATCTGAGTCGATAAGAGGAGGTGCGATCTGGGAACACAACTTGTTTCAATTCGCCGAATCCCCCTGCGGGTGGATGGGAACCGGGAGGAACAAAGAGACATCCATAGCCGTATCCCACTTTAGCCAGGTGATCGTTGCTTTCTGGAAACCAATTTTTTTGCAGAGCATAAGTAACCACTCCTTGCAATTCCTCTTTGCCTAAATGGTGCAGGCCGGCTCGCAAGGTTTCATCGACATAGCGGGTGGAGGGGTTGGCAGGTGTGGCTGATAACTTACTGGCGTGAACCATCAATACAAAAGGAACTCCTTCTCGTTTCAACAGACGGGAGGTTTTTGTGATCTGTTGTTGTAGACGCTGGGTCCGTTGTGTATTTCGGTAGATCCCGTCCCGATAAGTCATGACGATACCGTCAAACAATCCCCGGTATTGCTGGAGCAGAGGCGGACGGATGGCTGTATGGTAGATTTGCGGATAAAAGCGAACAGCGGGATTGGCGCGCTGGCCGGCCTCCCGCATCTGTTTGACATATTCCGGGGTGAATACGGACAAGTTGTGGTTGAAGTCATCCATAACCATCCCCTTTAAATTGGGAAATGAACGGGACAAATGGCCAATTGCTCGCATCCAAGCCACATAATCCGTTCCATAGGGCTCAGAGCGCTTTTCCCTGGCTTCACTAGGAGGAACCAGATATACCCACACATCGATGCCCGCTTTCTGGGCGGCAGGAAGAAATTCCTTGCGCAAATCATCCCAATCGGAAGAAGCGTGCCAGATCAGATAAAAATAGGTGTTGACGCCTACATCCTGCAACCGACGGATGAGGCGGGGAGTATCAACATGGGTAAAACCGTCTTTTCGCGGATGCTGTTCCCGTATCTCTCCCGCATAGTCTCCAAGTATGGGCGTCGGTTTGGCGGCAGTCACCCCCTTGAGTGTCATCAGAGATGAAGCGGGTAACACAGCGGCAAAAAAAAGAATGCATGCCAACATCCCTAAACTTCCATAAGTCGAAAAACTTCTGCTGCGACTCTCCATCCGCCTACCCCCGTCCCCGTTCTTTTATCCGGTTTCCACCCGTCTTACTGTCTAACTTTTACGGATGGGATGAATCAGCCGTCGTTTTCGTTTCTAGTTTGGGACAGGGAGGGGGGGAATATGTGCCTCCCTTTGCATGGATGAAAAATGACCGCCTTGTTTACCATAAAAGGAAACACTGTGTAGCGACATAAAAGATAGGGTGATATTGCAATGATGGATTTATTGAAAGACCTGACGCTAGCCAGAGGTGTTCCTGGATATGAGAAAGAAGTGCGCCAACTGATGGAACGAACGCTGAAACAGGTTGGAAGCCGTGTGATTACGGATGAGACAGGCAGCATTTTTGGGGAAAAAGAAGGAAACAGCCCCTCTCCGCGCATCCTGCTAGCGGGACATATGGATGAAGTGGGTTTTATGGTGACGGAGATCGACAAGAGCGGTATGCTTTATTTTACTCCTTTGGGCGGATGGTGGAGCCAAGTTCTGCTGTCGCAACGGGTCACGATTTTAACGGAAGGGAAATCGTTTACGGGAGTGATCGGTTCTAAACCGCCGCACCTCTTAACCCCGGAAGAACGGGGCAAAGTATATCCAATGCGGGAAATGTATATCGATGTGGGGGCAAAAGATGAGGAACAGGTTAAAAAATGGGGGATTTGCATCGGTGATCCGGTGATTCCAATTTGCTCCTTTGAGATTATGCCGGATCATGACACGATTCTGGCTAAGGCTTTGGACAACCGCTTGGGCTGTTATTTGGCGTTGGAAGTGTTGCGCCGCTTAAAAGAGGAGGATCACCCCAACACAGTGATCGCTGGTGCTACCGTTCAGGAAGAAGTGGGGTTACGCGGTGCCAAGACTGCTCCCTATGTGGTGGAACCCGATATTGCCTTTGCTCTGGATGTAGGCATTGCCCAAGACGGTCCCGGCGGCAAAAAAGATAAACCGCGTCTCGGTGGAGGC
Organism: Desmospora activa DSM 45169; assembly: GCF_003046315.1. Lineage (NCBI taxonomy): Bacteria > Bacillati > Bacillota > Bacilli > Caryophanales > Thermoactinomycetaceae > Desmospora > Desmospora activa. Next base: position 2,078,158 of record NZ_PZZP01000001.1, on the reverse strand, counting down.
CCCTTGATCACTTTTCTCGATGCCACCATGATTCCCAATATCGGCTTGCGCAATCTAGTGTTAGAGACCGCCGATGAATTTCAGATCCCTTATCAGGTGGATACCATGATGGGTGGGGGTACGGATGCGGGTCAATTCCATCTTCATCACAAAGGTGTTCCTTCCTTGGTCATTGGAACAGCGGCTCGCTACATTCACAGCCACGTCTCCATGATCAGCAAAACCGATGTGGAATTGACGGTAAAATTGTTGGTGGAAGTGATTAAAAAGCTGGATCGCCATCGGGTGCAGTCGTTTACGCGGTTTACGGAAACTCAACACTGAGGTTGCGGATAACTCAGATAAAGAACCGAGGCCAGATATTCGTCAGCTGTCATCCCGCCTTTTTTGGCGGTTTTTTTACATGCTCGCCAGTCTGATCAGTTTTTGATAAAGTAAAAGTGTTAAACGGTTTTGCTGTACGGTCGAGAGGAGAGGGATGACATGGACGCCAAACAAAGCTTAACCTTTTTAGAGGATGCGCAACAACGGCTCGCTGAACTTCCATTTGAAACCGTTTCCGCGATTCTAGCACAGGCTCAAGGGGCGGAGCGGGTTTATCTGGTATTTGTCGATATCATTCGCGGTTTTTGCGATGAAGGAGTGTTAGCTTCCGAGCGTGTGCGGGAGATGGTAAAGCCGGTGCGAAGCTTGGCGGATGCCTTTTTAGCACAGGGTCTGCCTGCTTCTAACCTTCTTTTTTTGCAGGATGACCATCCAGCGGATGCGGTGGAGTTTGCCGCCTTCCCTCCTCACTGTGTACGGGGAAGCGGAGAAGAGGAGACGGTAGAGGAGTTGCGTTCGTTGGTGGAAATGGAAGGAGCGCAGCTCTTTCGCAAGAACGCTACCAATGGACTGTTTGGAGTGAATACTGCGGGAGAACCTTTTCACGCGTTTTTGCGACGGGTGTTAACAGAGCCGGTTACTTTCGTCGTGGTGGGAGATTGTACGGATCTCTGTATCTATCAAAATGCGATGGGGATTCGATTGTTGGCCAATCAAGACAATGTGCAGGCGCGAGTGATCGTATCCCGCTCGCATGTTCGCACCTATGATCTTCCGGTTGCGGCGGCAAAGCAGATCGGGGCACTTCCCCATGACGGGGATCTGTTGGATGTTGTGTTTTTATCCCATATGCGTCAAAACGGCATCGATGTGGTGGCGGGGATTCAGTCTTAAGGTGTGTTTTGATGATTACAACAACAGACAGAGGCTTGAAAACTGGGAGGGGTGGATCGTTGCGAACGGAAGAGATGCTGCTCAATGTGGGCCCACAGCACCCGAGCACCCATGGTGTTTTTCGACTTGTCTTAAAGATTGACGGGGAAATCATTCGGGAAGCGACACCGGTAATCGGATATTTGCACCGGGGAACGGAAAAGTTGGCTGAAGACCTGCCTTATACACAGATTATCCCTTATACCGACCGCATGGATTATGTAAATGCGATGAACAACAATCACGCCGTGGTCTTGGCGGTAGAGACGTTAATGGGCGTGGAAGTGCCGGAGCGAGCGGAATACCTACGGGTGATTGTGACGGAATTAAACCGGGTGGCTAGTCATCTGGTCTGGTTTGGCACCTATCTGTTGGATATCGGGGCGATGAGTCCGTTTTTGTATGCCTTTCGCGATCGGGAAAAAATTGTGGAACTGTTCAATGAACTGTGTGGGGCACGGCTCACCTACAACTATATGCGTGTCGGCGGAGTCAAGTGGGATGCGCCGGAAGGATGGTTGGATCAAGCGCGGGAGTTGGTGGGTTATCTAAGAGGAAAGTTGGATGAATATCACAATCTCGTCAGTGGCAATGAGATTTTTCTGTCGCGGGTAAAAGGAATCGGTCGCTATGATGCGGCGACAGCGATTCAATATGGGTTATCCGGTCCTAGTCTTCGCTGTACCGGGGTAAAACGGGATTTACGCAAAGATCAATCCTATTCACTCTATGATCGCTTTGAATTTGATGTTCCTGTCGGTACAGACGGCGATTGTTACACCCGGTTTAACCTGCGCATGGAAGAGATCGTTCAGTCGCTCGCCATTGTAGAACAAGCGCTGGAGCAGATTCCGAATGAAGGTGCGGTTATGGCCAAAGTTCCCCGTGTGTTACGCCCACCGGAAGGGGAAGTATATGTGGCCGTAGAAAATCCCCGGGGTGAATTGGGTGTCCATCTGGTCAGCAAAGGAAAAGATAAACCGTGGCGTATCCACTGGAAGCGACCCTCCTTTAGTAACCTTCAAATCTTGCCCCATTTGCTGCAAGGGGAAAACGTGGCTAATCTGATCGCCATTCTCGGTGCTGTTGATATTGTGTTGGGTGATGTGGATGCATGAGTTGGACTACTCAAGCTAAAGACGGATTACCATCCCAACCAGCGTGGGATACGTTTGTTAGCAGCCTCTCCCCCTGAGTGGGGAAGTTTTTTTTATGCAGCTTTTCCAAGTGTGTACATATACTTAAATAGGGAGATCCTAATTGATAGAGGTGTTAAGTGTTAAGGCGATCCCGATTGGTAAGTTTCCTCAAGCGGTATCCCTTTTGGCTGAAGGGTAGTTATGATATTCTAATCTTATTGGGCGTGAAGGATGGAGCGGGGCTGAGTGATGGAACAGACGATGTTGGAAATCATTTGGCAATACGGATACCTGGGTATCTTTCTCTTTTTGGCGTTGGGAATCGTCGGATTACCTTTGCCGGATGAGATTATGATGACCTTTGTCGGTTATCTGGCCTCTGTGGGGCAATTAAATCTAGCTCTGACGTTTTTTAGTGCATGGGCAGGTTCCATGTGCGGGATTTCAGTCAGCTATTGGTTGGGGAAGCGGTTAGGCTATCCTTTTTTTAATCGCTATGGGAATAAGGTATGGATTACCCGTAGGCGTTTAATACAGGCCCGGCTTCTCTTTCGCAAATACGGCAGCTGGGTTTTGTTTTTTGGTTACTTTATTCCCGGGGTCCGTCATGTGACTGCTTATATTGCTGGTATTTCCCAACTATCGATAAATCAATTTGCCCTATATGCTTATAGCGGGGCGTTCACCTGGTGTACCACCTTCATCGGAGTCGGTTTTTTCGTTGGTGCCAAGTGGGGAAAAATGATCGAAATGGTCCATCATTACGGAGTGATGCTGCTGTGGATGATGTTGGCAATCGGCACCGTTTGGATCGTGCGCCACATTGTCTCACAATACTCACACCTGTTCATCCGAAAATAGGTCACAATCGAGGAACATACCCATAACAGACCCTGGTTTGTGACCATATCCTATAAGAACAACCATGCTCATCACTGCTTCTTTGTTCTGGAGAGGAGAAATCAGTCGAGATGACCGAATGGTTGGCTTGGTTCCCTAAGGAATTGCAAGTATTAATATTGGCGGGCACCCCTTTTGTCGAGCTAAGGGGGGCGATTCCTTATGCAACCGTGATCGGCCTGCCGTATCATCAAGCTCTTTTGTTTGGGATCCTCGGCAATCTGATCCCGATTATCCCTTTGCTCTACTTTTTTGAACCGTTGATGAAGTGGCTATACAAACAGTCTCCGCGCTATCGCCGTTATTTTGACCGCATTCAGAAAAATGCGGTGGAAAAAGGCGGTTCGATTCGCAAATTTGGGGCGCCGTTGGGACTGTTTCTGTTTGTGGCCATACCGATGCCGGGTACGGGTGCGTATACCGCCTGTTTTGCAGCGTCTTTCTTCCGTGTGCCCTTCTGGGTTTCAGTTGGTTCAATCGCAGGGGGAACGATTGTTTCCGGCCTGATGTTTGCCACGTTGAGCCATTACTTGGCTTCCTGGTTTGGTTGGATGTAGAAAGAAAAAACCATGGGTGTTTCGCCCATGGCAATGATGGACAAGCCAAAAAGAGATTGAGACATGTTGATTATCAAGAGGGTGGAAGGGTTTTTGAAAGCGAAGAGCCTTAGATAAGAGAAAAAAGGAGGAATCAAACCATGCCAAAGGTACACATCATCGTTGGAAAAGAAGAGCATTCCCTGGAAGTGGGAGAAGGGGACAACTTGCTGTTTGAAGCGGTTTCCCGTTCGGTGATGATTCCTTTTAACTGTACTTCCGGCCGATGTGGAACTTGTCGTGTCCGCGTAGTGGAAGGAGCGGAACATTTAAGCGAAATGGGCGACCGGGAGGAGCTCCGCCTGGGAGACGAACAGGTGGAAAAAGGGTATCGCTTGGCTTGTCAATCGTTTGTGTTTGGTGATGTTACGGTAGAAGTGCCGCAACCTCGCTTATATTAAAGTGAATTTGCCGTTTGACGGAATCTCGAATCCATTGCTACAATGGAGACAAATCACATACCTGATCTTACTCCACTAGGGGTGCACCATGTGCTGAGAGGGGGCTTGCTCCCAACCCTTTGAACTTGACCTGGTTCATACCAGCGTAAGAAAGTGGGGAAACCGTATGATTGAGCATTTTCGCCGGTATCCCCATGGATACCGGCTTTCTCATGTGGTTAACCGTCAACGGCCCCAACTCCACTTGGTTGTTGGGCATCCGTACTCATTGGAACAGGTGGTAGAGGTGTGTCAAGAAGCACATTCTTATCTGGATCATATTCATCTGCGATTAAAGGGAAGCACAGCGAAGACGGTAACACAATGGGCAGAAAAGTTGCTGTCGATAACGAGCACACTTTCCCACCAGTTAGTAATCAATGGCATGCCTGAGGTAGCCAAAACGTTTAATGTTGGCTTGCATTTGCCGGAATCGGCCCCTTTTGTCAAAGATCATTCGCGGGCGGTGGGTGTTTCGGTTCATTCCGTTGCATCGGCCCAAGTCAAGGAGACGGCAGGGGCGGCGTATCTCTTTTTTGGTCATGTCTATGACTCGCAGTCAAAGCCAGGGTTGCCGCCGCAAGGTGTAGCCGCTCTGCGCAAAGTGGTTAACGGCGTTACCATCCCAGTTATCGCGATCGGCGGTGTGGAGGAAAGGCGCTTGGCAGAATTGGGCTCGACAGGGTGTGCTGGAGTGGCGGTGATATCAGCGATCATGGATGCTCATGATCCGGGCGAGACCGCTCGAAGAATGCGGGAGGCGTTGGTGCGACATTGGACCTAAAAGGAGCGAAATCCGATATGACGCAAACAGCGGATGTAATCATTGTCGGCGGCGGGGTAATCGGGTGTGCGATCGCCTACGCGTTGGCGGAAAAAGGGACAGAGGTAACCGTGTTGGAACGGGATCGTATTGGGGCTCATGCCTCATCGGCAGCGGCGGGAATGCTGGGAGCCCAGGTGGAAATGTCGTTTCCCGGTCCCATGTTGGATCTCTGTTTACAAAGCCGAGAACGGTATCCTCTGTGGCAGCACCGTTTGCTGGAGCAGACGGGTTTGGATATTGAGCTGCGGGAAGAAGGGATTCTCCGTTTGGCACGGACGGAGGAGGAAGTAAAAGCACTACAGGAACGGGAAAATTGGCAGCATCGCTACGGGTTAAATGCTTCTTGGATTGAAGGGGAAGCCCTGTCGCTGTCGGAACCTTCTTTGTCTCGCGAATGGTTGGGCGGATTACACATTTCCGGTGACGGACAGGTGCTGGCTCCCCGTCTGGTCCAAGCACTGGCACAGGGGGTTCGCGTGAACGGCGGATCGATTGAAGAAGGTGTGGATGTGCATGATGTAGTGACAAAAGGAAGGCGGGCAACGGCGGTAGAGACCAATCGCGGTACCTTTTATGGTGAAATGTTGGTGTTGAGTGGTGGGGTTTGGCTTTCCTCGCTTCTTTCCCGCCTGGGGATGTCACTTTCTGTCTCTCCTGTCAAGGGGGAGTCAATCGCCTTGCGTCCACAACGACCCTTGTTTCAACGGACATTGTTCGGGTCAGAAGGCGTTTATCTCGTGCCCAAACGGGATGGGCGCGTGTTGGTAGGGGCGACGGAAAAGCCGGGAGATACCCGTCCTGGGGTAACGGCAGCAGGGGCGGCATGGCTGTTGCAGGAAGCGATTCGCCTCGTTCCCGCTCTAAAAGAGGCGGAATGGATTGACGCCTGGTCCGGCTTCCGTCCACGAACAGCGGATGGGTTGCCGGTGTTGGGGCCGTTGTCCGCTTGGAACAATGTATTTGTCGCCGGCGGTCACTTTCGGAACGGCATTTTGCTGGCGCCTGCCACCGGCGAAGGGATGGCTGCTTGGATTTTGGGGGAAAAGGTGCCGGAGTGGGAGGCGTTTTCACCGGAACGATTTCAGAAGGTGGCGATCTCAGAACAGGGAGGTGGGAGGCCGTGACGATTGAAGTAAATGGAAAAAAGATGGAGCTGCCGGTGGAAGTAACCACGATTGCCGCTCTTCTCCGTCATCTACAATTGGAATCCCGCATTGTAGTAGTGGAACAAAATCGAAACGTGTTGGAACGGGATCAACATCTCGATTCGCCCTTGCAGGATGGAGATCGGTTGGAAATCGTGCAATTTGTAGGAGGAGGATGAGAAAATGTTGAAAATCGGGGAATTTACGTTTGCATCGCGCTTGTTTTTGGGTACCGGCAAATTTTCATCTTTGGATATACAGGCGAAAGCGGTAGCAGCTTCCGGCACAGAGGTACTCACCTTTGCCTTACGCCGCGTCAATCTGGATCAACCGGATCAACCGGGTTTTTTGGATCAACTGGATCTAACCCGTTTTACCTTACTACCAAACACCGCCGGGGCAAAAACAGTGGAGGAAGCGGTCAGGTTGGCTCGCTTGGCGCGGGCATCCGGACTCTGCCACATGGTAAAGGTGGAAGTGATCGGAGATGATCGCACTTTGCTCCCGGACCCCATCGCTACACTGGAAGCGACTCGTCAGCTGGTAGAAGAGGGATTTACTGTTCTACCCTATACCAATGACGATCCCATCTTGGCCCGGCAGTTGGAGGAGGCGGGAGCCCATGCGATTATGCCCGGTGCCTCTCCGATCGGATCGGGTCAAGGAATTCTCAACCCCTTAAATATGCGGCTCATCATTGAACAGGCAAATGTGCCCATATTGGTAGACGCCGGCATCGGCTCACCCTCCGACGCTGCTCTGGCCATGGAGATGGGAGCGGACGGTGTTCTCCTAAATACTGCAGTCTCCCAGGCAACAGACCCGGTCCGAATGGCTCAGGCGATGAAACTGGCAGTGGAAGCGGGACGACTCTCCTATCTCTCCGGCCGTATTCCGAAGAAGGAAGTGGCTTCTCCCAGCAGTCCCATGGAAGGAATTCCATCTTAACGATTCGAACGATTTTTGAAGCAAAAGGGGAACAAACCCTGTTGTACCTTTGATCAATTACCGAGCAGAGTCACCAAAGGTTCAATGTTTAACTTTCCAACCTTGATTGTGACTTCACAGGGGTTCAAAAAAGATACCTCGAAATAAAAAGACATAAGACTGCTGACAAGGAATTCAGGTCGGCAGTCTTTTTATGTCAAAAAGAATTTTCCGAGGAAATCCATCGACAAAAAAGCTTGGAAATGATGAATATTGAGGGGAGAAATATCCCTTGCCAAAATCATTCGGTTATTGATAGTATTATAAACGAGATACAGTCGACCGTATACCGCGTATAGAATGATGTGAGGAGGGATTTGCTTTGAAACTAACGATTGCTTCAATCCCCGGTGATGGCATTGGAAAAGAAGTGGTTCCCGCAGCAAAAGAGGTTTTGGAAACCATTGCAGACATTCATGGCGGCTTAAGTTTTACGTTTACCGATTTTCCATGGAGTTGCGAGTATTATTTGGAACACGGAACGATGATGCCGGAAGACGGTCTTAAAAAGCTAGAGCAATTTGATGCTGTTTTTCTTGGAGCCGTAGGAAATAAACAGCTTGTTCCCGATCATATCTCCCTGTGGGGATTGCTGATCAAAATTCGGCGTGAGTTTGAACAAGTGATCAATATCCGACCTGCCAAAATGTTCAACGGCATCAAGTCTCCTCTGGCGAACCCAAAGGATTTCGATTTGATCGTCGTTCGGGAAAACAGCGAGGGAGAATATAGTTCCATTGGCGGACGGATCTATAAAGGAGTAGAGGAGATCGCCATCCAAAATGGTGTATTTTCCCGACGAGGAACGGAACGTGCCATCCGTTTTGCGTTTGAATTGGCGCAGAAGCGCAGACAACATGTTACCAGTGCAACCAAGTCCAATGGAATCGTTTATTCGATGCCGTTTTGGGATGAGGTATTTGAGGCGGTTTCACAGGATTACCCCGACGTTAGCACCGATTCACAACATATTGACGCGTTGGCGGCCTTTTTTGTCACCCACCCACAAAAATTTGATGTGATTGTAGCCAGTAATTTATTCGGCGATATTTTGACCGATATCGGTGCCGCCATTATGGGAAGTGTGGGCATTGCGCCTGCTGCCAACATCAATGTGAATGGGAAGTATCCCTCGATGTTTGAACCGGTCCATGGATCGGCTCCAGATATTATTGGAAAAGGAATCGCCAACCCAATCGGGCAAATTTGGACGGCCAAAATGATGTTGGACCATTTTGGTCAGGAAGAAATGGGTCAATTGTTGTTGGATGTGATCGAAGAGGTATTGCAGGAAGGATATTTAACCCCTGACATCGGCGGGAAGTGTACGACGCAGGAATTGACGCAAGCGATTATCACAAAAATGAAGGGGAAATAAACGGATGAGATGAACTATGAGATCAGATATGCCGTTTGAAGCGGCCTGCTGATCTTGGCCATCAAGTCAAAGTGTTGTCTGATCGAGACGGCGATCAATAACTTCCTGATTTCATACAGAAAAGACGCCTCTAATTAGGAGGCGTCTAGTTTTATTATTGATCCCAACAGCCGGGAAACATACCTGTCGTAATCGCGAGTCGATTCCAGTTATTGATTGTGTTAATAGCCATAACGAGGGCCACAAACGCTTCCTCATCAAAGTAGGTACGAACATGATCATACACATGGTCGGGTACACCACCTTCGGACACAAGTGTTACCGCTTCGGTCAATTCAAGGACTGCTCGCTCCTGGTCGGTATAGCAAGGAGATTCCCGCCACGCGGTCAGCAGAAATACCCGTTATTCCAATTATCCCATTTCCAGCAAATCCTTGACATGCATATCGAGACAGAAAGAACAACCGTTGATTTGCGAGACGCGGATTTTGATCAGTTCGTATAGCGAGGATCGAGTCCGCTTTCTTTCATAAAGGTCTCCAGCTGTAACATCGTTTGATATGCTTTGGGATTGGCCTTGCGATAATTCATACGAAGCTTCATCCATATAACCTCCATTGTGTGAAAAATGGCTTTCACATATGGAGACAATCGGGCGGGGGGTTTTGTGACACTCCCTGCAAGTTTTTTAGTTTGTCCGGATTTAGGACCACGTGTTGCAGTGGGGCGGTAGGAAGGGGATGTGGAAGCTTGCGCTTGGCACGACTCATGATTTTGCGGCAGTTGGACGTCGTTTTATCAAGTATGTCCGCAATCGCCTCATACTCAAATCCCAAACTTTCACGCAAGATAAACACGGCCCGTTCGATTGGTGATAACTGCTCCATCAGTACAAGAAAGGCGTATGAGATGGACTCATTCCGCTCGATGATATCCGCAGGTTGCTGTTGATCCAGTAGCGGTTCAGGAAGCCAGGGTCCTACATACTCCTCCCGCTTGTGGCGCGCTGACCCCAGTAAGTTTAAACAACGGTTGGTCGTCATCTTAATCAGGTATGCTTTTACATGGCTGATTTTATCGATTTCCTGTTGCTGCAAGCTAAGAAAAACGTCCTGGACGATATCTTCCGCATCGGAGATGGAGCCCAGCATGCGATAAGCCACACCAAATAAGAGCGACTGATAGTGCTCGTACAATTGTTCTAGTTGCAAAATATTTCCTCCATGACATCGATTAGAAAAGATCCGCACAGAGTATATCAAAGTTGGCGGTTGTTTACACGGGCATAGCGAGATCCGGGAGTGTAGGAGGTATGCTGAGGCCTCTGCTTGGTATGGGTATCGGCTGCGATGGGGCGAAAACGGGAGATGCTGAGAAGGATACCTGCTGCTAGCATACTGATCATCAACGACGACCCACCGTAACTAATAAAGGGCAAAGGAACGCCGGTTACTGGTAAAACGGCGGTTACCACGCCTAAATTGAACAATGCTTGAATCGCAAACATGCTGACGATCCCAATTCCCAATAAGGTGCCAAATAGATCCGAGGAGCGGATCGCGATGCGTATCCCCCGCACCACGAAGACGACAAAGAGAAGGATGAGAAAAGAGCCGCCGATAAAGCCGAGCTCTTCAGCGATAATGGCAAAGATAAAATCGGTCTGGGACATAGGCAGATAAGCCAGTTTTTGAATGCTGTTGCCCAATCCCTTACCGGATAACCCTCCCGGTCCGATGGCAAATAAAGCCTGGATCGTCTGAAAGCCGCCGCCGGTGGGATCTTTCCAGGGATCAAACAATACATGCCACCGCTGCAAGCGGTAGGGCTCTACCACCATCACCCACAGGATAAATGGAATCCCTGTGGAAGCCAACAACAACAGATGCTTTAGACGGGCACCGGCACAGTAGATGACGATCATACAGGAACCCAGTAGGATTACCATGCTGGAGAAATGAGGCTCAATTACAATCAGAAAACAAAGCATTCCAATCACCAATAGGGGAGGGAGTAGCCCTCGTTTAAAGCGGTGTAGCACCTCCTGCTTTTTTACCATAATCGAAGCAGTGTAGATGATCGCCCCCACCTTAGCCAGCTCCGATGGCTGAAATCCGATAGGGCCCAATTGAATCCAGCGCGTTGCTCCATTTAAGGTTTTGCCCACTCCAGGAATAAAGACCAATAGCAGTACCGTTAAGCTTCCTAATAAAATCCATCCGACATAGCGGCGATACAGGCTGTACGGGATATTCGATACAACAAAGAAAAGGATAAGGGAAGCACCCGCCCATAACAGCTGCCGCTTAAAATAATAATAGCTGTCACCGTATTTCGTCAGTCCATCATAATAACTGGCACTAAAGATCATCACCAGTCCAAATCCCATTAAAACAAACACGATTAACATCATCCAAAAATCGGGTTTGCTTCTCACCATGACAATCGTCTCCCCACCCTTGTTGTAACGTTTACCCATATGAAAAACGAATCTGTTCGTCTCTTTTTAGCAAGGTGTTCATGCGTTATACTAACAAGTAGTCCAATGTCGATAAAAGCAGGTGTTACGTTGGAATGAAAATGGGCCGCATGATTCGTCGCTTTGATTATCCGCTGTTGTTTTTAATTTTCCTGTTGGCGGTTATCAGCATTGTTGCCATCTCTGGAGCAACCTACTCCAATGATCCCACTTTTGTCCAACAGCAGATTTATTGGTATATTCTAGGTATTCTACTCCTTGGAGCCACTCTCCTGTTTGACTACAGGGTTTTGATCAATGGCCCCTTGGTCTATATTTTGTATGGATTAGGTATTTTGCTTCTACTTCTAGTGTTGATCCCCGGAATTGGAGTCAGCGTCAAAGGGGCGCAACGCTGGGTCAACATTGCTGGGTTTCAGTTTCTGCCTTCCGAATTTGTAAAGTTGTTTTTAATCATTACCCTTGCCAAAGTAGCTAGTGAATCCCAGCGATTATCGATTCGGTCCTGGCGAGAGTTCATGAAGTTAATGGTTTTGTTTGCCGTTCCCTTCTTCATTATCCTCAAGCAGCCGGATTTAGGTACATCACTGGTGCTGGTAGGTGTCTTGGCTGCAGTGATGTTGGCTGTCGGTGTAGATTGGCGTATCTTTGCAGTGGGAATGCTTGCGATCGTCATCCTGGTGGGTGGAGTATTTGCTCTTTATTTTAGCAAACATCCACTCTTGTACGATGTGTTGGAAGATCACCAAATTCAACGGATTGAGACATTTATTAATCCCGCCTCTGATCCGACTGGCTCCGGATATCAATTAACTCAATCCATGATTGCGGTCGGTTCCGGCCAGCTATATGGAAAAGGATTTCAAAATGGAACCCAGGCCCAGGGACGGTGGTTGCCAGAACCCCATAACGATTTTATCTTTGCAGTGTTGGCAGAGGAGTTTGGTTTTCTAGGCGGTAGTGTTCTCCTATGTACCTTCCTGTTTTTGGTTTATCGCATGGTGCAAGTGGGAATTCAGTGCGAGGATCGTTTTGGCGCCTGTTTGGTGGCTGGGGTAACGGGGATGATTGTGTTTCAGGTGTTTCAAAATATTGGTATGACGATCGGTTTATTGCCTGTCACCGGACTGCCCTTGCCGTTTATCAGTTATGGCGGCAGTGCTCTCATCTCTAATCTAATCGCAGTTGGATTGGTGCTCAATGTAGGGATGCGCCAAGGAGAAGATAATCTGTTTGCTGACTGAAAATCGGCCTGATTTGGCAAACTGGGAGTGGAGGGAAGTATCGTGAAGGTAACCAGTGTGTTTCTCAATATCAAAGAAGAGGATTTTGAGCTGTATGAAGAGCAGCTTACCAAGATGGGGTGGAATAAGATCGGAGGTCAGCCCATCTTTCGCAAAATCTATGCTGGAACGGAAGTAGAAGTAAAGGAGCATGTTCCCACCTTTAGCGCCGATGTTTATTTGACTGTCTCGGCACGCAACAGCGAAGGGATCACCTTTGAAACGATTCATGCCATTCTGGAGGAATTGCGACAGGCGGATAAAACCTCGGATGAATGATTACCAGCGATAAAGGAAGCTCCTGCCGCCCATACTAGGGGGCAGGAGGTGAAGGAAATGCCTGAAGTAAAATGTAGTGTAGCCAACTGTTTCTTTTGGGGAAAAGGCAATAATTGTACGGCCGACGCAATCATGGTGGATGTGGATAAAAATTGGAATAAAAATTATCGCGAGGAGATCGGTGGAGAATTTGTCGATAGCCACGATCAGTACTCCGCCCACAACTCAGCGCATACCTGTTGTCACACGTTTCGCCCCAAAGATCAGTAACCTCCGCAACAAAAAAGCACCGCCAACGGCGTGTGCTTTTTTGTTGCGGAGCAGCGGGATTACGATTTTTTGGTGTGAAAGATCCCTTTTAACAGCGGTGGAGTGACCAATGTGGTAGCTAAGACGATGATAACGGTTACTGTAAACAGTTCATTATCAATCAATCCGCGACTGAGACCGATGGAAGCGACAATGAGGCCCACCTCACCGCGGGCTACCATTCCTGCTCCAATCCCGGAGGAACTGCGCCAGTCGAAGCCGGCCAATTTCGCTCCCAGCCCACCACCAACCAGTTTGCTTAAAATAGCCACTACTGTGAGGGTGAGAATCAACCACAAGATATCCGATGACAATCCGCTGATATCGGCCGCCACACCGATACTGACAAAGAAGATCGGTACAAAAAAGGAGAAGGAAATAACCTCCACTTTTTCAAATAACTCATGGCGATATTTGGTTAAGCTCAGCATCAATCCGGCGAAGTAGGAGCCGACAATCCCCGCCAAACCGAACATCTCCGCAAAATAAGCGAAAGAGAGGGCGGTGATGATACCAAAGGTTAACAACACTTCGGTTGTCAACAGATTGGCACCCCATTGAAAGAGCCGTGGTAAAACCTTACGACCGATCAGGAAGATCAGGACGAAAAAGAGCAGGATTTTACCCAACAACAGGAAGATATCCATCATACTGCTTTCACCGCTGCCGGCGGTAAAGCCGACGACAACAGAAAGTATGATAATTCCCAGTACATCATCCAATACAGCCGCCCCTAAAATCGTCACGCCTTCTTTGGTCTGTAGTTTCCCCAGTTCACGCAAGGTTTGAACGGAAATGCTGACACTAGTAGCGACTAATAATGTACCGATAAAAATCGCCGTGGAAAATTCATAACCGAAAAGTGTACCAACCGCAAAACCGGTAACCAGCGGAAATATTACACCGCCGATGGCGACGAGAGAGGAGCCATAAGCGGTCTTTTTAAACTCTTCCACATCGGTTTCCAAGCCTGCCAAAAACATGAGCAGGATAACCCCTACCTCGGCCAGTTCTTTGATCAATCCTGGATTTTCCGGATCGACTACAATCCAGCCCAACAAGGCAGGCCCCAGAATGATTCCGACCAATAGTTCCCCGAAAACAGAGGGCTGTCCCATTTTTTTACTTAGGTGACCTGCCACTTTGACGGCGATCAAGATTAGTACCAGGTCCCACAGGAAATGAAATTCGTGCAGCTTTTCTAAGTCGATGAGCTTTTCGATGTCGATGAAGTTCATCTCAACCCTCCTTTTGTAAATCGGTATCTTGTTCTATTTTATCAAAGAACAGAAACATTGGAATACGGAGAGCCTGGTTTGTCCCCTGTAAGCTTGGTATAATCAACAAGAAAACGGATGTCACACATCCGTTGAAAAGGGGGATGTACGATGGGAAAACCCAATGTAGGTCTATGGATCGTGCTGTTGCTGACAGTAGTGGTAATCGGTGGTCTTACTCTCAGTTTCCTATCGTCCTAATTGTTGTCACAAATCGATGAAACGATAAGAAACACATAGACATAAACATTATGGTATAATAATGACAAGAATAATCCTTATCTAACGGGGTGTTTGGTTTGTGCCCAAAATACCCCACAACTTGGCATATCTTTATACTGGTGATGTTGTGCATGTGGTTTCCCATGGAAGGGGAGGCTGCATGCTTTCTCAGCTATGCCAAAAAAAGGGCTGAAGTTGTATCTTTCCCTCGATTTTCGCTCTCTTTACACAAATGGAACATACAATTGAAACAGAGTGATGATATTCGCATTCGCCGTTATATGGAACGGTGTGACGATATTCAGTATCACTTGAGAGAAATTTGGACAATTCCACGCCAATACCAGAGTGATACATTTTAAACTGAGATCCAAGGCGCACACTAGACATTAACCACCATAAAAGGGGAAATGTTTGAATGACCATCAATACGATTATGCTCTTGGTCGTTCTTGCCGCTTTCGTTCTTACGATCGTGGCGCAGTTCGCCGTAAAGGGCAGCTTTAAGAAGTGGGCACAAGTAAACGCTTCCTCCGGCATGACCGGACGCGATGTGGCAAGGCGTATCTTGGATGACAACGGTTTGCACGATGTGCCGGTGGAGCCGGTTGCAGGCAGCCTGACCGACCATTATGACCCGATTTCCCGAGCGGTCCGCTTATCGGAGCCCGTTTATTACGAAAACTCGATTTCCGCCGTTTCCGTGGCAGCCCATGAATGTGGCCACGCTATCCAACATAAAGAAGCTTACGGTGCTTTGGTTCTGCGCCATAAAATGTTCCCGGTGACCAACTTTGCCTCCGGCATCGCACCCTTTTTGCTGTTAGGTGGATTGCTCTTAGGTCAATTGCAACTCTTTGGCTTGGGAATTCTGCTGTACTCCGCTGCGGTCGCTTTTCAGTTGGTTACTTTGCCGGTGGAATTTAACGCCAGCAGCCGCGCCAAAAACATCATGGTGCAGATGGGGATTATCCGCAACCTGGAGGAGCGCGGAGTTAATCGTGTATTAAATGCTGCCGCTCTCACCTATGTGGCCGCCGCCTTGTACGCCTTGTTAGAGCTGTTACGTTTTGTCATTCTGTTTTTCTCAGCAAACGATGATTAAAGTTGCTGACCGACCGCCTTTTGAGGCGGTTTTTTTTATTACATATTTTCAATGGGAGGTTGAATACTAAGCATACCTAGATAAAAAAAGGAGTGTACAATATGCGTTCATTGATTAAGTGGACCGTCGTTGTGACGGCTTTCTCTCTCTTTTTCACCGGTTGTGCAGTACAAAAGCGCCCGCAGACACAACAGGAGATGCAACAGCAAACCCGTCGCTTACGTACGGCACCGACTCCGACTCGTGATACCCGACCGGCGCAAACGATGCGGGTGGCTGATCATGTGGCGGATCGGGTTGCCGATCTTGACACGATTGACTCCGCAACGGTGATGTTGGTCGGTCGTACCGCCTATGTCGGCGTCGTATTTGAAAAAGATTATAACGGTGGCATGACCAATAAAGTAAAAGATCAGGTCGCCAAAAGAGTTCGCCAGGCAGATCCCAATATCAACCGCGTTTTGGTATCCGCCAACCCGGACTTTGTTGGTCAACTGGGTGATTATGCACGAGATGTCCGCAATGGTCGCCCCATCGCCGGTTTGATGGATAACTTTATGGATCTGGTTCAACGCACCTTCCCTGCTTCGCGCTAAAGGGCTGACTAATGATAAGGTGGGCTACGCCGAAAATCGCTTCCCTTTTCCAATATAATTTGTCAGCAGCCTCGCCCCCTATCGGGGGCTTTTTTATCGGGAGTCCATCTCCATCATTTTAGACATGTGATAAAATAAGTAAGACGCGTGAGCATATACCCCTGTTATTTGTTCACCATTAGAATTTAGTGAACAAAAAGAAATCATCGATACGGAGGAGTTTCTCATGCAACGTTTAACACCACGCGATATCTTTGATAAAGACTTTAAAACTTCCCTCCGGGGCTATGATGTAGATGAAGTGAACCATTTTTTGGATCTCATCATTAAAAATTATGAGGCGGTGCTGGAAGAGAACCACCAGTTGAAGGAAGAATTGAAACGGACCAAGAAAGACGGAAAGCGTGGACTATCCAATGGACAACAGGATCCGACCATTCAGGATATTTTGCGTCGATTGGAACGGTTGGAGCAAATGATGCATCGATAAAACTAGAAGATCGCGAAAGAGGGGGATCTGATGTCCGGATGGGGAAGAATGATCAGCGGAGTGACCGTAACAAAGGATCAATCCAAAGAGCCCGACTTAAAGACGCGCTATTATAAAGGATCGTTACGGGAGGTATTAGAACGGATTCGTAAACTTCCGGCGGAGGAAACGATTTTTCGCCTTGTTCACGTTGATGAGGAGCGGGGAGAGGTGATGTTGGAATATCGCGGAACGCTGGGAATCACCCATGATGTGGTGATCACGCCGGTAGCCATGACTCCGATTCGGATTGCGGTCGATGTTCACGTTGCGATTCGAGGACAAATCTGGGATGTAGGCGGTTGGAATCGCAATTTGGTCGGAAAGATCTACAAATACTTAGACCGTCATCTTACACCGATATCTGGGGCGAAAACATGAACGGAGAGAAATTTCGTGCCCTGTTGACGGAGTGGGAAAGAGCTTATGGCGAATACGGAGCACGGATCGGTTGCTCGGTTTTAGAACCGAGTGGACGGGTGATATGGGAGCAGGATAACCATAAATGGTTTGTGCCCGCTTCCAACCAAAAATTATGGACGACGGGTGTGGCGCTGGATCGATTGGGGCCCACTTTTCAGTGGGAGACCCACTTTTCATGGGAGGAAGAGGCTTGCTGGATTCGAGGCGGTGGTGATCCTGGCTTTGATCTCGTTCAAAGTGCTGCTGTTGCGGAAGTGATGAAACGAGCGGGGCTAAAACGGATTCGCCGTTTTTACATCGACTGTTCCATCAATCCCGATCCAGTATGGGGACCGGGCTGGATGTGGGATGATCTGGACGAAGGGTTTACTGCTCCTGTAAGCAGCTTGGTGATGGAAGGAAATCGCATTCGCTTTTTTGCCGAGCCCGGAGGGGATTCTCCAATATGGAAATGGGAACCGGCCCAGGCGGATGTACAAGTGAATGCCGATGTAACCTGGGATGGTGATGATCCTACCGATATCGTTGTTCGGCGAAAAAAGCATCGCAATCACTTTTTCCTTCAGGGGACACTTTCACCGCAAGAGCCTGAAGTGGAGGGAGCGGTTGCTTCCGCTCCACGCTTTTTTGTCGAAATGTTCTCCCATTCATGTCGGGAAGCGGGTATCCAGGTGGATCGTTTTCCGCTGATCGATTTTGCTCCTTATCGCAGTGGGGAAGCAGTATGGATTCAACCATCCCAGCCTTTGGCAACCCTGCTGACACGAGTAAATGGAGACAGCGACAATCTGACGGCAGAGATATTGTTGCGGACGCTGGGACGGGATGATACCGGAACTTTTTCGCAGGAGCGGGGATTGGAACTGCTTTCCCGCTACTGGAGCGAGCAAGGAGTGAAACCGCCGTCACGACAAGTAGACGGCTCCGGTTTATCCAGTCATAATGCCGCAACACCGTATGCGTTGGCAACCTGGATGAACAGGATGTTGGCAAGACCCCATCGCCAGGTTTGGATTGACAGCCTCGCTCGTTACGGCATCAGTGGCACCTTAAAAGACCGTCCTCTTCCGCAGGTACCGCTGACGATTGCCGCTAAGACCGGCTCCCTTACCGGTGTTCGCACCTTGACGGGTTATCTCTTGCAGAGTGGTCTGCCTGTGTTAATCTTTTCTCTTTTAATCAATGGGTTAGCGGAAGATGAACACGGAGAGCTTTTACAAGATCGGTTTATCGATTTGCTCTGCCGATGGCGATGAATGGGACATAGATACAGGTGTGGTAGGGGTTTTTGAGACTGCGTGCTCTTGCTGCTTGCGAAGAAGTAGAGAACTGTCCGCTCCAGTCCCCAAAGACGGGAGCGGGTAAAACTCGCTATCGCTCAAACAAGTTACCCGCTTTTTCCCGCCTTGGGACTTCCGCTGAGTGGCGCAGCAAAGAAACTTCGCTTGCAAAAATCCCTACCCGAGATCATAACGTGCCCCACCACAGCATTCGGTGTGATAAGGCTCCTCTGTCAATGTATTGACTTGAATGGGCAACCCTGAACGAGGGGAATGAATAAAGCGAGCGTGATCCACCATCATGCCGACATGGTGAACGGCTCCTTTTCCTTGTTCATAGGCAAAAAAAACGAGATCTCCCGCTGCCAGTTCATCGCGGAAAACCGATTGACCGGAACGGCATTGGTCGCTGGCGTCACGGGGAATGCGGATGCCTCCCGCCTGAAAGAGCCGATACATCAAGCCGGAACAGTCAAAACCATAAGCAGACATCCCTGCCCACAGATAAGAGAGGCCGAGAAAACGATGAGCGTCGGCAATGCGTGCAGCGGGGTTCGTCACAGGAAGTTGCGGACTGACGATCACATCGCTCACAGGTAAGTATCCGACTTTGCCATCAGGGGTGAGAACGGAGATATTGCCGTTTTGTTCGCCGATCTGGGGGAGGCGTGTTAGATAACTTAAAGAAAGGTTGGATCCGTCCTCCATGCGTATTGTCGTCATTTTGGCGGTTACATGGGCCAAGGGGCCTTTTTTCCATGTACGTATGTATTCATCATGGCTGCTCAGATGTGCCGACACGATCCAACCGGGATATCCCCTTTCATCCAGCCGCGTGGGTTGCTCTGGGACGACCACACGCGACCATCCATTTTGCTCTTCCAACACTTGTACCGGTTCGCCGTATAATACTTGCGTATCCAACAAGCCGGTTAAGCCTTTTCGTTCTTCCAGGCTCATCTTTTTCAACCAAGCGGTTATATCCGGCGGATTAGTCACAATCGACTGATCCACCCCTCGTACTTTCTCGGGGTGACGCCATACCAGTACAACAGGGTGAGTGGCGATTTGAACGTTCATAGGTACCTCCTCAACTTTGATGCAATATTGTCGATTCTCTTTCAATTCTAACGTAAAAAAGAGGAGTTTGGCTGTCTGATCGCGAAAATTCGTTCATATGCTAATCATGTATCAATCTTAAAGGGGGTTCCACATTTGTTGAAAAAAGGTGGTCGTGGATTACTCACATTGATTCTTATGGTCAGTTTATTTTTAAGTGCCTGCGGAGGCGGGGGCGACTCCGATGCCGATGGTAGCCAAGTCTTGAAGCTTAACTTGGGCAATGGAGAGCCCACTTCCCTCGATCCGGCACAAGCCTTTGATTCCAACTCGATGGAAGTGGTTTATAACTTATTTGAGGGCTTAATGCGTCTGGATGAGAATGAAAAACCGCAACCGGCAGCGGCGGAAAATGTGGAAGTATCTGATGACGGACTAACCTATACCTTTACATTGCGGGATGATCTCCAATGGTCCAACGGTGATCCTGTTACCGCCGAAGATTTTGAGTTCGCTTGGAAACGGGTACTCGATCCGGAAACTGCCTCCGGCGCGGCATTCTTGATGTATTTTATCAAAAACGGTGAAGCGTATAATGCTGGAGAAGCAGAGGCTGATGAAGTGGGAGTAAAGGCCGAGGACGAAAAAACACTGGTAGTGGAGTTGGAGCAGCCGACGCCTTTTTTTGAGGAGTTAACCTCGTATTCTGTCTTCTCACCGGTCCATAAAGCTAGTGTAGAAGGCAATGACAAAGCGTTTGCAGAAGCGGATGAATACATTAGTAACGGCCCCTTCTCCATGACGGGTTGGAAACATAAAAACAAGATCACGGCGAGCAAAAACGAACATTACCGCGATGCCGATGCTGTCAAATTAAGTGGAGTCGAATGGTCGATGGTGGAAGACAAGACCACGATCTATCAATTGTTTAAGAAGGGGGATTTGCATATCGCGGACGATGATGCGCCCCCGGATCTAATGGGCTCTCTCATCGAAAAAGGGGAAGCCAGAGTGGCAGACTCTTCTGGGTTGGAGTTTTACCGCTTTAACACGACCGTTGAACCTTTTACCAATAAGAAAGTACGACAAGCGTTTGCACTGGCGGTGGACCGACAGGCGATTGTTGACAATGTGACGCAAAAACAACAACAGATTGCCTTGGGCTTTGTCGCTCCAGGAACGGTGACGGAATCGGGTGATTTCCGTGAGGGTGGAAAAGAAGTACTAAAAGATGCCCAGTTTGAAGAAGCCAAGAAGTTGTTAGAAGAAGGAATGGAAGAAGAAGGGTGGAACAAACTGCCCAAAGTGGAGATCCTCTATAACAAGGATGATCAGCATAAAAAAATAGCGGAGGCTATCCAGGAGATGTATCGTGAACACCTTGGTGTAGAAGTGGGCTTACAAGCCCGGGAAGTGGGCGTTTTCTTTGATGAGCAAAAAGGATTGGACTTTTCGCTGTCACGCTCCACTATTCTTCCCGATTACAATGATCCCTATAACTACTTGGAAAGCTTTACAACTGATCACCCCATGAATCGAACCGGATGGAGCGATAAGAAATACGATCAGTTGCTACAGCAAGCAAACGGAGAAAACGATGAAGCAAAACGGATGGATCTGCTACATCAAGCGGAAGAGCGTTTGTTGGAAGAAGTGCCGATGTTCCCGCTCTTTTATTACAACAATGTTATCTTGGAGCAGGAAAATGTGAAAGGCGTACTCCGTCACAATGTAGGCCCAAACGATTATAAAAATGTAGAAATCGAAGGATAAGTAATACAATGGAAAAACCGACTCCCAGCAGGGGTCGGTTTTTTATTTCGATGTCTGTTAGTCTTTGTTTTTGGTACTAAAAAGAGCCGTAAGCGTCAATCCCAATGCAAAAGTGATAATACTGATCACCATCGTCACAAGATTATTGGCAAATCCGGGGAAAATGACAAAGGTGGAACCCAAGATCAAACCGATGATAATGGCGTACATCATATAGGGAAACTGGGCCAATAAATACCGGATAAATTTGCTGCTTACGATAAAACCGACGGCAACTCCGGCTCCGATGATGGCGATAAAGGGAATATTTAAGGTAGACAAGGCATGGATCGCTGTTGGATAAACACCGAGGAGAAGCAAGATAAAAGAGCCACTAATTCCGGGGAGAAGCATGGCCATGCTGGCGAGCCAACCGGAGAAAAACAAGCCCACTGCCGATAAAAGTGACAATGATGTCATCGGCTCACCTGATTTGTCAGAGTTTGTAAAAGCCATAGAAGCAATTAAAGCTCCAGCGATCAATAGTACGATCCAATGTTTAAAGGTGAAATTATGTTTTGCATCCGCCCGTTTCACCAGATAAGGAATCACCCCAAGGAGCAAACCGATAAAGAAAAACTGAGTCGGCATAAAATGTTCATCGAGAAGATATTGAATTAGGCGGCTTAATAATAACAGCGCCAACCCAATTCCCATCCCTAAGGGCAACAGAAAGCCGATGTATCGTTTCCATTCTCTGCTAAAGAAACCGCTGATCGCTTCCAGTAAGCGATCGTAAATCCCAAGAACGACGGCGATCGTCCCTCCACTTACTCCCGGAATTAAGTCACTGATCCCCATAACCAGCCCACGAAAGATGTTTTTCCACTCCATGCGATCCTCTCCCTGGTGTTTTTCATTGCCATCTATTGTGAGTTCATTCACATGTGTGTGTTATGTAATTAAAACTGACGATTCCATCTTAGCATTCGCCTTTCGCCTAAACAAGATATATCACGTGAAATACACGATTGGAATTAGTTCGTATCTTTCTGGATCTACGCCAAATGTAGCTGGTGCAAACTGACATGATCAGCACGCAGTAGGATGTACATACTAATGGCAACCCGCTAGAGGGGAGGCATAATCAAAATGGCGCACCATAAAAAGAAAAAGAAAAATAAACACCATCGCCATCAGGATGTTAATCATGGCAATGAAGCCCGTATTGACCGTTCGGCGGATGAAGTTGAATTCGCCAACGAACCTGGTTTTGCTGCGGATGAAGTGGTATTTCCAGAAGGGGTTCCGGGTGCCGTTGATGAAGTGGAGTTTGGCGAAGAGGCTTGGGTTGATCGCCAGGATAACCGCATCCGGGACGACCGTAACGCCTATGGCGATCGGTGGGGGATGGAAGCAGCGACGGAGACGGCTCCTGTTGACGGTCCAATCGAACGTGAACGGGATGGTGATGCGGACCAAGCGGGTGAAGCTGGCCGTGGACTAGGTATCTTCAGCGTTGTGTTGTCCGTGCTCTCCTTTTTCATGGTTCCTTTTCTGTTGGGAGCCGCCGGGATCGTTCTAGGTATCATTAGCGCTCGCCGCGGAAGTCGGTGGGGGATGTGGGCCGTTGGAATTGGAGTTGTCTCCATCATTCTGACAGCTTTTATCGCCCCAATAACGGGTTTTTGAGCGAAGGATGACTCATTGAAGACCGCCCAATTCAGGGCGGTTTTTTGTGTTTGTTTTATTAAAAATCACTTGCGCTTCTATGATATTTCATGATAAAATGAAAATCCATCGCGCGGATGTAGTTCAATGGTAGAACTCCAGCTTCCCAAGCTGGTAACGCGGGTTCGATTCCCGTCATCCGCTCCAATTGAAAACCACCATTGAAATGGTGGTTTCTCAACCATAATCAAAATATAATTTCCTTTAAAATGGTTCTAAATTTTTTTAAGAAAATGCTTGTTTTTTAACCCGGTCCATGCTATGATAAATTTGTCACCACGCGGATGTAGTTCAATGGTAGAACTTCAGCTTCCCAAGCTGACGGCAGGGGTTCGATTCCCTTCATCCGCTCCACATCAAAACCACCACATTTAATGTGGTGGTTTTTCGATTTACGCGGAAAAAGGATTTTCAAATGACGATCACGTATACAAAGACTTAAGAGAGCAGGTTACCTTTTTACGAAAGGAGCATCATGATGGAGCGAAGCCAGTTTGTACGTGAACATTATATTCGTGAGGATGAAGTGTTGCGCTCAATTCGACCGGGACTGGAGGAGCGGGGGATGCCCCAAATCTCTGTTCCGGCGGAGGTGGGATATACGCTAAACTGGCTGGTTCGCCTCAGCGGTGCTAAGCGGATATTAGAAGTAGGCGGACTAGGAGGTTACAGTGCGATCTGGATGGCCCGCGCTTTACCGGCAGAAGGGAAACTACTGTCCTTGGAATTGGAAGCGAAACATGCCGCTTTTGCCGAAGAAAATGTGGCTAAAGCGGGGTTGGTGGATCAGGTAACCTATCGGGTTGGAGATGCGAAGGAGAGTATGGTCTCCCTGCGGGAAGCAAGGGAACGGTTTGATTTCTTTTTTATTGATGCGGATAAAAAAGGATACCCCTTTTATCTGGAGCAAGCGATCCAGTTGGCGGAACCGGGAGCGGTGATCGCTTTGGATAATCTTTTTTTGGCCGATCGCATTTTCGCGGAGGGTGAGGATGACCCGGATGTGGAGGGATTACTTCAGGCTCATGAGCGGTTATCACAAGATCCGCGCCTGGATGCCACGGTCTGGACCATCGGTGACGGTCTTGGCGTTGCGCGGGTGAAGTGAGCAGTAGTATTGAAACAATTGAAAAAGTTAATGTAAAAGCTTTCTCTATTTTGAACCCCATAATCTCATGTAACTTTAATACTAAACCCCAAGCGAACATGCTTGGGGTTTAGCAATCATTGAATCATTCTGCCCTAGTCCATTTTTTGACAAAAAACGGGGGAGTCGGAGTCGTTTGTATACAGGATCATCGCATCGTTTTCCACTCTCAGATACGGAGCGTGATCCCAGTGATAATGATCGCGATCATCATCTGGTTCGCCAAAGACGGCGGAGGCAAGCCACTCAATGCCGGGTGTGATGGTGGTAATGACAGTGGGAAGTACGGTACGAGCGTGAATGAGATTGGTATTTGCATGGGGATAGGTCAGTTTCGATTTTCCGTCACCATATAAGATTTTGATCCCGCTTGCCCCTTGCGCGGATACGGCTAACAACTCTTTTTTATTTTGTATGAGGTCGATTGGATGATTGTGTTCATCTGTTATCCCCAAGGCAAAACCGCCCTCAGCACTGTCTAAAGCCCGTTTTGACTCAATGCGATGGATGCGGATATGCCAAGGGGATCCGGGCACCAGCCAGGTTTGGATCACGACATCTGCCCATGGTCTCCATTTGCTATAGATAATTGAGCCTTCGATTTGATACTCCTCACAGGTTCGTTTGACGCGGTATAATTGATCGTTTTCACTGACGGCCAGCATGGAATCAAAGGCGCCTTGCTCTAGCCCCCATTCTCCTCGTGGCACACTAAAGGCAAAGCGATTAGAATAGACGAACTTCTCATATTTGGCCGATGTATGAGTGTGGGCATTGGTAGAGGGATGACCAGAATTAAAGGCGAGTACATGGTTTTTTTCTTCCTGTCGGCACAGTACCAAGTGTGGAGAATGTTGTACGGATTGAGCTTTTAGCGGGGGAAGGGGTGATTCTTCCGTTTGCCAAAAAGGATGCTCTGGCTTAAGCGCTAGCGGCAAAAAGGTTTTTAAAGCCCAATAGGGGGATCCCGGTGCGTTATAGTTTTCCGCCATGATCAGATTGGGATAGGTATACCCGATGGACAGTGTGCCATCGGGATTAAAAATGGGTTGCTTTAACCACCAACGCAGATGGTTTCGGATCAAACCCTTCATCACACCGTAGGGAAAGGGTGTCACCTCCGCAAACACCAGGGCGCTCCAAAAAGCCGCTTGTGCAAAGCGATAGGTGAGACTTCTCCCATAAGGGATGGCAGATCCATCTGCCGCAAACCAATAGATAAAATCGTGAGCAAAGATTTTTGCCCTTTCTTTATAGCGCTTGGCTCGCTCCGGGTCTTCGGCTTCCATCAGCTTGGCGTAAATCAGGCTGTAATAATGAATGGCAAAAGAAGTGTAGTAGTCACAGTGAGCGTTCTCACCATCTGCATACCAACCGCTGGAGAGATAAAATTGATCGATGCGGTTTAAGTTTTTCGCCATTTTTTCGCGATCATAGGAAGCACCTACTTTTTTGAGGCCCAGATTGACGAGTACAAGAAAAAGGAGCCAATTACAATCGTGGATTTGATGGTGGTTGATCTGATTGAGCCATGCGGAGAGATGGTCCTTTTCCTGGCTGGTTAACGGTTCCCAAATTTTTTCCGGGATAAGGGCAAGGGCTAGACCAAACGCCGCCATTTCGACGATACGCTGATCATAATCTTGGATGGTTCCCCAGTATTCCTCATGGTAGGGGTTGGTCCCGTTTTTGATCCCTTGCAGATGAAACTCCCATAACGGAGATGTTTCACCACCTGCCATGAGCGGGACAAGCCCCCAAAGCACACGTGAAAAACCCTCCATCTCCGCGATGGCATCCGGGTAGCCAGCACTGGTATTGCCTAGGTGAAGGCGTGCACACTCTTTGCTGTAATAAGGTTTTAAGGGACGGCAGATTTGTTCCAATGCGTAAATGAAGTCCGCTCTCGTCTGAAGTGGATTGCGAGAAATCGGTAAATCTGGCTTCATCAATCAAATCCCCTTTATTGCACATTATTAGTAGGCCTGGTGCGGTTGGATAACACCAGGTCGGAATCAACTTACGGGTATTACTCAGACACTTCCAATAGTTGCACGGTTTGTCCATGTTGGTACATGTCAACATAGTTAGACGGTATGGGATGGCGCAGTCGACACCCTTAGACTAAGCTGACGTCTGACACACCTTGGAGGCCATGGTGCCTTCTTCAGTCTCTTTCCTTCACGGTCGACCGGAACCTTTTGCTGATGTGGCTTCCATCACTTCCAACGCATCCAACTGTAACGGCGATTTTGCGATGAGTCTGAGGTGATGTTTGCCAGGCTGAAGATCGGTAATTTGATACAGTACCCGTTTATTTCCCTTGGGTGCGTTTTCTTTGTGAATCTTCTGCACAAGCTTTCCGTCTACATAGACGTCAAACAGTAGATGATCCGTGGTAACACCGATGATGGAGATGCCGGAGCCATGAAAGGGTTGGGTAAATTCCGCCTGTTTCATGACGCCGGTCTTAACTACTATACGGTCAGCCATGATCCAGCTGTTGGTGGCGCTTTCATTTTTATCGCCTGTGACGCGCACTTTGACGCGATGCTCCCCTGGGGGCAGGTCCGGGCTTGTATAGACCAAAGCTTCTTCTTGTCGGGATGGGGAATAAAGATCCACCTCGGTCTCCGGCCCTCCATCAATGGAGACGGCGGCGATCCCATGATTAGGTGCTTTGATCATATATAACTTGACCTGTTTGCCTTCAAATCTCACTTGGTAAGTAGCGTCCGTCTGATTGGACCAACTGTCATTGCTGCCGTGATTCCAACTGCCCTCAAAATCAAATTGGTGTAGGTCCGTTCCGAGTGCGGTATGATCAATCTGGATCACATCGCCAGCGGTCGCCTTGCTCAAGGTTCGTTTGTAGTGGATATAGGAGTCATGGACGTGCTTCCACTCACCCTCGTATTGAATGGAGGAATCTACATCATCGATTCGTTTACTGAAGACAGGGGTTTGAGCATCGATAGCCTCAACGCGCAGATTGTCAAAGCTGGCATAATGATAACCGCTACCGAGAGCGATCATGCCGCTGGCAAGACCACCGATTCCTTCATCCACGCGTGTGATTTCTTTTCCGTCAATGGAAGCCTGAATGGTTTGATTGATAAAGGTTAGTTTGATCCGGTGCCATTGGGCCGGATCGAATGACTTTAGGCTTCCATCCTTTAAAACGGTGTCCCCTCTTCGTAACTCCCATGAACCATCGCCGGATAGTCTTAGATTATAACCCAGGGGAGGCACATGGCCGGATGGATTATCCACGACTCTACCTGCGACAAATACATATCCATCTCGATTTCCTTCCAACGAGACATCACTGCTCACGGAATAATTGGTCCACTCGCTATCACCCAGAATCGTATACGGATTGGGAGAATTCCGGTACACCCAGTCGACCGGTTTGATGTTGGAGGTGATCACCTGTCGCAAAGCCTTCCCCTCTTTGCCGATTTTTGCGATCTCAAAAGCGCCGCCTTGGTCCATCGTATATGGCGGTTGGTTGCCGATATTGTACCGGTTAAAGTTGTCTGTATAGGGGAGCGACAGGTTTTTGTTTTTTGGAAATCCATGTTTGGGCTTTCCTTTTTGCTGACCTGTTGTGGTGGTTAAGGAATATAACGAGTAAGGTTCAATTGTGATGCTATAAGTGGCGTTTTTCGGTTTGATGCTGTTCAATTGAACAAAATCTTCCTTTTCATTGGTTCGCCACACGTGGACAGGGTCGGTGGAAAGACCGCCGGATAAGTGAAAGGTATAGGTTTGTGGTTTGGCTGTTACATTGGTGATGATAGTGCTATAGTTTCCGCTGTTATCCGGTTTTTTTAAGGTGACATAATTAAAAGTGGAACCGACAGCAGAGCCGCTGTCGATAAACTTCCAACCTGGTTTGGCAAACTGGGTAAAGTGGGCTGCGATCCATACGCCTTTACCGATTTCATAATGGCCGGACCATGGTTTATCTGCGATCAATGAACCCTTGGTGTTATAGACCACATTGTCATACCAGGATTCTAAAAAGGGCTGAAACTCCACTTTTGTCATCTTACCGTTTACATACGCTGCCATGATCCCTTTGGCTACGTCCTCCAACGCGCCAATGCTGCCCCTCATACCGGCGGATCGTAGCGGGGGGCGCGCCTCGCTGTGCCATAGCGGTTTGTTGCTGGCTTGAGCATCGGTGGTACTGGTAAAGGTATAATGCTCACCAAAGGCGTCGATCGCCTCGTTTAAGGCAGGGTCCTGCTTGGTCTGGGCGGCGATAGACCAGTTGGAACCGACGGCGTCTTTGGCTACAAACTTCACATCGGCAAAGCCATCCCGATTGAAGCGAGGGCGTAATATATCCACCACCCAGTCCCGATCAAAGGCGCCTTCATTTTGATCCGGTCCGAGGTAGTCAAACTCCAGTCCGTAATGATCCCGTGCGCCTTGTAGGAAATTTTTATAATAGAGGTACTTGTCATCCCGATTCCCTTCTGCCACCCACTTTGGCGTTCCCCAGCGCAGGGCGTCAAGCAACAGGTCGGGATTGGCTTTTTTCGCTTTTTGCGCCAACCATAAGCCCGATCCACGGGTGATGTCAAAGTCGGTGCGGGAACGCATGTGACTGGGTTCGGTACCGGAGGAGGAATTGACATCGCTGCCGATCTCCATTTTGTAATGGGTTAAGCCAGCACCGAAATCAGGCTTAAACAAAAAGTCGATAATGTCTTGCTGCTGTTCTTTTGGATAATCCATCAATAGTTTACTGGAGCCGCTGGAGGAGACATATCCAAGCCCCTCCCATACCCGCCCTTCGGTCGTGCCATCGATATGGACGGTGGTCGTTTCTGCATCTGAATCGGTTGCCGAGATGGCACTCGGTGTGCCCCATGTGAAAAAAGCCCCAGACAGAGGCAGCAGCAGGGATAAAGTGAGGGAGAGCGCACGGGTTTGATTCATTGAACACACTCCTTGTATCAGGATTGACAATCGAACAGACGGTTGGTTCTATGCTTCCCGCCATTGATCGTACCACGATTCGCTCTACTATAATATAAATATTTTTACTATTGGCAAGAATCCTTTTACCATATCCGGTTGCCGTGAAAATAAAGTCAAAATTGTTTTACTCCGATCAAAATAGAATGAAGCATTTTTGCGAGGTTTCTTTGATAATGGGAGCACTACCTGGAAAGATGAGGTGTTTCGATGGAAT
Source organism: Desmospora activa DSM 45169 (assembly GCF_003046315.1). Taxonomy (NCBI): domain Bacteria; kingdom Bacillati; phylum Bacillota; class Bacilli; order Caryophanales; family Thermoactinomycetaceae; genus Desmospora; species Desmospora activa. The sequence continues at coordinate 2,048,810 of NZ_PZZP01000001.1, read as the reverse complement.
CGCATACACCGATTATGACAAGAAAGACATCGCTGAAACGGCGTAAAGGCTCCCTACAGCGAAAAGAGACGATGGCGGGATGGCTGTTTGTTGCGCCGATGCTGACAGGAGTATCCGTCCTCACCCTGCTGCCGATTGTGGCTACCCTGATCCTCGGTTTTTCTGAATGGAACTTTGTTGCCGGGATCGAGGGACTCACCTGGGTTGGGTTTAATAATTTCCAACGTCTAATCCAGGACCCATCCTTTGTGACCGCGCTCTTCAACAATCTCATCTTTCTTCTCGCCATTCCGATTTATATGGTGATTGCGTTGGTACTCGCCATTTTGATCGATCGCTATGTGTATGGAAAAGCTTTTTTTAAAGTGGCTTTTTTTATGCCCTACATTTCCAGCGTGGTGGCGGTGGCGGTGGTTTGGCAGGTCTTGTTTCATCCCTCCGCTGGTCCGATCAATCAGTTTTTGCTGGCTCTCGGCATCCAGAATCCACCCAAATGGATCGCAGATCCGGCATTTGCGCTGCCCTCGATTATGCTGATTTACATTTGGATCTCGATTGGTTTTAACATGGTTGTCTATATTGCCGGCTTACAGACCATTCCCAAAGATTTGTACGAAGCTGCCGAAATCGATGGGGCCAATGCATGGGTCAAATTTAGACAAATCACGGTTCCGCTTCTGTCCCGTGCCTCGTTTTTTTTGCTGATCACTGGGATTATATCGACCTTTAAGGTGTTTGATCTGATCGCCATTTTGACTCAAGGCGGGCCGATTCAGTCAACCAGTGTATTGGTCTGGTATTTATATGAGACGGCTTTTGTCAATCTGGAAATCGGATATGCTTCTGCGATCGCTATGATTTTGTTCAGCTGTGTGTTGGGTGTGACGTTATTGCAATGGGTGATTCAAAAGAAATGGGTGATCGACTAAGGAGGCAGGGTCCGATGCTAAAAATATTCGATTGGAAAAAAGGATTGTTAACAGTGCTTCTGTTTGCCTTCAGTATGCTGTTTTTGTCTCCGTTTTTATGGATGGTCTCTACCTCATTTAAGATTGAAGCGGATGTGTTTGTTTTCCCGATCGAATGGATTCCAAAGAACTGGAATGCTTGGAACAACTACAAGGAAGTTTGGTTTGGTCCCTATCCGTTTTCCCTTTATTACTGGAACTCCATTAAGGTGTCGGTGCTAACCACACTGATTTCCTGTGCGGTTTCCACCTTCGCCGCTTATGGATTCTCTAAGATCCGATTTGCCGCCGGAAAGTGGCTCTTTTTTATTGTGCTGGCCACCTATATGATTCCACAGCAGGCGATCCTGGTGCCACAGTTTATCCTTTATCGGTCGATCGGCCTGTTTGATAGTCATCTCGGCTTAATCCTGTTAAACAGTTTTAGTGTGTTGGGAACCTTTATGCTACGTCAATTTTTTATGGGCGTCCACGATGAGTATATCGAATCCGCCAAAATCGACGGAGCCGGGCATTGGCGAATATTTTGGCAGATTGCGCTGCCGATTGTACGTCCCGCGGTGGCGACGTATGCGATCTTGCGTTTTATCTGGACCTGGAATGACTACCTCAACCCGCTGATCTTTTTGCGAACGGATCACTTGTATACCATCCAGTTGGCGATCCAGAAGTTTACCACCATCAACGGGGAGTTTTATTCCTTAAACATGGCTGCTGCGGTTTCCGGTATCATCCTTCTGCTGGTCATCTTTATCATTGGCCAAAAGAGTGTCATTGACGGGATTAATGTTGGAGGCGTAAAAGGATAGACGGAAGAAAAGTCAAAATAATAATAAAAGGGTAAATTTACGACCATCCACAACCGGATGTATGTTGTTATAATCATCACAAAATGTAAGCGTATACAAAGAGATAGCAACAAACATTGGAGGATGAACATGAGGAAAAGAGCTTGGAGTGTTTTACTCAGCGCAGTCATGGTGGTGGCGTTGTTTGCCGGTTGTGGGGTCGATGATGCGGCTGAGGGTTCACAAGACGGTAAAGTCACGATTCGCTTCCACACCCATGGAAATGAGGCCAGTTATAATTGGAAAGAGACGATTGCGGCTTTTGAGAAAGAGTATCCCGATATCAAGGTGAATCTCGTCATTTTGAGCGAGAAAGGGGATACACAGGAAGCGATGAAAAAGCTTGATTTGGCTGCTGCATCTGGTGAGGAGATGGATGTGTTGATGTTTAGTGATCCGGCCTCTTACGCCCAGCGCGTTGGTATGGGTATGGTAGCGCCACTGGATGACTTGATTGCGGAGGATGGCTATCAAGTGCAAGAGGAATATAAGGTGGACACCCAACTCGATGGACACGTTTATGCACTTCCGGGCAAATTTAATCCCTGGTATGTCCTTCTTAACAAAGACCATTTGGATGAGGCGGGACTGGCGGTGCCCCAAGACTGGACCTGGGATGAAATGATGGATTACGCCAAAAAGCTGACAAAAGGAGAAGGGGCAAATAAGCGTTACGGTGTCTATTTTCATGGTCCACAAGGTGGCGGATGGATGGAGTTTTTAAAGCTGGCCCTCGGCAATCAACCGGATCAAACCGAATTTTTAAAAGCCGACGGCAGCTCCAATCTGGACAGCCCGCTCTTCCGAAAATCGCTGGAAATGCGACTCAAAATGGAGAAGGAGGATCAATCTTCTACTCCCTATGAAGCGATGCTCTCGCAAAAGTTGCATTACCGGGCGCAATTTTTTAACCAAGAAGCGAGTATGATTATGATCGGAAGTTGGATGAATACCGAATTGGGAGGGACGGAGCAGTTTCCGTTAAGGTTTGATGTAGCGGTTGCACCATACCCCCAAAATGAGGAAGACGACCCGGTTGGCTACGCACCCGTCACCACTGACTATATGGCGGTAGCCGCCAAATCGAACCATCCGAAAGAAGCTTATCAATTTATTCGCTGGTATACGACAGAAGGGCAGCTAATCCAAGGGAAAAACATTCCTTCTTGGAATAAGGTGGGGACGAATGAGTTGGACCAGCTTGTCGATGACATATTGGCAACGACGGAAAACCCGGAAAAAGTGGACAAAGAATCTCTCGTAAAGGTGCAATCTGAAGCGAAAGCGGCTAAAATGACACCGCCGGTCTCCTATCAAGCTGAAATTTACAAAGTGCTTAACGAAGAGTATGAGAAGCTTATTTTCGACAAACAAGATCTTGATACTACTATCCGACAAGCACAGGAACGGGTACAAACAATCATTGATAGCAATAAGAAGTAATCCACAAAAAAGAAAAGGGGTACAGCATCAAGCTGTATCCCTGCATCCTTTGAGGAGAACGAGCGATGTGGAAACGGCTGCGTAAAATGAGGTTGCCGCGCTCTTTTCGATTGAACCTCATGTTTGCTGCTGTGACGTGTATCCTGATCCCCGCCTGTCTTTCGCTTATGATCTACAATTCCTTAACCAAAAATGCCATCAAAGAACAAGCGGTCACCAATTCGCAGGAATCGCTGCAACTGGTAAACGGATATGTATCTCATCTATTCAATTATATGCTGGATATCGCCAACTACGTCCAAATGGATGCGGAAATGAATGCCATTCTAAAAGAGTCTGCATCCGATCCAATCGTTAACGGTCCGGATGGGGAATATGAGCGGTTTATGGATCGCAGCAAAGTAACCGATAAAATCGATCATCTCACCCTTGGCGGTGAAAAATGTTATGTCACCATTCTGTTGAAGAACGGCACGTTTTATACCAATTATCCCGTCTATGACTATCACCCTACCGATCTCATGGCAGAGCCGTGGTTTGACCGCCTCAATCGTTTATACGGATTTGAATCTCACTGGATTGGGTCAACCCCAACTGTTTTTCGATCGGAACAGCGCAATAATCCCTATCAGATCTCCCTTGCTCGCACCCTGCGCGAAGGAGATGCGGGGATATACGGATATGTGATCGTGACGATATTGGAAAACCAAGTCAATCAAATATTTGCAAATGCCCCGCTTGATCAGGAAACCATGCTGGTCGATTCCGGCGGACGGATCTTATCTCATCCAAACGGTGCACAAATCGGAAAGTACTTTCCGTATCTCCATCAAATATCCGAGGGAAATCGTTCTCGCATTATCCCGATCGATGGTGAGAACTATCTGGTCAGCGGGCATGCGCTGCCTTACTCCGGCTGGACGCTTGTTGCGCTTACCCCCTATAAGAAAGCAGTATTTAAAATTAATACGATTTTCAATCGAGTGTTTTTGTTTCAACTGGGGTCCTTTTTTACGTTTCTACTTTTGCTGCTCTATATACTACAACGCTTTACCAAACCGCTTGTTCGTTTGGGGAAGGTTGCCAACACAGTGCAGCGCGGCGAGTTGGGGGTTCGCTCCCATATTCGCGGGCCGGATGAAATCGGACAGCTGGGTTTATCCTTTGATTTGATGTTAGATAAAGTGAAAGCGATGATCGATGAGATTACGGTGACAGAGATGCGAAAGCGTAAGGCGGAATTGCTGATGCTGCAGGCACAAATCAATCCACATTTTTTGTTTAACGTGCTTAATTCCATCCGTATGAAAATGATGGGCAAGGGAGATCGGGAAAGTGCGGAAATGATCAGCTCTCTCTCCAAACTATTGCGGATGACCATCAGCCGAGATAAAGGGAGTATCGGTTTTCACGAAGAGGTGGAGACGATTCGGGACTATGTCCGCCTGATGAATATGAGACAAAAAGAGAAGGTGGCACTCGATATCGATGTTACCACAGATGCTGCTATGATGCCGGTTCCCCGTTTTTTTCTGCAACCCCTGATTGAAAATGCGCTGATTCACGCCTTTTATCAGTCTGCGGGGATGATTGTTCTGCGTGCATGGGTGAGGAATCGACAACTTGTCGTTATGGTGGAGGACAACGGTGAGGGGATGAATCAAGCGGATTTACAAGCGCTTCGCCAAAAAATCGCCTGTGGAAGGGAGCGACCGGATGGGGAGGTGGATTCGCGCAAAGGGTTTTCCGGTATCGGATTGGCCAATGTGTATGAACGGTTGCACATGACATATGGCGATTCATTTCAAATGGAAATGGATAGCGAACAGGGAAAGGGCACACGCATTACACTGTTGATTCCGATGGAGGAGGCGCATTCCATTGTATAAGGTGATGCTGGTGGACGATGATTACCCTGTTTTGGAGTTTCTATCGGAAGCGATCGATTGGGAGTCACTGGGCATGGTGCTGCAAGGGACCTATGAAAATGGGGCCACTGCCCTGGAAGCCGCAGCCCGCGCCATGCCGGACATTCTTATTACCGATATCGGGATGCCCCGAATGAACGGGTTGGATTTGATCCAGCGTCTTAGGGAGAAAAAGCGGGAATTGCGTGTTGCTATTTTATCCTGCCACAGTGAGTTTCACTATGCCCAACAGGCGTTAAAGCTATATGTACAGGATTATCTGTTAAAGGATACCCTTGATCCCGGTGATTTGTACAAACTACTTCATCAATTTAAAGAAAGCTTGGAGCAGGAGAAAATCTTGCAACTGAAACAAATTCAACTGGAGACGATGGCGGATCGCAGTCAAGCGACGATAAAAGAAAGGTTTATCCGGGAGACGGTTGATCAAGGAATCACTGATCGGAATCAGTGGAAGTTGGAAGCAGAAACGTATGGCATCCGCTTTGATGAGGGTATCGCTTATTTACCGATGGTGGGTATGATAGACGGTTATCGCTCCATCCAACGGCGTTTTCGTTCGGATGATCGCATGCGCTTTGCCATCGATAATGTGATGGCTGAAGTAATTAGCAACGATGGTTTGAAAACGGTTACAATCCCATATGGCAGGAGAACGCTCTTGTTAAACCCGGTTCCCATCAACTTAAAAGCAACCCCCTATGATGATGCGATCGCGCTGGCGCAAAACATACAGATCGGCTTTCAGCGATCATTAAGCATCTCGATGTCGTTTATACTGGGGGATCTGTGTCAAACTCCGGAGGAACTGAAAGGGGGGTTGACCGACTTGCTATTAAGCAGCAGTCAACACTTTTACATGGAAAGAGGGGGGATTGAAAAGAGGCGATGCCTCTCCTTTGCCGAGGACGATTTATTTTCCTGGTATGATCAAGCCAATCGCCAGTTTCGGGAGATGTTGATCCGAAAAAAATCAAACCGGGTGGATCCGACGGTTTCACAGTGGATGACATTGTTACGAGAGAAAGCGTTTCCTCCAGAAACGGTGAAAGACTGGATATTAAAGCTTTTGTTGGATCTAAAATTGAAAATGCAGTCGCTGCAGTATTTTCGTTCTGCTGATCACGCGGATATTTTGCATCGAGAAGTCGTGGCGATCGACACCTTAGCGGAACTTCACGATTGGTTAGTCGAATACTTCCTCACAGTGATCGCCGTTGCAACGACGATTTTGGATCGGAGCAGAAGGGTGGAGGTATGGGAAGCCTGCCGCTATGTCAACCTTCATTTGCATAAAAGGATTACCTTGGAGGAAGTGGCCAACCACCTTTATTTAAATGCCAGTTATTTTAGTCGGTTGTTTAAGAAAGAAACCGGTGAGACGTTTATTGAATATGTCACACGAATGAAAATCAATCGGGCGAAGGAACTGCTTGATCAGACCAGTTATTCAGTCGGGAAAATATGTGAGCTGCTCGGCTACGACAATCAAAGCTATTTTAGCAAAACGTTTAAGGCCCATGTCGGCTTTACTCCGGTTGAATACAGAGAGTAGAAAGTGAATGAGGGAGGGGGTGAAACATGAATCGTAATCAAATCAGAAACATTTTGAAGTCCCATCCGCATACACGACAGACTCTTTTATTCGCTGATAAAAAACAGCAGGAGTTGTGGTGGCGAAACGTAAATACATCCCCATCCTATCAACCGATGGTGGATGAGATCCGACGGGAAGGGGCAAGGATTCAGGGTGAGGCAACGCCGGAGTTAACCTATTCCCTTTTTCGTCTGTTTGCGGAAACGGGTTCCAGATTGGAATATGAGCGCGTATATTTTGCGAGGCGAAACCGTTTAAACACGTTTGCCCTTCTCTCCTTGCTGGAGCCGGAGAAGCGAGAATATCGGGAGGGGCTTTCCGACATCGTATGGTCGATTTGCCACGAATACACCTGGTGCCTTCCCGCTCATTTGCAGGGCTGTCCGGAAATGAGGGCAGATACCCGCTATTCACTGACAGCTGTAACGGGAGAATCGCCGGCAGATCCGGTGACGATCGATTTGTTTGCAGCGGAAACGGGGTTTGCTTTAAGCGAAATCATGCGGTTGACAGAGCCGTTTTTACCGCAGTTGCTGCAAAATCGGATCAAGGAGGAGGTTTACCGCCGCATATTTTGGCCCTTTATCCGCCATGGACCGTTTGCCTGGGAGAATGCGACTCACAATTGGTCGGCGGTGTGTGCGGGATCGATCGGGGCTGCTGCGCTGCATCTCATCGATGATCCCAATGATTTAGCCCTTATCTTGGAACGGGTGTTGACGGCGATTCAGGCTTATTTAAGTGGATTTGGAGATGATGGCGCATGTAGAGAAGGATATGGCTATTGGCAATATGGCTTTGGCTTCTTTGTCTATTTTGCCGACCTGCTAAAAAAGAGAAGCGCTGGAGAAATCGATTTGTTCTCTTCCAAAAAAGTTCATCAAATCGCGTTGTTTCAACAAAAATGTTTTCTAAGTAGAACGAGTGTCGTCAATTTTTCAGACTCCCTTCCGCAAGGGCGCATCTTATTGGGGTTAAGTCATTACTTAAATAGTATCTATCCGGATGTAGAAGTTCCTGAGATCAATCAACGCGCATCGTATACGAATGACCACTGTAGCAGATGGGCGTCGGCTTTTCGGGATTTGCTCTGGTTTCATCCCGCAGAAAAAGGACAGCCGTGGCAAGCGGCGAGTTTTTACTTCAACCATGTACAATGGTTGATCTCCAGACAGGTGCGGGATGGACGCTATTACAGTTTTGCAGCAAAAGGCGGGCATAATGGGGAACCCCATAACCACAACGATGTGGGACATTTTATTCTTCATGGGGACGGGGAAACTTTTTTCGCCGATATCGGCTGTGGCATGTATACCGCCGGATATTTTGGTTCTGAGCGATATTCGCTTTTATGCAACGGTTCCCAAGGGCATTCGCTGCCGATCATCGATGGCCACCATCAAAGCGAAGGTGCCACTTGTCGTTCCCATCTTGAAGAGATCGTCATCGGCAAGGATGAGGATGTGTTTTCCCTCAATATCGCCGCTGTCTATCCCATTCCAACCCTCATGCGGTTAGGCAGACGGTTTTTATGGCAGAAAGGCGAGCAACCGACGCTGATATTGGAAGATACCTTTGTTTTTACCGCGAAACCGGAGTCGATTACGGAGCGCTTTATCACAACCTTTCCGCCAGAAGCAGAGGGGGCTGGCAGCTTTACACTGACAGGCATCGCGGGGCTGGGGACCAGAAATGACCCCGACGAGACGGGGAGAGCGGTTGCGGGAAAATCGGGACCGGGTGTGAATACTTCAGCGAACAAACCGCATCTTCATATTCATTTTGATCCATCTATAGTGGAGCCAGTGATCCAAGAAATGCAGTATATTAATCATTTTGGTGAACAAATGCAAATATTTGCGCTCGACTTTAACGTGCGAGAGCCGGATCATCGTCACAAGATCCGATTTACTTTCCAATTTATCAAACACAATTGAGTCGATCCGAATGATCGTTTATAAGGGAGATGGAATGAATGGAAAAAAACAAAAAATTGACGGTATCCTCTTCCGCTGCCATGACAAAGACTTCTCATCCACAATTGCTTGTTGATTTGGCGGAAAATACAGGAGCGCTAAAGTACGGTGCGACGGGTTTTCTCTACGGTCTCGGGGTGGACGGCACACCTACCGACAATATGTTGATACCGCTAAAGCCGCAAGTGACAGCGCAAAAAGCGCCGGATGGACTGCAGCATCCTACTGGAGACGCGCTTCAGATCGCACCACAGTATTTCCGAGCTGGTGGAAGAGAAATTCAGATTTATATGCAGGATATTTATGCTGAATGGCCCTATGAGAACAAGGGGATCGATGATTATATAAGCAAGGTTGAAACACAAGTGAAAAAAGTGGTTGCCGATCCGTATCGCACCCGTTATGTATATGTTCCCTTCAATGAACCGGATTTTATCTGGTACAATACCTCGGATCGGTTCCAAGCTTTTCTACAGGACTGGAAGGCCGTCTATCAAAAAATCCGCTCCCTTGATCCTACGGCTAAAATCGCCGGCCCCAACTGGGCCATCTATCATCCCGATGCCATGGATGCGTTTATGGTTTTTGCCAAAGAGTACGATGTACTTCCGGATGTCACCACTTGGCATGAACTGCAGGACAATTTCTTTGCCAATTGGACCAACAACTACCATCATTACAGAGAGATTGAATCCAATCTGGGCATTTCCCCCTGTCCCATTTCAATCAATGAATATGGACGGTCATCTGGAGATTTAGCCGTTCCTGGGCACCTGTTGCAATTTATGGCGCGCTTTGAAAAAGCCAAAGTTGACGCTTGTCTCGCTTTTTGGACATCACCGGGCAGCTTAAACGATCTAGTAGTGGAGAACAATAAACCGACAGGGGCTTGGTGGCTGTACAAATGGTACGGCGAGATGACGGGGTACACTGTAGGCATGATCCCACCGGATGAGAACGCTTTTGGACTGCAGGGGGTGGCTTCTCTTGACAGCGGTAAAAAACAGGTTCGCGTGATTTGCGGCGGTATTTCTGGAAGGGCGAACATTGTGGTGCATGGCTTTCACTCCGCTGTTTCTTTTGGCGATACGGTTCATGTGACGGTTTGGGGTGTCGATTCTGTTGGCGTTACCCATTCGGGCGGTCCCTACTTGAAACAAGAAGGTGATTATACGGTCAAAAACGGCCAAATTACGGTTCATATGGATCATATGAAAACGGAATCGGCCTATCTGATGATCATTACTCCGGCTACAGCGTTAACCCCCGCCGACAACCGTTACCGTTATGAAGCGGAATACGCCAACATTTCCGGTAGTGCGACCATTGCTGATGGATTCAACAGCAACGGGTACTCCGGAACCTCCTTTGTGGAAGGATACAGCGGATCCAATCACGCCAGTACCCAGTTTGTCGTCAATGCCGAGGATAACGGCTACCATCACGTAACCCTTCGTTACGCTGCAGGCCCATTACGAAATGCACCGATCAATCGCACAATTCGGGTGATGCTAAACGGCAAGCATTTAACCGATCTCGTTTTACCGGGAACACCGGACTGGAATCAATGGAACAGCGTCACCATCAAACCCTTTCTGACAGCCGGTATCAACCGCATCGATTTTAACGCTTTTACAAACGATGATTCCAATGCCATCCATCTGGATTACATCGATGTGATTCCTACAACGGGTACGATCGGTCGCTATGAAGCGGAAGCCCCCGGCAATACGCTCAGTGGAACGGCGGTCCGTACGGAGGATGCGGCGGCTTCAGGCGGTCAAATGGTGGGATGGATCGGAGGCGGGGCGGAGAACTACCTGCAGTTTAACGACATCGTTGTACCCGCTTCCGGATTGTATCGAATGGTCGTCACTTACGCCAACGGGGAGACATCGGGTTCACATGATTACAATAGCAGACCGGTGGAGCGAGAGGCGGCGATCAGTGTTAACGGTAACCAGCCGTTTCGGTCTGTATTTCGGAATACATTTGGCTGGAGCAATTATCACACTACCGTTATCGATGTTACCTTAAACTCCGGTAGCAATACGATCCGCTTTTTCAACACTACCGGCTTTGCACCAAATATCGATAAAATCGAAATTGCTACGGCGATCGGTTAACGAGGATGATTTCGCCACTTTTTAGTTTTTTCCGCTAGTTTGGGGTAGCGGGCATATAGTTTTTCCAGTATTTGTTGCGCCCATGGACTTGATTTGGATAAAAAGATCAGGCCGATTGCGATCAAGGGAAGGCCGGGAATCACGGGGAGCACCATTCCCAAGATGCCGATAATAACCAGGGCCCACCCAAAGGTGAGGCTGACCAACCGTTTTGCTGCCATGTTGTCTCTTCTCCCCTCGTCTGTGGAAACAATGTTCATTTAGTTTGTCGCGATCGGTTTCCCTCCATGCGCGGGTTGTCCCTCCTTCATAAAAGAACGAAAAAAGGCGTATACATGTGTCGGAGGGATGCGGCATGATTGTGGCGGTTGATTGTGGAAGAAGTTATGTCAAAGTCATAACGGAAAAAAAGTCATTTCTGTTTCCCAGCAAGGTAAGCGGGTGGCGTCAACGGAATTACCGGCAGGAATTGGCTGGTGATCTTGAGTTGGAATACCTGGGCAGACGTTGGTTTGTCGGAAAGCTGGCAGAGCGAGAAGGAGAGTTTACGCGCCAGGCGATGCAGGATTCCAAAGCGGTGGAAGAGACTTTGATCCTTACCATGACCGCCCTGCACCTGGCGGGTGCCCACAAAAATGTGATCCTGGTTACAGGGCTGCCGATCGGCAACTTCACTGATGTGGAGCAAAAGGCGATTAAACGCTTATTGGAAGGGCCGCATACGGTAAGGCTCAACGGAGTGGAGCGATCGTTTTATGTGGAGTCGGTCTATACCACAATCGAAGGGGGAGGAGCCTTCTTTTCCGCGCCCCGTATGGGGTTGGTCCGGATTGTGGATGTGGGGGCAAAGACGACCAATTATGCTACTTTCCAGGATAAAGTGTTTATCGATCGGGAATCCGGAACACTCCCCATCGGCTGGGAAACGGTTAAGGTAAGCAATTTAAAGGAAATGGCGGATCTCATCGCCAGTACGGTATCTAAAACCTGGGGAGTCAATGATATCGTCATGTTGGTGGGGGGGATGGCTCGCAAGCTGGAACCGTATATTCAGGATCACTTCCGTCACGCCTTTTCGCTGGAAGAGCCGCAGATGGCCAATGTGAGGGGATATTACGAAATTGGAAAGGCTATGATTTGATGGGTATCAAAAAAATGAAAACTGTTACCTTTGATATGAGCAATCCGCAGGAACGGGAATTGTTTATGGTTGTAGAACGGAATCCGGTTCATTTCAGCGATTGGGTGAAAAAGCTGCTGTTTCAACAAATTTATGGCCGGTCAGAGCCAACCTCCGAATCCTCACAGGATCACGGCGAAGCGATTCGCAACAGCGGTCTTCCCTTTGGTTAACCATGCAGGCGATGGATGCGCCTGTATTTTTTTCGGGCAAGGCGGTAAAGTCATATGGATTGACGTTTGAAAGCGCTTCCGATAGCATTGAATGTATATTCATTCATTTTAGAAGAAGGGGGATCACCGGTGATCGATTATAGCCGCTATCGAGATGGAACGGAGTTAAATTGGTATGAAAGTGACTTTGCGATGAAGCGGTATACGGAGCGTTATTTGTCCGCGGCTGTACGGAAGTGGGGAGAAGAGCGACTGCAGGAGATGGGAGCATATGCAGCGGGGCCGATGGAGGAGCGGGCACGCCATACGGATCGGGAAGGGGCCCCACGTCTGCTCCGGTATGACCGCTATGGACAGGAGATCAATGAGGTATGGGTCAATGAGGGCTACAAGCGGACGTTAGCGAAGGGGTACGGCTCAGGAGTGGTAGGTTGGCGCTATCGGCAGGATGTGCCGGAGTCGATTCCCTTTTTTTATACGCAATTGTTACATATGTTGATGTCCAAAGCGGAAGTGGGCTTTACCTGTCCTACCACGTTGACGATGTCAGTGGCATTTGTGTTGGAAAAATTCGGTTCCGCAGAGCAGCGAGAGCGGTATTTGCCGCGGTTGGCCAGTATGGATCCCGCGATGTTGGAAGAAGGGGCCACCTTTTTAACGGAAATTCAGGGAGGATCGGATGTGGGAGCGACCGCAACCCGGGCGGTGGCTGCTGGCAATCATTATCTTTTGACAGGGGAAAAGTGGTTTGCCAGCAATTGTGCTGCTGGTTTGGCCATCACCTTGGCCCGGGAGGGGGATACCCCGGGAACAAAGGGATTAAGCCTCTTTTTACTTCCCCGTATCCTGGAGAACGGTGAAAAAAACCGTGTGACCATCCGCCGACTCAAAGACAAACTGGGTGTGCGAGCGGTGCCCAGTGGAGAGTTGGAGTTAAAGGAGGCGACCGCCTATCGGATCGGGGAACCGGAACGGGGCTTTCAATATATGGCGGAAGCCCTCAATATCTCCCGCATGTGTACGGCTACCGGTTCCCTTGCCCTCTCACAGCGGGCTTTTGTGGAGGCGGTGATTTATACCGCCAAGCGAACGGCGTTCGGCAATCGCCTTGACCGTTATCCGTTGGTGCGCCAAACGCTGTTGGACATGGTGACGGATATTGAGTTGGGATGGGCGCTGGCGGCGCAGATGATACGTGCCATGGACGATTGTCACACCTATCACGAGGAAACGGAAGAAAACCGGATTATGGTACGGCTGTTGTTGGCAATGGCGAAGTACCGTCTTTCGGAGAATGGGGTTCGGCATGCGAAGGAATCTCTGGAGCTGCACGGCGGCAACGGCTATATTGAGGAGTTTGTACCGGCGCGTCTGTTGCGGGATGCGCAGGTGAATACCGTCTGGGAAGGACCATCCAATATTATGGCGCTGGAGATTGTGAAAAGCTTGGAGCGGGAGACGAAACGGACCGGAGGGGATCGGTTTGTATGGCAACAGCGGGTAGAGGAAGCCTTGTCCCAGGTGACGGCCCCGGAATTGGCTGAAGCGGTGGAAACCGTTCAACAGGAATCTAATCGTGTATCCCGCGATGCTGAAGTGCTCCTTTCATCCAATCCAGTGATACAGAACGCGCATGCTCGCCGGTTTGCGGATCGTCTGATCGATGTTTGCAGCATCACGTTTCTGTTGGAAGAGGCGCAATACGACCGGGATGTGCGTACCTCCGGCCGCTTGGCGCAAGTGGCTCGCTATGCGGTGTGGCGTACCTATCAGCCTGCCGCTTTTGATATCGGTGCAGCGGTCACCCCTAGTGTGGAGTGGTTTGATTCGATCGTGCTTTACCAAGAGTAACTGCTGTGGTGGGTCAATTAATTTTCCAGACATATCAGCACTTGTGGCTAGAGGAGGAATCGGAATGACAGCAAAAACGGTGTTGGTGACAGGCGGATCCAGCGGCATGGGGAAAGCGATTGCTACTCGCCTTTGTCGAGATGGGGCCAATGTAGTGATCACCGGTCGTGATCCGGAAAAATTGGAGCAAGCCAAGGGGGAAATGGCCACCCTAGATGGACGGGTATGGACGGTGGCGATGGATGTGCGCAAGCGGGAGCAGGTGGAAGAGACATTTTTCCAGGCTACTTCCCAATTCGGTGGAGTGGATGCTTTGGTTAACAATGCTGCCGGCAACTTTGTGGTACGGGCGGAGGAATTATCCCCGAACGGCTGGCAATCGGTGATCGATATTGTCTTAAACGGAACTTGGAACTGTACCCAAACGGCGGCAAAGGAGTGGATTGCAGCAGGGAAGGCGGGTTCGATCGTCAATATTGTGGCGACCTATGCTTGGACCGGAGCGGCCGGGGTGGTTCACTCCGCTTCCGCCAAAGCGGGTGTTTTAGCCATGAGCCGCTCGTTGGCGGTGGAGTGGGGCAGCCGCTACGGCATCCGGGTCAACTGTGTTGCCCCCGGCCCAGTGGAAAAGACGGGCGGAGTGGAGAAACTGATCCAGGATGAGCGGATGCATCAGCGCGTTTTGCAAAACATACCCGCCGGACGGTTTGGTAAACTGGAAGAAATCGCGGGTGTAGTCGCCTTTCTGTTATCTGATGACGCCGCTTATATCAACGGTGACTGCCTGACGATGGATGGCGGGATGTGGATGAACGGGGCTCGCTTTATATAAGGGGATAGATACCGGTGCAGATCAGAGAAATTCAAATGGATGACGCAGAAGCCTTTCTACTGTTGCAAAAAAAGTTGGATGAAGAAACTTCTTATATGTTGCTGGAACCCGGCGAACGAAACACTGAGGTTGCAGGGATTTTGAAAAGAATTCAGGATGTCATGGCCCAGGAGAACCGCACAATTCGGGTGGTAGAAGTGAACGGGGAGTTGGTGGGTTATATTGAATTGGTTGGAGGAAATGTCCACCGTAACCGTCACACCGCCTATATCGTCGTGGGGATTCGGAGTAATAATCGGGGAATGGGGCTGGGAACACAATTATTTACCAAAGGGGAAGCGTGGGCGCGGTGCCATGGGATTCATCGCCTAGAGCTGACGGTGATGGTTCACAATCATGCTGCTATCGCTTTGTATAAAAAAATGGGCTTTCACATTGAAGGAACCAAGCGCCATTCCTTGAAGGTTGATGGCCAGTATGTGGATGAGTATTATATGGCGAAGTTGCTTGATTAATGGCAGTAAACGACGCTCGCTTTTATCCCCATCTATTACTTACTCGAGGAGTTTTCCCGCTCGCAAAAAATATAAATCCCTCCTCCTCTGACGTTGGCTATCATCTCCATAACTGCTAGAGGCTTTCCCGCTCGCAAAGAGAAAACCCCCGTCCACTTTTGGGATGGGGGTAAACGGTTATCCGGCTTTTATTTGCGGGCGTTGTTTTTGGTCTATCTCCTTCTGCCAATCTTCCTGTAGCCATCGGCGTAAAGAGAGAGTCATCAGGGTTAGCACCAACAATAACGGAACGGATGTGATGATCGTCAGGTTTTGCAACGGTTCTAACCCGCCTCCGGCGATCATCACAATGGCGACGACGGCCAGTACAAAGGACCAAAACATGCGTTGCCAACGTGCCGGTTCCTGTTCGCTGTCCAGCTCTTTTGTAGCCACACTGGCCAGTGTATAGGCGGAGGAATCGAGAGTGGTAGCCATAAATATGAGAAACAACAGCAGGAATACCACCAGCAGCAGATCACCGAAGGGAAGAGCTGCCAAGATGGAGATGATGGCGGCTGGAGCGCCGTTGTTTGCCAGAATATCCGTTACCGGGACTACATTGTTCAGCTCAAAATACAAACCTGTATTACCCAAGATGGCAAAGGCAAGCCAACACCCAACACTACCCGCCAGCAGCATGGCTAGGATTAACTGACGAATGGTGCGTCCGCGGGAGATGCGGGCTGTAAACAGTCCGATATAGGGAGCATAGGCGATCCACCAAGCCCAGTAAAAAATGGTCCACGCCTCGGTAAAGTCAGATCCGCCGATGGAATCAAAGAAGAAACTCATTGGGATAAAATTTTGCAAAAGTAGCCCGACACTGTTGGTAAATGTGTCTAATATAAACAGGGTCGGCCCGACGACCAAGATAAATACTCCTACGGCGGCGGCCAAGTAAAGGTTGAGATCGGCCAGACGCCGGATGCCTCGTTTTAAGCCAAGGAAAGAGCTTAATCCAAACAAGAGAGTCCACAGCAAAATGATGCCGGTATTAAGTCCCAATCCCTGCGGGATGCCGGTGAGGTTGGAAACGCCTTCGGCCACCATCGGTGTACCTAGGCCGAGGGAAGTTCCAACCCCACCGACCAACCCAAATACAAAAAAGATATCGATTATTTTTCCCAACCATCCGTCGGCATGTTTACCGATGATACCGCGGCAAGCTTGACTTAGATTGAGTACACGATGTCCCCGCTGGTGGAATGCATAGGCGATGATCACACCCGGTAGGCAGTAAATCGCCCAAGCGGTAAAGCCCCAATGGAATAATCCGTAGGTGGAGGCCCAACGGGCCGCTTCATCACTATTCGCTTCCAGTCCAAAGGGAGGATCGGTAAGGTAATAGGACCACTCGATCGCTCCCCAATAGAGGAGGCTGGACCCGATTCCGGCGGTAAACAACATCGCGATCCAACTAACCGTGGAAAACTCCGGCTCGGCGTCAGCACCGCCAAATTTGATCTTTCCGGCACGTCCAGCGGCTAACCAGATTAAGACGGCAAAAATGGCAACGGTAAACCACAGGTATAACCAACCAAAGCTGCTGGTAATCCAGTTGCGCACTTCATTCATCACGTTGACACTCTGTTCAGGCCCTAGTGCCAAAGGTGCGATTAAAAGCGCGATCGCCGCCAGCGATCCCCAAAAGACAATCGGTTGAATTTTCGGTTTTTTCATAGCTTGATTTTCATCCTTCCTCTGAGTTGCACCAGATATATAATAGAGTGAAGCTGAACATAAAAGTGATAGAGGCTTTTTTATTCCCAGTTGATGTTTGTTCACCACAGGAGATTGGGGGCAGTTTTTCCGCTTCGTTCTTGTGCGATTCCATCTTGTGATGAGGATAAATATTTCGGTACTGAAAACATCATTGCTTTTATCGTAACAAAACAGAAAGAAGGTTTCAAAAGCCCGTTGTGGCAGCGATACGGAGGGATCTCGCCTTTCCGCCACCATTCTGCTCCTCAACGGTGGAGTGGCTAGGGAGCGGGAGATAACCATCGTTAACCGCTGGATAACGGATATCGATAAAAAAGTTTTGAAAATGGGCTTTAGAAGATATCATAGTCCCACCAAGATACCGAATCCGTTTTGACAAACATAACCCTATGTAGTAGCATAGTGCTAGTTTTATCGCATTTGTTGATGGGTGCTCTTTATTTACAAATCATTTTGAAACCGCTTCCACTAAATCGCTTGAGGGGGATATTATGAAAGGACTCATCAGTGTTTTATGTGTTTTGTTGATGCTACCGGCGTTTAGTATGCCTGCTCTGGCGGAAAACAGCGGAGAATTGGCTGCACCTACCGCTACTCCAGCACCTGGTTCATACAGTGAATCGCAAACGGTTACATTGCAAACGGCTACCCCCGGTGCCAGAATTTATTTTACGACGGATGGAAGCGACCCGACGAATCAGAGTCATTTGTATACGGAGCCGATTACGGTAGATGCCACAACTACCGTTAAAGCGGTGGCGATCAGAGGGAATGGAAACGATCGAATGGGAAAGGGAAAAAGCGAGGTAGTAAGCATGACCTATACGATTGAAAGTCGTGAAGATATCGCTGCTAAATTCCTAAAATTGCAATATAAAGAGATGCCGTATCGCCTGTATGTACCGGAAAATTATGATCCCAATCAGTCTTATCCCCTTGTATTGTTTTTACATGGGGGAGGAGAGCGCGGCACCGATAATGAAAAGCAGCTGCTAGCCAATGATGGAGCGATCGTCTGGGCAAAGCCGGAAAATCAGAGGAAAAATCCGGCGTTTGTGTTGGCGCCACAGGCACGGGATACCCCTGACGGCGGATTTGGACTTACCCGTGATTCCAATAATGAGCTAAATTTAGACAGGGTGTTTCAGTTTTCAGAGGACCTTGGCACCGCTTATGAAATCTTACAACAGGTGCGGGATGAATATCCTATCGATAGTCGTCGCCTTTATTCCACTGGTTTATCCCAAGGCGGGTTTGGTACCTTTAACTTAAACACCGCCTATCCGGATCTATTTGCGGCGATGGTTCCGATCGCCGCTGGCGGAGATCCTGAAAAAGCAGACCGTATCGTCGATAAACCGATGTGGGTGTTTCATGCGGTAGACGATGGGGTGATCCCCGTCTCCTACTCACGCGATATCGTAGAGGCAATCAAGGCAATTGGGGGCGATCCCATCTATACGGAATACCCGACAGGAGGCCATGCCTCATGGGAACCGGCTTACGCCAACCAAGAGATGATCGATTGGATGTTTAAACAGGTAAAGCCTTGAGACCCACTCGCCTGAAGGATGGGATTCTTGGGTTTTGACAACACCGTCTTTCATTCCACGATTAAAAATGTGGGCTTTCAGACGACAACTTACTGTACAGCCGTAACTCCCTTCAGCAAAAAAAAGATGCTTCGTATATAAGTCAATAACAAACCCGGCAATCCGATTGGTTGGATGCCGGGTTTGTTTTTTCCCGATGGCCTTCAGGGGAAAGGTACTTATTTCAAGAATGGGCTTCTCTCTCCAATAAAATAGAGATGCAACTCATGCATTGCCCGCGTACATGCGGTATATAATAAGTTTCGCTCGTTTTCCCGCCCATATTGTTCCTGTGACCCGTTGTAAAGGATGACGACATCAAACTCCACCCCCTTAGCGAGATAGGAGGGAATGACAACGACCCCGGACTCAAAAGAAGCGGTTTCTTTCTGAATGAGGCGAAGCGGCACATCGCTTTTTAGGGCTTGATACGCTTCCTGACTTTCGCGGGCGGTTTTGCCTATGACGGCGATGGTGCGGTGACCTGCAGCTTGTAAGGTTTTAATGTGGTTGATGATTTTGCTGGCCAGATCAGCTTTATTGGCCGCTTGTGTCACGGTCGGTTGAAGACCTGAGCGATTAAACGGTTCAATCTTGTCTCCCCCAGGAATCATCCGGCGTGTAAATTCGATAATGGGCCGGGTGGAGCGGTAGCTACGTGTTAAACGGATGGTCGCGGTCTGCTCACTTTCAAACAATGAGGACAGCGCCAATCCATTCCCGGTCGCATGGGGGTGAATGGATTGGTTTAAATCGCCGAGTACGGTAAAGTTGGCACGTGGAAACAGCTGTTTGATAAAGTGAAACTGAAATGGAGAATAGTCCTGTGCTTCATCGATAAAAACATACCGGATCGCAGTATTGGACCGAAAGCCCTCAATCCGTTCTTTCAAATAAAGATAAGGAGTGGCATCTTCATATGCCAGCTTGCCATGCTCCAGCTTCTCCACCGTCTGCGCGGCGACCATCCTCCATTGCCGTGGTAGTTTCTGTTCCTGCTTGCAACGATTGACCCATATAGGATCGGCAAACAATCTGCGGTAAAGGGCGGGGATATCGATAAACTGCAACTGTTTTACCCCTGCGCGCAGCGGTTTGAAACGCTTTCGAACAACCCAGGTGGCAAGTAGCTGCTGTTCCTGCTCATAGTCGTCAAAGGAATCGTCACTATACGAGTTCTTTCGTGTAAGCTCTTGGTAAGCCTTGAGGTATGTCTCTTGATCCAGGAGTTGAATCTCTTCTTCCACCCAAGGTTGTTTTCGTTCTTGGCGAGCGTACTTTTTCAGTTCCTTCAACAGCCAATCGATGAGCAATTCAAGGCGGTGGGGGATGGATAATGAAGGATCGAAGGAATAAAAGGTTTTCTTTATTATTTTAGCGGAAATTATCGTCTTCCCTCTAAACTTCACATTTTTAAAGATCATGCCTTCTTGTTTAAGCAACGCCACGTAACGTTCGAGGAGCTGCATAAAATCGAGGGATGATTTATAACGAATCCCTTCCATGCGCGCAGAATACCCTGGCTCATTCATGGCTGTCAGTACGTATTCGATTTGAGCGAAGGCATCTTCTAGACGGAAGTTCGCTTTCAGTTGATGCTCTAAATATTCCTGGAATGTCGTCTGTGACATATTGTCCTCCCCCAGTTCAGGCAAAACGGTGGAGATATAGCTACTAAACATTGGGTTGGGGGTGAATAGCAGGATCTGATCAGCCTGTAGTGTTTCCCGGTGTCGATACAACAAATAAGCAACCCGCTGCAGTGCGGCCGATGTCTTGCCGCTACCGGCGGCGCCTTGTACAATCAGCAGGCGGTTGCCTTCGTTGCGGATGATCTGGTTTTGCTCTTTTTGGATGGTGGCTACGATCGTTTTCATCTGATTCTCCGCTTGTTGGCCGAGCACTTCTTGCAGCAGCTCGTCACCGATGGTAATACTGGTGTCAAACAGGCTGCGGATGCGACCGTCCCGGATGATATATTGACGTTTGCGTTCCAGGGTGCCGGTGATTGTTCCAGTAGGTGTGTCGTATTGAGCCGGTCCAGGCCCATAATCATAGTAAAGGCTGGAGATTGGTGCACGCCAATCGTAGATAAGAAAATCATGACCGTTTTCATGGAGCAGAGAAGTAAGGCCGAGGGTGATAGGCTGGGTTTCGTTGTCTCCGTCTTCTGTAAAATCGATACGGCCAAAATATGGGGACTGCTTCAACCGCGTCAACAGGTGAAGCCGTTTCTGTGCATGACGGTGTCTACGCTCCCGTTCTGACAATACTTCTGCCTGTTGTTTTATACTGACGTAGGTTTCTATCGCTTCACTAGGATCGTCAACATTGACGGTGACATCGTCCCAAAAATGTTTGCGGATATTGACGATATCAGCCTTTACATGTCCCGCCTGCTCCTGTAATGTCCCCAGTTGCCGATCGATGGTATCGATTACCTGATCGACTCGTTCTTGCTCTTTCCGCTTTTCTTGTTCGGAGATACTCATCATATCGCTCCTTTTTTTGTGGATTGGAAAAAAGGGTTGACAAATCGATCAATCTGTAATATGTTTAAATAGGGATCATATATTTAAAATCAAAAATATGTGTCGGCTGTTTTTCATTTTATCATGGAGCCTACCCAAATTCAATAACATCAATTGTTATTGCACCCCAAAAGGAGACACCTATTTGTCTCTTTTTTTATATGCGAGCAGGAAAACCCCCTCGGTTTATCGATGGGAGTGGTCAAGGCTTGATGTTGCTTGGGGGAAATGATCACGAAGTCTCTGCGTTTTCTGTCGGGATCGAAGTCAGTGATAAATTTACTATCTAAAAAGATGGTTCATACGATGGCCAAATAAAAAGACCCAAGGTGGGCCTTTAAACGATTTATAAATGGATATTTCTAAAATGGATACCACAACGGCAGTGAAAGCTTCACTTTCAAAAAAATGGCCGCACCCAAAGCAAGAATCGATAGAGCGGCGACCACAAAATCTACCGCTTGCAGGGGAGTGGCATGGTACCAGGTTCGTCGGGGGTGTTTGCCAAATCCTCTTAATTCCATCGCATTGGAGACTACTTCAATCCGTTGCAATGAGGAAGTGATGAGTGGAATGACGAGGGAGGTCACATTTCGGATTCGTTGGAGCAAAGGGGCTTCCCCTGTTTGGAATCCCATCCCCCGCGCCTGCTGTGAGTGAAGGATATGTTTGATTTCAGTCTGAATGTCAGGGATGTAGCGAAAGGCGATATTGAGCGCATAGGCGATTTTGTAGGGAACCCCGATCCGGTTGAGGCTGCAGGCAAACAGGCTGGGGTGGGTTGTATAGATAAAAATAAAGGTGATCGGTAACAGTGTTAAATATTTGAGAGAGAGTGTCAGCACAAAGTGGATGGTCTCCAGATAGATCGTGCCGATCGCACCCATTTGCAGGACAGGAGTTGCGCTTCCCGTCAACTCTGTGCCGTAGGCGGGGGTAATCAACAGGATAAAAACAGAATTGAGCAGATTGAAAGTGATCATCATCCATACAATCAATCGGATTGCTCGAAACGGGATTTTAGCGATCGTGATTAAGATGATTCCCAATACAAGCATCCATACAAAGATCCGCATATCTAAAAATAAGAAAGTGACAATGGTCCATACCAAGAATAATAATAGCTTGATACTCCCGTCTAAACGGTGGAAAAAGGTGTCGTTCGGGATGTAAAGGGTACCCATTCGGCTCATCATGTGTTTTCACCTGTTAAAGTTGTTGATTGATCCGTTGCGAGGGAAGTCAACCGCCCACGTTGCTGTCGCACATGCTGGATAAAGTGGGTTAACAAACGTTCTGGATCGAGTTGGGCCTGCCGAGCCAGAGTGGATAGGGAGGGCTCCGCCAGATTGGCTTGTTTGATTACACTGGAATCGGTCAGAATGCGGGTAACCTTGTCATCAGCTATAATCCGCCCCTGTGACAAAACAATGGCGCGGTCACTGTACTCCATCGCCAGGTGCAAATCATGAGTAATCAATAAAAAGGCGATTCCCTGCTGGGACAAGGAGTGGATGAACTGCATAAATTCTGTATAATGCCGATAGTCTTGCCCTGCGGTCGGTTCATCCAGGATGATCACTTGCGGTTCCAATGCCAGTATAGCTGCAACGGTAACTCGTTTTTTCTGTCCATAACTGAGAGCGGAAATGGGCCAGTTGCGATACGGATATAACCCGCAGGTCTCTAGTACTTCCCGCACTTTTTCATCGATTTGCTTTAGATCTGTCCCCTTCATTTTTAACCCCAGCGCTACCTCCTCGGTTACCAACTGTTGTGTGATCATCTGGTTGGGATTTTGCATGACATAGCCGATTGGTTGTCCGCGTTTTTTAATGGACCAGTGACGGATGCTTTTTCCATTGAGAGTGATATCACCGTTGGTAGGGGTATACATACCGGTGATCAAGTGGGCCAATGTCGACTTGCCGGCGCCATTATTCCCCAGGATGGAGACAATTTCGCCTTCATGGAGATCAAAAGTGATCCCCTGGAGGATTTCGGGTCCGTGGTTATAGGCGAAGCGAACGTTTTCCAGAGATAACACTGTAGATTTATGATCGGCATCGGTTGTTACTGGGACCGGTCGACACCAGTTGTGCAACGCTTGTGTAAGTGAAGGGGACAGGATGTGACGGATGTTGCTGAGGCGATCCGTCGGTTTCCACTCAGGCTGAAGGTGTTTGAGAGCCTCGACATATAACGGTTCCCGCAAGCCGACATCCCGTAGGATGCTGGTAGCGAGCAATTCATCCGGTGTGCCGATCGCTTGGATACTTCCTTGGTCCATAATCACCATGCGATCAATCGGTTGGCGCAGGACATCTTCAATCCGATGTTCAATAATAATTACCGTTTTACCGGTGCGTTGCCCAATTTCAACAATTAACGCCATCGCTTGTTGCGCACTGGCGGGATCCAAGTTGGCAAGGGGTTCATCAAACAGAAGCACATCACAAGACATAGAGAGGATACCGGCCAAAGAAACCCGCTGTTTTTGCCCGCCGGAACATTCATGGGGGCTTCGATCGATCCAGGGCAGCATATCGACCATATTCAGTGCGTGCTTGACCTCGATTTTCATCTGTTCCAGGGGAATGCCCTCATTCTCAAAAGCAAACGCAACATCTTCTCCTACGGTTAAACCGACAAACTGACCATCCTGATCCTGGAGGATGGTACCCACCACACGGCTGATATCGGACAGATGTTTCGGTTGAGGAGCAACTCCACGGATGAAAAGCTCCCCTGTGATCTCCCCGGGATATGAAAAGGGGATAAGCCCATTGATACAATGGGCCAGTGTCGATTTGCCGGAACCGCTTGGTCCGGCGATCAATATCATTTCCCCTGCTTGAATGTCCAGGTTGATCTTTTTTAGCGTCGGGTTGGATACATGTTTATAGCGAAAGCTAAAATCCTGAAACGAAAGGATGGCAGACATGAGCGGACTCCTTTAAACATCCAGTTTTAAGTTGGTGTTACGCCGGTTCCATTTGGTTAAGCCCAAGACGGCAGGAATCCCCAATGCCCCCAATACGATGACATTGGCGACCGAGGCGCCGATCACTTGCAGCACGACTTTGTCGGCGGGTTCTGACATCAACCACACATCGAGTGCTCCGGCTAACGAGACAGCAATGATAATGCCGATAAGGCCGGAGATGGCCAAAAAGACGAGATGTCTTCCCTTGACTTGGCCATCGTTGACGCTAAAGCCCTTATTGGTAAATACCAACCCCATAAACAGACCGGTGATGCCGGAACTTAACACCCATCCCCACCAAATGCCCCAACCGGAGATGAGGTCGGTCAGGAGATGCCCGATAAACCCGATCAAAAACCCGACCACCGGTCCAAACAATGCCCCAAAGATCACCAATAGGGCAACAGCAGGCTTAATAAAGGTGTTGGGTGCGATCGGAAATCCCAATAAGCCCAATATTCCGTATAAAGCTGATCCGATGCCGATCGTGACGACGGTTTTGGTGTTCAATTGAAAAAGGGAAGTAAACATGGTATCCGCTCCTTTTTTAAGATTTGGTGGAACGCGATCGTGCAAAATAAAAACCCTTTCCGAAGGAAAGAGTGGGACGGTGTGTCGTTCATCTTATCTTTCAGAAGATATCTGGTGATCTCTGTTGGATGTGGCACCTTTTTTGCGGTCAAATAGGTTGCTGGGCTTCATCGGGCCAAATCCCTCCGCCGCTCTTGATAAGATCAAGTATGTAGTTTTGAAAAAAAGATACGACAAAAGTACATAATACCAAAAGATATATTAGTATAGATCGATAAGGTCGTCAAGGTTTTCGACAGCGGGAGATGCATTGGTTTCTGTTTCCCGTCAAATAAAAAAAGAACGGCCAAAAGCCGTTTTTAAGGGGTAGACCAAGATAGAGAAGACATGATTCTAACTGGGTCGAGAAAGGGATGTTTTAATCTTAATCCAATCGATCGACGGTGTCAAGAACTAACGTTCGTATGAGCCTTAATTTTTTTATGGACGAGAGTGGACCAGTGTCAATTTCTCGAGGTTGCGTTGTATGGTAAAATGGATCGCGGTATGATGAGAGTGGATCAAAGGGGGAGAAATGGATGGCAGAGATTAATGTGGACCACAGTAAATATCAAAATATCCGCTTCGACATTCAAGATGAGTCGGCGATTATGACTGATATCTTGGAAACGATTCCTTATGAATATCCGGGTAAAGACATAGAAGTGGAGATTCCTACATCTGAATTTACCTCGGTATGTCCATGGTCGGGTTTGCCTGATTTTGCAGAGATTACGATTTCGTTTGTCCCGGGTCGCCATCTGATTGAGATGAAATCGTTAAAATACTACCTTACCTCCTATCGCAATGTGGGCATCTATCAAGAGCACGCCACCCGTCGTATTTTGGAGGAGCTGGTGGCAGTGTCCAAACCAAAGTGGATGAAGGTGGAAGCTTTATGGAACGCCCGTGGTGGGCTTGGCACGCGTGTGGTGGCGGAGTGGACGGGGGAATAACATATGAATGACCTGGCGTAAGCCGGGTTTTTTTGGTTCAATCAAAAAAAGGAGGGGATCTCATGGAGATGGTATTTCGATCGTTACATGAATACTCGTTTGAAGAGGCGACACAAATATGGAACCGCTGTTTTGAAGGATATCTGGTGGATGCTACGATGACGGTGGATCGATTTGTCCAACGGATGGGTATAGAAGGGCTGTCCCCGGCGCGATCGTTGGTGGCCGTTGCGGGAGAGGAACCGGTGGGGATCGTGCTAAACGGGCTAAGAACGGTACAGGGGAGAAAAGCGGCATGGAACGGAGGAACCGGTGTAGCGGTACCCTACCGGGGAAAAGGGCTGGGCACAGCGTTGCTGGAAGCGACAATGGCTCTGTATCAACGGGAACAGGTGGAGATCGCCACATTGGAAGCCTTTGAAAAGAATAAAAAAGCCATTTCTCTGTATGAGAAGATGGGGTATCGTGTGGTTGACCGGCTGCTTTTTCTGGAAAAAACGGGGACGCTGGATGTTGCGTTGTTAAAAGAGCGGCAGTCATACCGGGTACAGATCGGAAGCGCCGGTGAAGTGTCATCGTTATCATTTTATCCGTCACTGTCCCCTTGGCAAACAGACTGGGAGGGAATCAAGGACGGCATGGCGGCTATTGTTCGTGACGGAGATGGGGAGTCGGTTGGTTATGCCCTCTTTAAACGTGTTTATCACACTAATGGAACATTGGAAGCAATCATTTTGTATCAATGTCGTACAAAACCAGGGGCAAACGATCCGGATGCCGTTATCCGTTCTCTGATACAAGCAGCTTTTTCGCCGTTGGATACCGCCTGTAAAAGGAGTACGTTTAATCTGAGCACTACAGATGAGCGAGTTGTGAGGATATTGGAATCCGTTGGATTTACCCACTCCCTCGCTCAGGTATGGATGGTGAAAAAATACTAGCCACAACTTGAAGTTGCTTCATACGGGTTATCTTTGTATGAGGCATGCCAAATCGTGATTGATGTAGTAACGTATCGATCAACATAGTGGAAAATGCGATCATTTCATAATGGATGAACAAACCAGGCAATATGAGATTACGTTGCCTTTCTCACCATTGCGGCAAACAGGCGACAGGCGTACAATGGCATCAGTCGGTAAAAAACGGAAAGAGAAAGCCCTTTCTAAAGAGAGGGCGGAGATGGGGGAACAATGGCACAGACGAAAGAGCGTTGGATCTTTAGTTCGTTGTTCTTTTTGGTCTTTTTTGGCTATGGGGGCTTCTTTCCTTTGTTGAGTGTTTATTTTCGCGATGAAATGGGACTGACGGGGACACAGATCGGGGCGATCCTCTCCATTGGACCAATCGTGATGGTGTTTGCTCAACCGATATGGGGAATCATCTGTGATTATACCCAGCGTTCAAACGAGGTGCTGATTCTGGCGGTGGCGGTAACGGGAACCATCGGCTTAGGATATCTGCTGTTGGAGCAATATGTGTGGTTGTTGCTGTTGGCGGCGGCGTTGGCAGCGTTTCAGGCGGCGATTGTGCCCATTTCGGACAGTATCGCGATGAACTATGTTCACCGGGTTGGAGGCGACTACGGCAATATTCGCTTATGGGGAGCGGTCGGATTTGCGGTCGCGGCATTTATCATGGGGGAGATGTCGGATCGCTGGGGATTGGTTGTTATCTTTTTCGGTTTTGCCGGGGCCTTGTGGTTGAGTGCATTAACCGGATTGGCGTTACCAAAGGAAAGGGTTGCATTTGATCTCAATTTGCGGACAGGGTTGAGTCGCTTGCTGAAACTGCCCCGGTTTGGCCTGTTTTTGGTGGCGACGTTTTTGGTGTTTGGTCCGGTACATG
Source organism: Desmospora activa DSM 45169 (assembly GCF_003046315.1). Classification (NCBI taxonomy): domain Bacteria; kingdom Bacillati; phylum Bacillota; class Bacilli; order Caryophanales; family Thermoactinomycetaceae; genus Desmospora; species Desmospora activa. The sequence goes on along the minus strand of NZ_PZZP01000001.1, from coordinate 2,021,126 downwards.
CCAATAATGTGTACTTCAGTCTGCTGGTACAGGACTTAGGTGGAACCTTGGCGGGAGTGGGGTTGGGGTTTCTTCTCGCCGCCGGCAGTGAAGCGCCTTTTATGAAGTTTGCCGCAAAATGGATACGACAACGAGGGTTACTGACGGTAACTATTCTCGCCGCAGTAGTATCAGGAGGCCGTTGGTTGCTTTACGCCTTTGAACCCTCGCTGTCGCTCGTTTACGTGAGCACGATCACCCAAGGTTTTTCCGTTGGATTGTATATCCCCGCCGCTTTGGAGTATATCCGTTCCATCGTCCCCAAAGAAGTGCGGGCGACGGCAATTTCACTTTATGCCGCAGCCGGTGTGGGACTGGGCAATTGGTTTTTTGCACTTGTAGGAGGGGCGATTATGGATCACTACCCCATTTTCACTATGTATATGATGTTTGGGGTAATGACGTTATTGGGTGCGGGTATTCTCATTGGGGTGAAGCGGATGGAGAAAAAAGCGCGATCAGCGGAGGCGGATTCGTTGATATGATCCAAACACGGAAGCGGAAACGGCTGAAAAAGCAGCGTTTCCGCTACGTTTGGGGCATTAACTACCGATAATGAAAGTGTATCGGAAGTTAGAAAGGCGATCGACGAGAGGTGGGAAATTTGTTTGCCGATGCAGACGATGCGATTTTTTTGATGCGTAAACGGATAGATGGGGTTGATGCCCTAAGGTGCACTCACTTGGTTAATTTTCCAAACGGGAGATTCTCCTGGGTTTCCCTCAAGGATTGTGGAGTGCTGAAACAGAGGAATATCCCCTCATAATGGTAAACAGATCACCCAATCGCTGTAACGTCCAATCCGGGGGCGGAAGATCGTTGGGCCAATCGGCGTGATTTTGTAACCAGGCCGTTTTCATTCCAACAGCGGCAGCACCGTGGATATCGTTATGAGGATGGTCGCCGAAAAAGAGGCAAGTTTCCGGTGGAACTTGTAGGCGATAAGCTGCTTTTAAAAATAAGGCGGGGTCCGGTTTCTTTCGTCCTTCTTGCTCGGATACCAACACGACATCTAATAAGGGGAGAACGCCGATGGATGCGGCGTTTTTTTGTTGGAACGGGGTCTCGCCGTTGGTGATAAGAAAGGTGTGGATTCCTTGTGCCCGAAGATGGTGTAAGAGGGAGCGGCTGTGTGGCATTGCGATGCAGTGACGAAAGAACTGTGTGCGGTATTCCGTCAACAACTGTTTTGCTAAGGGGCGATCATCCCTGGTATCGGTTTTCGGTCCTCCCCTTCCCATTGGTACCGAGATGCACCTTTACCTCCTAGTGAAAAATGGTTTATCAGCTTTGTATAAACGACTTCTTTACTTACATATCCGCCGCGATCCCAGTCGATGAAGCGCTCACACCAATCTTGCAGGGAAATGCTTCGGCGGATCAAAGGATGCTGGCCATGTTGCCAGCGGATAAAACGGAGCAGGGAAGCACTGCGATGAAGTAGCGTTTCGTCTAAGTCAAAGCCGACGGCATGGACCATGATGATTGCTCCTTTCAAAGGTGGTCGCGCTCTTTTATCCCAACTTTTACCCATGGGATATCTTTCTTTGCGATACGGGTCAATGGCGCTTGGATATCATTCGGGAGGGAAGGGGATTTTTCCTGCCGCTTGACATACCGACCGTCGGTCTATAAACTGGATATTATAGTAATGGAGGAGGGGTTTGGTTGGTGCGAGTTGGAAAGGGATCGAGCTATCCGATTTTGCTGGAAACGACGGAAGCGTTAATCCGAGAGAAAGGATGCCAGCAGACAACACTAAAGGAGATTATGGAAAGCTCAGGTTTGTCCAAAGGAGCCATCTACCATTATGTAAAAAGCAAAGATGAGCTATTTGGATTGGTGTTAAAAGAGCGACTGGCAAAAGTAAATCAACGATTTCAGGAGGCGGTTAACACCGACAGTCCGGATTTAGAAACACCGCTGGCAGCGATTGTACAGGGGATGACCCATGTGGATAACCCTGAGGATGTAACCAATCGCATCTTTATCTATTTGTTGGGAAAAAATGAAGATCCTACGGTGGAAGCACTATTAAAAGAGGGTTACCGCATCGCAGAGGAAAATGCGGTGGATTGGATTGAGGCGGGGCAGGAGAATGGGGTGATTTCAAAAGAGATCGATGCCAAAAAGACGGCTCACCTCTTTATCGTTCTCTCCTATGGGTTGCGAGTGCGAGCGATGGTGGAGCCGGATAACCCGGCGTTTCGTCTGGAGGATTTGCACGCTTATATGCACAATATTCTGCGCGGTGGAGGGATGGGCTAATGGTGTGGTTTCAACTCTTTTTGGTATTGCATATTGTGGCGGGCTTTGTGGCCTTGGCTGTATTTGCGATTCCGATTCTATCCCGAAAAGGCGGGAGAGTTCACGTCGTTACTGGGTGGATATATACATGGGCGATGAGTGTAGTAGCTGTCTCTGCATGGGTGATGGGGATTTATCGCATCGGGTGGGACCCCGATAAAACGGCGGAGTCGGTGCCTTTGCATGGTTTTTATTGTTTATTGGGGTATTAAGTGCCGCTACGGCTTGGTATGGGATGCGGGTACTTCGCCAGAAAAAAAGAACAACCCCTCATCGTGGAATGGTTGATGTAGGATTTTCGCTGGCGCTGTTGGTGGCGGGAGTGGCTGTGACTCTCTATGGGGTGGCTCAGGGAAATGCGTTATTGACTTGGTTTCCACTGGTAGGGATTGCGTTAGGGGTTTCTCAATTGTTTTATTGGCTACGCCCTCCCCAGGACCGCATGCATTGGTGGTATGAACATCTAACTGGGATGTTGAGCTGCTCGATCTCTACCATTACTGCCTTTACGGTGTTTGGAGCTCCTCGTCTGTTGGGGATGGAAGTGGCACCGTTGTGGCTGTGGTTTGCCCCAACCGTGTTGTTGGCACCGGTGATTACCGGGTTTAATGTCTATTATCGGTTGAAGTTTCAAAGGAAAAAAAGAGCGGATGACAAATAGAAAAAATCGATTTGCTTTATGGCTGTGTCACGATGTAGGTAGCGAGATTCTCCAAGGTTGATCGCATACCGGCTTCGTGATCTTCCTGCTGTATGCCTTTGGGCACGTTCTCACAAACGATGGTGACTTCGGTGCTTTCCTGGACGGCTGTCAGCGTCCATGTCATGGTCATTCGGCCTGCAAACGCAGGGTCCTCGGAATCAAATTCAACCAGCTGCACGATCCGTTCGTTCGGGACCAGTTCCAAGAATCGTCCTTGGACAACATCCGAGTGTTCTGATGTTTTTCCAGCTATTGAGGGGTCCGGTTCGACATAGGTGAGGGACATTCGATAGGTTCCTCCTTCTTGCGCGTCAAACGAATAAAGATGACCTTTCATGCCCTTCGGCGGCAGCCATGAAACCAAGGCTTCCGGGTCTAAAAACGCTTGATAAATGGTGTGTGGAGATGCGGCAATTACTTTCGATGCAGAGTCCGTTCTCTTGTCGAACGTATGGGTCAAGACGGATTCCTCCTTGCGGGTGTGTAAAGATGATAACATTCCTTAAACGAACTTTTTTTATTTGCCCTCATAAGCGTGCTTTAACGTTTCAATATTAATTTTTTTCTCTGTTTGCAGCAGGGCTTTCATCACTCTTTGTGATTTTTCAGGATCGGGATCGCTGATCATTTCATTTAAAACGGTGGGAACAATCTGCCATGACACGCCGAACTTGTCTTTTAGCCAACCGCACACTTGTGCTTTTTCGTCACCTCCGTCAGACAATTTTCCCCAATAATAATCCACTTCTTCTTGATTAGCGCAATAAACGATAAATGAGATGGCTTCATTGAATGTAAAATGCGGACCGCCGTTTAAGGCGACGAAATCCTGCCCATCGAGCCGGAAATCCACAGTCATGACGGAACCCTCTGGCATTCCGTGAATTTCACTCCCTTCTTTTCCGTAATGTGTGGTCCTTTCAATCTTGGAATTGGTAAAAACGGAGACGTAAAACTCTGCCGCCTGTTCAGCTTGTGTGTCAAACCACAAATTTGGGGTGATTCTTGTGATTTTGTTGTTCACTGTGTTTCCCTCCCATTTTTTATAGCCTTTCATGCCTTTAGGAGGCCCGAAAGCCAAGGCCATGTGTCCCAATACAGCCATGCAACCAATGCATTTTATTGAAGGTGAGTGACAAGAAAATGGTTTTGTTTTGTCCGCTGTCTCGACAAATTAAATGTAGCATAAGAAATCAGTTACGATTTCTTATGCTTTGCTGTATTTTCTATACCTGATCGTTGAATATGTGGGGTTGGGCGGGAAAATTAAAGCCGTGTATTTATAAAGGTTGAAGGAACCTCTTCTTATCGACAACATAATATGGATTTCGAATCCTAAGTAATCAAGTCAAGTTTAAGTGAGAAGAGGGGAAAAGATGAATTTAGCTCAACAATTGCGCGATTTTCTTGAGTCGGTTGAGCAGCCTTGTACCAGGAAGGTGGAAAAAGCGATCCAAACGACTGGTTGTACACTTGAACGGATCGCTCCATTTATCAAGGGACCCGGAGATCGATTAAAATACGGAAGAAATGTAATTCTGCGTTCGGATTTATTTGAGGGCCTTGTTATCAACCTGCCTGGGGGAGTGGCGACTCCCGTTCATGACCACGGTGAATCGATGGGATGTGTTTACGTCATTTCCGGTGCCTTTATCAATCGCTTATACATGGTGGAAGAGAATTCGTCGAAAGTGATGCCATTTTCGGAAAGCCGGGTTGACAAAGGGGAATCCCTTTTCATTGAGCGGGGAGTGATCCACTCCATGTACAATCCGGGAAAAGAGCGGATGATTTCCCTTCATGTCTATTTTCCACCGCTTAGCGGTAACCGCATTTATCCTTCAGAAGTGGTTGAGAGTTTTTGAACTCCTAGGATTTCACAAAAAAATCGCCGAGAACCGGCGATCAGATGGTGAATTTACGTTTCCTGTAGCTGGGGCGGGTAAGTGTGTAACGGCGGGTATTCCCCCCTCACAGCCTGAGAAAAAAGCCCTTAGTGGGGCCTTTTTTGAAAGGTGATCCGTTCTGTATTCTCCAGTTCGATGAGTGTTGTTGCCGGTTGTGTTCGGGCGATTACTTTTCCGTTTCGCACCGAGTATAGTACCGGCGCTTGCCGGCGGATCGCGTCGTATTCGTCTTCTGCCGCCAGGATGATAAAGTTGGCCGGTTTTCCTTCTTCGATGCCGTACCGGTCGGCGATATTTAACGTGTTGGCGCTGTTGGTTGTGATTAAATCGATGGCGTTGATGATCTGTTCATAACCCATCAGCTGTGTAACATGGATACCCAGATGTAAGACTTGAAGCATGTTTCCGGTACCCAAGGGATACCAGGGATCGATTAAATCATCATGGCCGAAACAAACATTGATCCCCGCTTCCGTCAACTCTTTTACCCGGGTGATGCCGCGTCGTTTGGGGTAGTGATCAAACCGTCCCTGTAGATGGATATTGACCAAGGGGTTGGCCACAATGTTGATGTCCGCCAGTTTTAACAGCCGAAACAGCTTAGAGGTATAGGCGTCGTTGTAAGAGTGCATCGCGGTAGTATGGCTGGCGGTCACTCTGTTGCCCATATCGAGACGATACGCTTCAGCGGCCACCGTTTCCACAAAACGGGATTGTTCATCATCGATTTCATCGCAGTGGATATCGACTAAACGGTCATATTTGGCAGCCAGGGCGAGTGCCATCTTGACGGATTCGACGCCGTACTCCCGTGTAAATTCAAAATGGGGAGTCGCTCCGACAGCATCCGCCCCCATCCGGATCGCTTCTTCCAATAGCTCAGCCCCTTGAGGGAAGGATAGGACTCCCTCCTGGGGAAAAGCGACAATCTGCACATCGACCCAGGGTTTCATCTCACTTTTGACTTCCAGCATCGCTTGTAGCGCCGTCAGCTGGGGATCGGTGATATCGACGTGGGTGCGGATAGATTGGATCCCCTGTGCGATCTGCCATTTTAATGCTTGTTTGGCTCGTGTTTTCACATCTTCGATCGTCAGCCGCTCTTTTCGTTCCGCCCAGCGTTCAATCCCTTCAAACAACGTTCCGCTTTCATTCCAACGGGGTTCACCGGCAGTTAAGGCGGTATCCAGGTGGACATGAGGTTCCACAAAAGGGGGTAACAGCAGCTGTCCTTCAGCATCGATCACCGGCTGCTCTAAAGGGTTAAAGTCTTTCCCGATTCGGGTGATGATTCCGTCTGTGACGACGATGTCCCACAGATCGGCACTGCCCCTTAATTTGGCCCGTTTAATCAGCATATACCTTCTCCTTTTTCGCAGTGATCAATGTGAGTATAGCATAAAGGATACCGGATCCCAGGATTGCATTTAACGGTGGGATTCCAGGAGCAAATATTGCGAGGATCACGCCACCGATCCAGGCAAGGATCGCCACCCAATTGATCATTTGAAAGGTTGCCTCGGACCACGGGCCAATTTTACCGCGCCGGATGAGGAAATAGTCGGTCAGAATGATCGCCCCGATCGGCGGCAAGGTAGATCCGAGAAAGGTGAGCCAGTCGATAAAATGATAATAAAGCCACAACGCCATTACCGTGCCCAGTATGCCGTTAAATATGACGGTGACGGTTTTAGGGAGCTTAGTGATGTTGGAAAAACCGAGCCCAGAGGCGTATAACGCATTATCGTTGGTTGTCCAGATATTTAATCCCAGCACGATAATGGCGGGAATGATCAGTCCTTGTAAAAACATCACTTCCGCGATATCCGATTCACCGGTAGCTACTGCACCGGCGGCGCCAAAGGCGAACATGAGGGAGTTACCGATAAAAAAGGCGATAACAGTCGTAATGACACTAATCCCTTTCGTTTTAGCGAAGCGGGCAAAGTCAGGCGTCAACGTTCCACCGCTGATAAAAGAGCCGATCACAATCGTCAAAGCTGCCGCCAGTGATAGGGTGTCCGTCGGCTGGTACCGGATCAGCTCGTCCCATCCACCGATAGAGTCGACCGCCCGAAAGACGGAGAGGCTTCCCAATAGGGTAATGGCGGGAACGGCGATAAAGCTGAGAATGGTTAACGCTTTTATCCCGAAATAAGCGGTGACAGTCATCAAGAGGCCGGCAACGACGATCAAGATAGAAATGTTTATCCCGGTCACTTTTTGTACCGGCAAGGCAAACATGGTGACTCCGACCCCAAACCAACCCACTTGTGTGATTCCTAGCAAAAAGGAAGCGAGATAAGAGCCTTTTTCGCCAAAGGCGTAACGGGCCAGCAAATGAGTGGATAGTCCGGTGCTTGCTGCGATATAGCCCAACAAGCCGGTGTAAGCCCCGAGGATCAAGTTACCGAACAGGATCACGATCAAAAAATCTTTTATCGTTAATCCGGTACCCAGTGTTCCTCCGGAAATCATGCTAGCTGAAAAAAAGGTAAAGCCGAGCATCACCGCAAACATCGCCCAAAATCCCCGGCGGTGGGAAGGGGCTACCGGGGATAAGGCAAAGTCTCGGTTTGCGGGATTTTGTTGGTCGCTCATGATCGTTCCTCCATAGGTTGTCGTGGGAATGTGAGATAAATTGACATAGATATCTATTATCTTAACCAGTGCCGTGGAAAGGGTCAACAAAGAGCGCGATTGGTGTATGTGGAAATGATGTCCATTATCCTCCGCCTCTATAAATAAAGCTTCCCGCTGAGGGAAGCTTAAGGCTGCTGAAAACTGGTCGGGGTGGTTATCCGTCTCCGCTCCATGCACTACAAAGCACAAGTCTCACTACAGTCGCTTCGTTCCTGAGTCTCACTGTGCCCAGCGGAGTCTCCTTAGACCCCAACCGTTTAGCGGCTACACATGCTTTTCTTTTGGCCGCTGATTGGGGACGAAAGATGGAGCGGACAGCCCCACATCCTTGAGAGGGAAAGAGGAGCGAAACGGAAGTCGTGACCCAGGACCACTTTGTCATCAATCCTTTTTCAAGGTGGCTGCCAGACGGTTTCCGATTGATTGCAATCCTTGTACCAATAGGATCAGCAAAATGACGGTCACATACATCACATCGGCTTCATAGCGGAGGTGGCCAAAGCGATAGGCAAGGTCGCCCAATCCGCCGCCACCGACCAAACCGGCCATCGCTGTAGCGCCGATCAGGCCGATGGTGGCGATGGTCAATCCCAGCACAATCGAGGGACGGGCCTCTCGCACCATCACATGCCAGATGATTTTGTGGGTGGGGATGCCCATCGATTCATACGCTTCCAACACCCCGCGATCCACTTCCAACAACGCCGATTCCATCAAGCGGGCAATATAGGGAGCGGTGTAGACCACTAGCGGAACAATTACGCCTGTGACGCCGATGCTGGTTCCAACGACCCATTTGGTAAAAGGTAGGATAAAGAATAGGAGAATGATAAAGGGAATCGAACGGATGATATTGATAATGGCGTTTAGGATTTGATAAACCCAACGATTGGAAAGGCTTGCTCCCGGTCGGGTGAGTACCAGCAATATCCCTAGTGGTAAGCCAATCGCCACCGCGATCGCTAGGGCAATCGACGTCATCTGGAAGGTTTCCACCGTCGCTTGCCCGATTTGATCTCCCCATCGGTCAAGAAATTCGTTGATCGCGGCGATCATGGTACTCCACTCCTTTCACGCGAATCTGTTGCTCTTCGAGGAAACGAATCGCCCGTTGGGTCTCTTCCGGTTTTCCTTTTAAATGAACCATCAAGCGGCCGTAGGGCTGCTGTTTTAGTTGGGTGATATTGCCCGACAAGATATTGGGATAAACATCAAACCGCTTTGCCACTGTAGCCAGGGCGGGATCGCCGGATTGAGCCCCTACAAAGGAGAGGGTGACGATCGGGCCGCTATCCTTCAATTCCGCCATAAGTGCGGGAGGGAGGTCCTGTGGGAAGAGGCTGTTGATAAATTTTTTGGTGGTGGGATGTTGTGCCTCGGTAAAAATGGTTAGCACATCCCCCTGTTCCACGATCTCTCCATCTTCCATTACCGCCATGCGATCGCATACTTTTTGGATGACGGCCATCTCATGGGTGATCAACAGGATGGTGATGCCCAATTCCTCGTTGATCTTCAGCAACAATTGCAGAATCGATTCTGTCGTATCGGGGTCCAAGGCACTAGTGGCTTCGTCACTCAACAATACCTCTGGTTCATGGGAGAGGGCGCGGGCGATGGCCACCCGCTGTTTTTGACCGCCCGACAGTTGCGCCGGATATGCGTCTTTCCGTTCAGTTAAGCCTACAATATCCAGATAAGTGTCTACTCGCCGTTCCACTTCTTGCTTGGAGTGTCCGGCCAAACGAAGCGGGATGGCGATGTTGTCTCGAACCGTCGCCGTTTTTAGCAAATGAAAGCCTTGAAAGATCATCCCGATCCGTTTACGCGCCTCCCGCAATCGCTGGGGGGAGAGGGCGGTCAACTCCTCGTCGCCAACTACTACCGTACCTTCTGTCGGCCGTTCCAACAGGTTGACACAACGGATCAGGGTGCTCTTGCCTGCGCCACTGTAGCCGACCACTCCAAAGATCTCACCCTTTTTTACATGGAGGGAGACCTGATTTAAAGCTTTGACAGCCCCTTTTTTCGTTTGGAATGTCTTGCTGATCTCCGTTAATCGGATCATGGGAATCTCCTTTCACGCTGCCCTTACCACGAGGGAAGGACGGATCCTTCGTATTTTTCCTGAATAAAGGCTTTTACTTCTTCGGAATGATACGCTTTTTCCAGCTTCTTCAGGACGGAATCATCCTTATTTTCGGTACGGACGGCCATCAGGTTGACGTGGGGAGAGTCTTTTCCCTCGATAAAAATGGAATCCTCTGTTGGAACAAAGCCGTGTTCAATGGCAAAATTGGTGTTAATCGCCGCTGCGTCCAACTCGCTCAGTTGTCGCGGAATTTGAGAAGCTTCTAATTCCACAAACTGAACGTTCTTTGGATTATCTACGATATCCGCTGGAGTGGCGAGTGTCCCGGAATCTTCTTTTAACTTGATCACACCGGCCTTTTCAAACAATTGCAGGCCGCGGGCTTCGTTGACGGGATCATTGGGAACACCTAGTTTTGCTCCCTTGGGAATCTTTTTGATATCCTCGATCTTGTCGGAATAGATGCCCATGGGGAACGTGACGGTATCAAATACGGCCACTATATCCAGGTTGCGATCTTCCTTGAATTGTTCCAAATAGGGGTGTGTTTGGAAGCTGTTTGCGTCCAATTCATTTTCCGCTAAAGCGACATTGGGCATCACATATTCATTAAACACTTTCAGCTCAATCTCAAGACCGTCTTCAGCGGCTACTTCCTTCACTTTTTCCATAATCTCTTCATGGGGGCCGGCGGTAACGCCAATGACCAGTTTATCGTCGGGAAGTGGACCGCCGGATTGGTCAGCACCGCCGCCGCAAGCGGATAAAATTAAAATCAAGGCGGCTAAGCCGGCAAAACGGGTGAGTGATTTCATTGTGTTGTCTCCTCTCGGATTGCATTTGTCAATGGTTCTAATCGTTGAAAGGCGTCAATCAGATCCTCTACGGTAACATTGTCGTCCATGAGATGGATCGACTCTTCTGGTGCCAGTGTGGCTTGTGCCAGGGTTAGGAGTTGATCGTGATCAGTGGGGTCCAATCCCAGCTCAGTCAAGGAAGAAGGGAGTCCCACGTTGTGATAGAAGGGAAGGAGGCGCTTGATTTCCTGCTCTTGTTGCAACAGAGCCAGTTGTACCAAAATTCCATATGCCACTTTATCCCCGTGCAGCCACCGGTCAGTTGTCGGTAGTCGAGTAAGGCCGTTATGAACGGAGTGGGCGGCAGCGGTGCGGCCGTATCGTTCAGCAAAGCCGCCCACGGTTCCACCCAGCACCAAAATGGCATCCACCACCCGTTGAAAAGCGGGGGTTACCTGCTGCTGTTTGGCGGTGTGCAATGCTTCCTCCCCGTCGGCCAGCAACACTTCGCGGCAGAGGAGAGCGGCCTTTAAACCCATCCGGACCGGTACGGGCGGATGGTCAAGGGAGGTGGCGAGCACTTCTGCTTCATACCATTTGGCCAGTGTGTCACCGATACCGGCACGCAGCCCGGTCAGCGGAGCTCGCACCAGAATTTCCGGTTCTACCCATACGGCAGTGGGAGCATGGGGATGAATATCATAGCGGATAAACGAACCGCTCTCATCATAATAGACACTCAAAGGCGTATAGGCCGCACAAGTGGCGGGAAAGGTGGGGATCAACAGATGGGGTAGCCCGATTTGGTTGGCGACCGCTTTGGTGATATCCATCCCTTTGCCGCCACCCACCCCGATGATGATATCCGTCTGTGCAGCGGATATCTGTTGTACCAATCGCTTCACTTCCTGATCGGTACACTTCCCTCGATAAGGCACCTCTTTGCATCGGTCCAAGATTGTAGGAGGAAGATAAGGGTGGGCCGCCTCCCAAGAGGGTTCGCCGTGAATCAAAGCTCCTCGTCTCCACCCCCGTTCCTCCCACAGTGACTCCAATCGGTCTAATACGCCGTTTTCGTGCAGATAATGATCCGGTCCCGGCCGTACAGGAATCATTCTCATTCCTCCCATCACAATAGAAAATCGCTTCCCTGATAAGAGGGAAGCGATGGGGTTCTCAGTCGCTTTCCTCTTATCTATCAGGATCAAAACATCCTGCAGGAATTGGCACCTATACTGCAGATACAGTCGGTTGCCGGGCGTCATCGGGCCAGTCCCTCAGCCTCTCTGGATAAGAGTTTAGTCGTATATCGTTTTTCTGATCATTGCGATTGGAATTACTACGGATTATAGAGCGACTCTGACAAAGCGTCAAGCGTAAGGGGGATAGTTGTTTAATTCGGACAGTTGGAAGCCTTTTCAAGGGAGCTTTCATAAGAAATCACGGCTGTAGTGAAAATGGTCTGTGTTCAGTTGGTTAGGTAGTATACAGCGGAAGGATTGATTGATGATTTGACAGAATGCAAACGGGAGGGTTTCGACTACAGGGAATCGATTATTTCGAAATATAAGCCGATTGCTGGGATTATTGATTCCGCCGTGCTAGCCATGTTTCATCCCCTTCCATTCCATACTGGGCAATTAACCGGATCCATTTCTCTTCCGCCTCGTACCAAGCAGCCGTATTTTTATAAGATTCAATCGATCGAAACAGGTCGGCAAAAGCATGGAAAGGGAAGTCATCGGTACAGATATGACGCTTGGAGTAGATGTCCATCGGTGCATCACAAGCGTGGTATCTCCCCGTCTCCGCTTCATAAGACCAAGTAAAGTGTGGTTTATATGTTGCGATACGATCGAGCTGTTCAATCTCCTCTTCACGGAATAAATGGAGAGAACGCCAAGCTGCCTTAATCATTTTACTGATTTCCCCTTCATCCTCTTCTTTGGTTATGGGGGCAAAACGTAACAATAGCAGGAAAGGAACGACAAAGTGATCCGGGTAACGGATTGTTAAAAAGTATATAAGTGGTTTAAACTCAGCCCACCTTAATACATGTGGACGCCAATGTGCTGCATCGTCCCATCCCAATCGATATGGATGATCAAGGGAGGGGTGTTTGAACAATAACATCGATTGAAATATTTTATCGCCAATATCCACTAATAATCCGATTTTTGGTTCAATTTCAAAGTAAATGGGCTTCGCTAACGCAGGATAGATGAGTGCTTCTTCGTCTTTCACCTCATTATCACTTGTAAAACGAGCGTACTCATTCCAAAAGTTTTTTTGCTTAAAAACCGTCTTCCATAAATCGTATTCATCGATGACTTCGATATCGATTTGGTAATGATGTACGATGCGGTTCATTTTACTCTGTTGAGTTAACGTATCATAAAGGTCCTCATGACTCACTTCGTTTATACGCGCACGTATCACCTGCTCATCTGTTTGTGGAAAGCGAATAATCACATGGCAAAAAAAAGACATCAAAAACTGTATTAACACCAAACAGCGCGGATCTTTTCTACTTTTGGCATAATAGATCGACACCGTATTCTCTTCTTTGGCTTTGTTACAAGCACATTCATAGGCGGATCGTTCAAAAGATAGGGCCAACAATGGGATCAGATCAGCTAGTAACTTATCAGTGTCCGTTGGATTTAATGTCAATTGATATTGCATGATCCCTGCATATTTGTCCAACATTTGTTCTTCATTCATCACAAATCCCTCGCTCAACCAACGCTTTTTTTATACGTCTTCGGACAACTCTTTCGCATCGGCTTCAATGGAAGATTAAATGGTGTAGGTCAGTCCATTCACATTACTAAGAACACTCATTTCACCCCTATACCATGATAGTTTATCATAAGATCATATGTTTGTATTAAGTGTTATACATACAAGGAAGTCAGTAATTTTGTCTGAATGGGCAACAATGGTCGATTCGTTGGATGTCATGATCGATCTTGCATTGCCCATCAATTCAGACTATAGTTGTTATAAAGGCATCAACAAAAGTGTAGTTGATATAAAATCATCAACAAAGGTGGGGTTGATGGAATCATAGGATGCAGGAGGTGAGGACGTTGCCGCAAACTTGTATTTGTATTGCTGGAGATGTAAAAAAGTCGAGACAAATGGAGGGTCAGCATCTCATTACAGCGTTACAACAATGTGAGGACAAGCTGAACAAATCCTTCTCAGAAGAGCTTCTCATTCCCTTTGCTGTAAGAAACGGAGATGAAATCGTCGGTGTTCTCAAAGAATTTCCCCAAGGGTATCTCGCTGCTAAAACGATGATGGAAGAGCTAAGGGGAAAAGGGATTCATCTGTATATCGGGCTGGGTCTTGGGGAACTGGAGTCGACACAAGCGACGATTCACACCATGAACGGAACCGCTGTCTACCATGCGTTTCAGGCCAGAGACCATTTTTTGAAGCAACAGCATCAACAAGCCAAACCTTGGCTGCTGGGAGAGGATGCCAGCTCGTTTTTCTTTTATGATGAAGCGGTTCCCTACCAAGCGCTTAACGCCCTCACCTACTCCATTTGGGAGAAGATTGTTCATCGCAGTGAAAAACAGCAAAACGTGATTCGGCTGATTCAGGAAAACCCCCAATTCAGCTATGAACAAATTGGAAAAAAGCTGGGTTATAAATCAGCCAAGTCGACGGTGAGCTATTTGTTATCTAGAGCCCATTATCCGCTCGTTCAGGCGATGGAGGCTAGCTTGATGCAGTTGTTGCACCGATTGCAAGCAGGATATTTGACAGGGAGGTCTTAAACCCCATGCTTCTCTTGTTTCTTACCTTTTTATTGGCGCATTTTGCAGCGGATTTCGTGTTTCAGGGTCATCGCCTGATTCAATTGAAAAAGAAACATCTGCATCAAGGGTTAGCCCTTCATTCGCTCTGCCATCTGGTCATCACCATGTTGGCTGTCTCCTTGTATACGGTTATCGTGGGAGATCCCGTTGATATTACATGGGGAACGATGGCAGTTGCTGCTTTTTTTGTCGCGATCCTTCATTATCTGATCGACTGGATGAAAGTGGCGAGCGGAAAGCGATTTACCAACACCATCATTTCCGCCGGGCTTTTCCTCATCGATCAACTCCTCCATGTGATCTCGATCATTGTGGTGCTTCATACCATGGGCCTTATCCGCTATTCGTTTGCGGCGTTTAAGGCGGATTCGCTTCAATTCTTATTTGGACATATGATCTTTTCCGATCCCGTCAAGTTAATGCTACTTGTCATTATTTTTATCCTGGTGACCCAGGGAGCCGGTTACTTTTTAAACATCCTCCTGCGGAATTTGGGGCCAACGCCTAGCCTGGGGAAAGGGACGTATAGTATTGCCGATGAACAGACCCAGATCAAAACATATCACAATGAGCAGGGAGAAGAAGCACAGGAAGTCATCACCGTGAAGACGGAAAGGATCTACCGAGATTCTCCCCATCATATCGGCCGCTATATCGGCATGATTGAACGGGTGCTCATCATCATTTTTATCGTACAAGGGATTCCCCATGGCATGATGTTTCTGATCGCAGTGAAATCCCTGGCTCGCTTTAAGCAATTTGAAAGCAAAGAGTTTGCCGAATATTACCTCGTCGGCAGTTTATCCAGCGCCTTGATCGCCCTAGTTTTCGGGTATGCGGTGCTGCGGATTATTTAGCAGTCGAGATTTGTTCAATGGTTTGCTTTCGGAGCACCGATCCCTGCAAAATTAAACTGCAACATAACGGGCGTTATCTTATTCTCAAGTGAGAAAAAAGGAGGAAACTACTGATGAACCATCGTTTGACACAATTATTGCACATTCGTTATCCCATCGTACAGGCAGGGATGGCGGGAGGAATTGCCACCCCTCAGCTAGCGGCGGCGGTTTCGGAAGCGGGAGGATTGGGGACGTTGGGTGCCGGTTACTGGAACGCTGAGCAGTTAAGACAGGCGATTGCTGTGGTACGGGAACGGACAGCACGACCGTTTGCGGTAAATCTATTTGTAACAAAAACGCCCGATCAAGAAGAAGATGACGGGGAAAAAGTGAAAAAGCGACTAGGCATTCTCCGGCAGCGATGGGGACTTTCTACCACACCACAGCAAGGAGAGATGGAGGATTGGCGCCGGTTGTGGTCGGTGGTACGGCAAGAGCGTGTACCTGTGGTCAGTTTTGCATTTGGCCGACCAGAGGCGGCGGAAGTAAAAGAGTTGCAAGCAGGTGGGACGGTTGTGATCGGCACGGCTACTACAGTAGCGGAAGCGGTAGAATTGGAGAAAATCGGGGTAGATGCACTGGTGGTCCAAGGCTGGGAAGCGGGAGGACATCGCGGTGGATTTCATCGACCGAATGATGAGAGTGGGATCGGTTTAATGGCGCTGTTGCCCCAGGTGGCTGACCGGGTGCAAATCCCGCTGATTGCAGCTGGTGGGGTGATGGATGGTAGAGGAATGGTTGCGGCGATGGTGTTGGGGGCGTCAGGGGTGCAACTGGGGACGGCGTTTCTCACCTGTGTGGAAAGCGGCGCCCATCCGGCGTATAAACAACGGGTGTTGCAATCCGATGATGAAAGCACACATCTCACCCGTTCTCTGACCGGTAAAACGGCGCGGGGAATTCGCAATGCGATGATGAAAGAGCTGGAGTCCCAAGGCACATGGCTTCCGTATCCGCTTCAGCATCAGTGGACGCAAGAAATACGGCAAGCAGCCCAACGAGCCAATGATTCGGAGTGGATGTCGCTGTGGGCAGGGCAAGCCAGCGGGATGAGCCGGGAGGAAAAAGCGGGGGAACTGATACGCCGGATGATGGAAGAGGCGGAAACGGTACGGTGGAATTAGTGATGCCCGAGTTATTGAATGAGGCAAGAAAACGAGCATCAGATGGGGGCCCGCTGGATACCGTATTTAAAAATATCATCAATGGTATCTGGGGGGACTCAGAAACGATATCCGGTTTGTTTTTAACCAAACCAGAAGGGTTTCTATAGCTTAAAGGCGATTCAGCAAAAAGGTTAAATCAACAAATAACGTTTTCTTTAGAAGGAAAAAGGACAAGCGCTCGCGAATAAAAATATTGCAAGCGCTTTCTCATACAGGTTGTTTTCTTTTTTTGCATTTTGCGCAAACGGTTGCACAATTAGTCAAGGGGGTTAAACGAAATGAAGAAGTGGAGTCAATGGTTGTCAGTCGCGGTGGTGATGTTACTGGTGCTTACCGCCTGCGGTCCCCAGGATGACGGAACGGACGCCGATGGTACCGGTGCGGAGGAAAAACCGCAGCAGCTGGTGATCTGGGAGAATGACGAGGAAATCCAGGTGGAACACACGAAAAAGATGGCTGCTAAGTTTGAGGAAGAGACCGGGATCGAGGTAAAGGTGATCGCACTGAAACAGGATGATCAACAACAGAAGCTAAGCCTTGACGGACCTGCCGGCAAAGGACCCGATCTGGTGACATGGCCCCACGACAACAACGGGGAAGCGGTGTTAAAGGGGTTGATCCGGCCATTAGAAGTGGATAGGGAAGTCACATCCGCCTTTATCGATCCTGCGATTGAAGCGATGACAGTGGAAGGTGAATTGTATGGATTGCCGCGGGTGACGGAAAATGTAGCCTTGTTTTACAACAAAGCGATTTTAGAGGAAGCGCCGAAAAGCTATGAGGACTTGGTCGCTTTTGCCGAGGATTATACCGATACCAAGCAGAAGCAGTACGGATTTTTATTTGAAGGAACTAACTTTTACTTTAACTATTTTTTGTTTGATACGATGGGTGGATATATCTTTAAACAAGGCGATGGGACCTATGATGCCGATGATATCGGTTTAAATAGTGAGGGTTCCGTCAAAGGCATGGAGAAACTGGAGGAGCTGTACCAGGCAAAATTGATTCCTACGAATCTTAACGCAGATACGTTAAATGGATTATTTAAGGAAGGAAAGGTAGGAGCGGTGATCAGCGGTCCTTGGGCGGTACGGGATTATCAGGATGCCGGGATCGATTTTGGGGTTGTACCAATTCCGACGGTGGAGGGAAAACAGCCTATCACCTTCAGCGGTGTCAAAGGACTGTATCTATCGGCATACAGTGAACATCCTTACTGGGCGACGGAGCTGATGAAGTTTTTAACCAGTGAAGAGGCGTTAAAAGAGCGGTATGAAGATACTGGGGAAATTCCGCCGGTACAGGCGCTGTTGGACGATCCCCTGATCAAAGATGATGCGATTGTTTCTGCCTTTGCCGAGCAGTCAAAACATACGGTGCCAATGCCCAATATCCCGGAAATGCATCAGGTGTGGGAGCCGATGAATCATGCCGCAACCTTTGTGGCCCAGGGCAAACAGACCCCACAGCAAGCGCTAGACAGCGCGGTAAAACTGGTGAAAGACAAAATCAAAGCCCAGCAAAACTGATGCAAACAGGAGCGGGCTTGCCGTTCCTGTTTGTGCGTTGAGGGACCATTCGAGTTTGTGGTCGGATGGGTTGCCAATCTTGATCGTCGATTGCAAGGCGGAAGGCTTGGGTTCGGCGGTGTGATTTACTGTGCCTTCCGTCTATCTGATTTGTTGAAAGGAGTCTCAACATGGAGCCCCAGAGACAACCTACCACCAGCCGAGCCGGATCTTGGGGGAAACGGAATACAGCCGCACTGCTTTCCGTTTTTTCTATGGGTTTGGGCCAGTTGTATAACCGACAATGGATCAAAGGATTGCTGCTCTTGATCCTGCAATTTTCCTATATCATCGTTTTTCGCGATATTTTCAATATGGGTCTATGGGGGATTGTCACACTAGGGGAAAAACCGTTTCGGGATGATTCCATCATGTTGATGGCGGAAGGGTTAATCGCCATTTTCTTGATTTTGTTCGGGGGTCTGTTTTACGCCCTCAATATTCGCGATGCGTATCAGGTGGGGCGGATGCGGGAAGAAGGGTCGCGCCCGCCGGGTATTTGGGCTTCTTTCCGTGCAGTGACAGATAAAGGGTTTCCCTATCTGATCGTCTTTCCTTCCTTTTTGTTCTTGGTGTTTGTCGTTATCTATCCGTTGTTGTTTATGATGTTGATCGCCTTTACCAACTATGACCTCTATCACTCGCCGCCGGCGAAACTGGTGGATTGGGTGGGCTTGGATAACTTTGTGGCGCTGTTTCAGTTGGATTTGTGGCGAAATTCTTTTATCAACGTCTTTTCCTGGACCGTCGTGTGGACCTTGGTAGCAACGACGGTGCAATTTGCCTTGGGCCTGATCCTGGCAGTGCTGATCAATCAGAAACGGGTAAAAGGAAAGCGTTTTTTTCGCACCGTATTGATTTTGCCTTGGGCGGTACCACCCTTTGTTACCATTATCACCTGGTCGGCGCTGTTTAACGATGATTTCGGTTTTATCAATCAGATGCTTACAACGATGGGAATCGGGGCGATTCCATGGTTAACGGATGTGTTTTGGACTAAAGTGGCATTGCTTTTAATCCAATTTTGGCTGGGTTTCCCCTTCAATATGGCGCTATGTACTGGTATCTTACAAAGCATCTCCAGTGATATGTACGAAGCAGCGGAAGTGGATGGGGCGACTGCATTTACCAAGTTTCGCCATATCACGCTTCCCATGGTGCTGTATGCGACGGCACCGCTTTTGATTGTCCAATACGCCGGAAATTTCAATAACTTTAACGTGATTTATCTGTTTAACCAAGGGGGACCGGCAGTGCCGGAGTCGACGGCAGGAGGCAGCGATATCCTGATCTCCTGGGTGTATAAATTGATGTTTGATATTTCCAAGTTTAACTATGCCGCCGCCATCTCCATCGTCATCGGCCTGATTGTGATGAGTTTGGCCGCCTATCAGTTTACCCGCACCCGCTCCTTTAATGAGGAGGATATGATCCAATGAGCGAACAAACCAAAACCAATATCGGATTGGGACTCACCTATGTAATATTGCTGGTGATGGTAGTGGTGACGCTGTTTCCGATCGTATGGACGATTGGGGCCTCGCTTAACCCAGGAACCAGCCTCTTTTCCACTCAGCTGATTCCGGAGAAGGCGACCCTCACCCATTATCAATACTTGTTGACCGATCCAAACAGTTCGTATCTCACCTGGTATAAAAATTCGTTGAAGATCTCCTTTTATACCGCGATCTTATCGGTGTTGCTGACATCGATCACCGCTTTTGCTTTTTCCCGCTATCAGTTTATCGGGCGCAAGTATACATTGATGGCGTTTCTGGTGTTGCAGATGTTTCCCTCACTGATGGCGATGGTGGCCTTTTATGTGTTGCTCAATATGGTGGGGTTGCTGGATAATCACTGGGGTTTGATCCTGATTTATCTTGGGGGGCAGATTCCTTTTAATGCATGGCTGATGAAAGGATATATGGACACCATTCCCCGGGGATTGGATGAAGCGGCACGAATCGATGGAGCCGGCCATCTGACGGTCTTTTTCCGGATTATGATGCCGTTGTGTACCCCGATTTTGGCGGTGGTGTTTCTGTTTAACTTTATGGCGCCGATGATGGATTTTCTGCTGCCACAAATTGTATTGACCAGTCCGGAAAACAAAACATTGGCTGTGGGCTTATTCGATATGATCAATGATCGTTTCGGCCAATATTACACCCGCTTTGCCGCCGGTTCCGTCTTGGTCGCGCTCCCCATCGCCGCTGTTTACCTGATGTTGCAGCGCTACTTTATCTCTGGGCTGACCTCCGGTGCTACCAAAGGGTGAGGAGGAGGATATACATGTTGTTGGAAGCGATTGAGCATCGGCCCAATGGGGAGATGGCTTTTCCCCTGGGGCCCCACGCCTTGAAGGTGCGCATCCGGGTAAAAAGAGGGGATGCCAGCGCAGTCGGTCTCTTGCATGGGGATCGGTATCAACCGCAGGAACAGGATCAGCCGCTTCCCCTGGAAAAAGTGGCAGTTGACAGCCGCTTTGATTGGTGGGAAGGGGTGATTCCCACAGCGACGCGCCGTGTGCGCTATTGTTTTTGGCTGGAGCGGGAGGGGAGGCGCTGGTGGGTGGGAGAAAAAGGCGTTTGCCAGGAGCACTCCCAGGCGGGGGTGTTTCAATATGCCTACCTCTGTGAGGGGGATCTGTTTGAGGTGCCGGATTGGGCCGTAGATACGGTCGTTTATCAGATCTTTCCGGAGCGGTTCGCCAATGGCGACTCCCGTAACGATCCACCGGGGACACTCCCTTGGGACTCATCGTTACAGCCGCAAGCGGACAGCTTTTACGGCGGCGATTTGGCGGGGATTATCCAAAAGATGCCGTATCTAGCCGATCTGGGAATCAATGCGATTTATTTAACGCCCATCTTTCGCTCTCCCTCCAACCATAAATATAATACCGATGATTACTATCAGATCGATCCCCATTTTGGTGAGTTGGAAACGGTAAAAGCGTTGGTTCACACGGCTCATCATTATGGAATGCGGGTGATATTTGACGCGGTGTTTAACCATGCCGGTGACGGTTTTTTTGCCTTTCGCGATGTGGTGGAAAAAGGGGAGGCATCCCCCTATAAGGATTGGTTTCGGATTGAGTCATTTCCGGTGACAACCACACCACAACCCAATTATGAAACCTTTGCTAATGGAGTTTCCACCATGCCAAAACTGATGACCCAGCATCCGCCCGTACGGGAATATTTGCTACAGGTGGCGGAGTATTGGACGCGGGAAGCAGGGATGGACGGGTGGCGCCTTGATGTAGCTAATGAAGTAGACTTTGCTTTTTGGCGGGAGTTTCGCCGGCGCGTGCGTTCCATCAATCCCAACGCCCTCATCATTGGTGAGGTTTGGCATGATGCAGGGCCGTGGTTGCGTGGGGATCAGTTTGACGGAGTGATGAATTATCTGTTTCGAGATGCGGTACTCGCCTTTTTTGCGGAGGTTCCATCGATGCAAACGTCTTTGCTGAAGAACTAACCGCCGCGCGCATGCGTTATCCGGATCAGGCAAATGCGGCCATGTTCAACCTGTTGGGCTCCCATGATACCGAGCGATTTCTCACCATGTGTGAAGGGGAGCGACGAAGGATGCAACTGGCGGTCTTGTTTCAGCTCACCTACTGGGGCATTCCCATGCTCTACTATGGCGATGAGGTGGGGATGACAGGGGGCCCAGACCCGGATTGTCGCCGTCCGATGGTTTGGGATCGCGCGGAGCAGGATGGCGATCTGTTGGCATGGCACCGAAAACTGTTGGCGTTGCGGCGGGAGTTGGCCCCGTTGCGTCGCGGGGATGTGCGTACATGGCTGGCGGATGGAGAAAAAGGGGTGTATGGCTTTCTGCGCCGACTGGAGCGAGAGACAGTCGGTGTAGTGTTAAACAATAGTCCCCACCGTCGTCGGATGGTACTGGAGACAGCGGAGTGGAAGGACGGCACGGAGGTGGTGGAGCGGCTGAGTGGTACCCGCTTCACGGTTAAGAAGGGGCGAGTGCGGCTCACATTAGCACCGATGAGTGGGGCTGTATTAACCTCGCTTTAGAGAAGGACTGATTAGATTGGTAAATCTGGTGAAAACGCCTCTATTCCTTAAAAGGTCTAGGGGCGTTTGTAAAATGGAAGCTCTACGGCTGTAAATCAAACCGGAAACAGATTCCATCCAGGATGGTTTGAAGGCCAAACTGGAATCGATCTTCCAGACTGGTCGACATCAAATGTTTCATCATCGGTTCAAGGTCTGGGTATTTTTCGATCCCCTTTGGTTCATCGTGGAAAGATCCCGGTGAATTTTGATTTTCGGCTACTCCGGTAAAACGTACCTCTTCCATCACAAAGCCGATCACATAGTTGTTTAATAGATCCAGGGCCAATGTCGCTTGTTCTTGTTTCATCCCCGTCGACAACAGGTTTTGGTACAGAGATTGGATCAATTGCAAACGATGCGGCGTCAGGGGGGGGTATTGGCGAAGATATCAACGGCGTCACGATACCGAAGCATCGCTCTCCGATAGCTTTCTAACCCCAAAGCCAAATGGATTGGCAACGCAGCCGTTATTATGTTTGGCGCAGTTTTTATGCGCGTCTGGATTCATGACACTTTTGGTGAGATCTTCTCCAGTCAACTACCTCCTTTGGGTAATCCAATGTATCTGGAGAATCGACAGATGTTGTTTGTCGGCATCGCGATCAGTCTGTCCATTTTAAGCTTTTTAGTGATTATTTCGTATATAAAACCTTGGGGGAAAAGAAAAAAGTACAAAAAGAAAGCAACGTGACTATGATGAATCACGTAATGCCTTCTAGTCGAACGTCAGTGGGATAGCATTATATCACTCCTGTACTTCAACCATTGAACCTCTCCCGCTTTCGGAATTTTCTTACCACCAGAATCAAGAAGCATTCACGGATGGCTAGTGCCGATGGTGGTGTTGGATTTTCGATTGTGGATGTACGATAAGCGGTGATAAATAAGAAAAAGCAGCTTTCCGTTGGAGAGCTGCTTTTTTCACCATCGTAATCATGTAAGGTCGTGGTGAAGAGGCAACCAAACGGTAAAACAGATTTCCCCCTTCGCATAATCGGCACGGATCTCCCCCCCATGTAGCTTTGTCACGTTTTTGGCGATTGCTAGCCCAAGGCCGGACCCTTCCCCAGTACGGGATGCATCCCCAGTGACAAAGGTGTCAAATAGGCGTGATACCAGCTCAGGATCCAGTTCTTTTACTGGATTCGTTAGGGTGATTCGGGCCATTTTACCTTCTGGGACAGCTTGTATCCGGATCCATCCATCCTTTCCGTATCGAATAGCGTTATCCAACAAATTTTCAAATAGACGGGCTAACAGGGATGGATCCCCATCCAACAGTAGAGAGTCCTTCGGCAATTCCCTTTCCAACCGAATCTCTCTTTCCGTCATGAGGGGGGATGCTTCATCCAACAGCTGCTCCAATAGGTGGGTAAGTGAGATTGATTCTTTGCGCAGACGAACATCGGGATGGGTCAGTTTGGCATATTCAAAAAGATCTTCGATTCTTCGCTGAAGTCCACGGGATTTGTTTAGAGCAATTCCACCATAGGCCAGAAGTTCCGCTCGTTCGAGATTCGGTTTATCCTTCATCAACTGCAAATAGCCGATAATCGATGTAAGAGGGCTGCGCAGATCATGGGAGACATTGGAGATCAATTCCAGTCGTTGTCGCTTCCAAGCCTGTTCCCGTTCCCAAGCGGATTCTAGACGTTCGGCCATGCGGTTGATATTGGAAGAGAGAGAAGCCAGCTCATCCCGCCCCTTCTCGTGCAAGCGAAAGGATAAGTCTCCTTTGGCGAAGCGGTCCATTCCGTGAGCTAGTTCGCGGATTTGGTTTAATTTCCTTCGGGTCAACCACAGGTATGTAAATAGAAATGTAAGGATGGCCGCAGGTACCGTGAGAACAGGGTTCCCTATACGGTAGGTGGTCGCTTGCCCCTCCGCCGTTTTTACTCCAAACAGATAACGTTTTTTTCCATCCGCCGCAAAGGGATAAACGGTGACTATCTCCCGCTTCTCTGGATGGTCGCTCGGATCTTCGGTTTGTGTTTCCATCCTCTGTAGAAAGGAATGGATATCGATTGGTTCAGCTGATAGAGTACGGGTATGGAGTAACACTTTTCCCTGCTCATCGGTTAAAGCCAGGGACAAGGAATTATCGTGACTATATCGATCTAGAAGTTTTCTTTTTTTCTTATTGAGGGGCTCTGACACCAGATTTCGTTTCTTTATTAGCATTAGCTCCCGTTGGACTTCCTGTTGAGAAGGATAATAGTAGCGATTTTTTTCGGTGACGCCGATTCCGAGTAAAAAGAAGGAATAGGGGGCGATGATTGCGACCAACAGGGAGATCACGACAAAGCCGATCATCTGAATGCGTAGACTGGATACGATCCAGTTCCAAAAAAGACGAAATGATTTTCGCATTTTTTCATCATGCCCTCCCCGGGTCGGGAGATTGCTCTGCTTTATATCCCACTCCCCAGACGGTTTGAATAACCGTGGGACGGCGTGGATCAAGTTCTACCTTTTCCCGGATTTTGCGGATATGGACCATAACCGTATTGGCGTTTGTCAGCATCGGTTCGCCCCATACCCGTTCATAGATGTCTTCCGAGGGAAAGACCACTCCCGGTCGCTGGGCCAGAAGATAAAGAATATCAAATTCCCGCGGGGTCAATCGTACCGGCTTCTCCTCGACTAAAACCTGACGACGCTCCGGGTCGATGGTAAGATGTTGCAATTGAATGATCCCTGCCGTCATTTCCGCATCCGAGCGAAGCATCTGTGATCGGCGAAGTTGAGCTTTGATCCGGGCGACCAGTTCCAACGGGTTGAATGGTTTGGTAACGTAATCGTCGGCACCGACAGTCAATCCTTCGATTTTGTCTATGTCTTCCGTTTTGGCTGTTAACATAATGATCGGCATTTGATATCGATCCCTGAGACGCATACATACCTCTACCCCGTCTATCCCCGGCATCATGCGGTCGAGAACAATCAGATTCAGATACTTTTTCTCCACCAGCTCCAATGCTTCGACTCCGTTTTTTGCCTCGATAACCGTAAAACCTTCATTTTCCAGGTACAGTTTGATTAACCTTCGGATCTCAGGGTCATCATCGACGATCAGGATGGTGGTGGGGCGATGCATGGGCTTCTCCTTTCGCTACCCATCTAGCCTGGGAAAGCAATCTTTTTAAGGATCATGCTTTTCGGTGGTAGTGGCTTGGGTATACAAGACTATTTTTAGGTAAGCGATGATCGGCACATAGACGGTCAAAATCAATTGTATCACGAGGTAGGTTTCTACTTTCATCCTGATCGCTCCTCCGGCCGAATCGGTTTTCGGCAAATGTAGACAAAGGCGGGGGGGAAGTTACGTGGTACCCAACGGATTTCCACTTGCTGAAAACGTTCCTCCAACAGCGGCTTAATCTGTCGTGAATATTGATAAGCGGTAAAAACCCCATCCGTTGTCAAGCGGTCCCGTACCTGATCCAAGAGAGCGCTTTGAAGCGATGCGGAAAAATTGGTGAAGGGGAGGGACGAAAAGATGGCATCCACCTGATCGAGCCCCTGTTTGCCTAGAATATCCTCCATCTCCCATGCTTCCGCAAAATGATGGAGTTCCGGATGGTTTTGGCGCAAATGGGAGCGAAGAACCGAATCTTTTTCAAATATCAATGCTTTGGCATCGGGGTGGAGTCGCTGTTTTAATTGAGCGGTTACCACTCCAGTTCCCGCCCCCAACTCAACCGCGGTGTTTACACGCTCCCAGGGAATCGGGCTTAACAGTGCTTGTACCAGTTGAGCAGAACTGGGCGTTATACTGCCGATTTGAAGAGGAGAGCGGAAAAATCGAAGCAAAAAGATCATTCGATCAACTAAAGTATGCATCACTACCAACTCCCTTAGAGGATAGGTCCATCATAGAGACAGGACCTTAAGAAAACAGGAGTCAAATTCTTATCATTTCCTTAAGTGCGCAAAAAAGTGATAAAAAAAGAGATGTGAATGAATTCCCTGCGCAATCGCGGCTAGGATTCCATTACACATCTCAAAGTATGTCCAGAAATGGAAAATTTCTTGTTTAAATCCCCGGTAAAATCCCTGTAAAGAGGCTGAGGATATACACCATGACAAGAGCGCTCATACCGGCGAGAAATCCACCGACGGTCCATGCTTTTAATGTTTGGCTGATCGTCAGTTTGCCGAACTTATTAACCACCCAAAAGCCGGAGTCGTTGGGCAGCGAGAGGCCGACACCGCCGGCACAGATGGCTAGTCCCAACAAAATGGGAGAGACGCCTAAGTCATGAGCAAGCGGACCCATGATGCTGGAGGTGGTTACAAGAGCGACAGTGGCGGAGCCGAGGGAGGCCCGTAAAATTTGGGAGAAGATAAAGGCCAGCAACAAAGCGGGGATGCTCCAGCTCTGCATGGTAGCAATCAGATGATCGCCGATCCCGCTCTGGTTGATGACCGCTCCAAACGCTCCCCCTGCTCCCGTAATTAGGATAATAATCCCCGCTGAGGACATCGCTTCTGAATAAAGCGCTTTCTTTGGCGCCGAAATATAGGGGGAGAGCACAATCATGGCTGCGATCACACTGATAAACAGCGCGATATTCTTTTCCCCGATAAAACCGAAGAAAGTAGCGATCGCCGTATCCGGTAACAGCAGTTGTGACACCGTGTTGGTAAGAATCAGGAGGATGGGAAGAGCCAACATGATGAAGGACAGGCTCGTGCTGATCTCCTTTTTAGCAGTAGCTGATGCTGTGGGTTCCGTTTCTTCGATTTCTCCATGATGTTGAATGCGCTTTCCAATAAACAGACCATAAACATAACCGCCGATCAAGGTAGCTGGAATCGCACAAATCAAACCGTATAGGATGAAGAGACCGAGATCCGCTTTTGTGTTTTCCGCAACCACCAATGGACCGGGGGTGGGGGCGATCATACTGTGGGAGACGATTAAGCCGACACCGAGTGCCGTGACAAAAGAGACAATGGAGATTCCTGTTTTCTTGGATAAGCTTTTGATTAACCCACTTAAAATGACAAATGCAGCATCAAAAAAGACGGGAATCGAGACTGCGCTACCGGTAAGGGCGAGACCGGCAGGGGATTTTTGAATGCCAAAAACCTTTAAAACTGCCTGTGCGATTTTTTCAATCGCGCCGGAAGCAGCAAGAAACTGGCCAAAGATCACACCGAGACCGATTAAGATACCGACACCTGCCAATGTGTTGCCAAAGCCGGTGGTAACGATGGCGGGGGCTTCCTTTACGGGTATGCCGATGACCAGAGCTGTTGCAAATGCGACCCCGATCAAGGCCAAAAACGGTTCCAACTTCAGCTTTAAGATTAAAAAGAACAATACGGCTAGCGACAGCAAAAAGATCACGATCAACATATTTCCGGTAACCATTGAAGCTTTCCTCCTTTTATATTGTGCATGCCTCTTCTCGGATTGTTGTTGAAGGCAAGGCAATTGGGTCAACTCGATCAATGTCCCATTGCGGAAGGGGGATCAGCCAAGGTGACCACACGAGGGGGCACCGTAGTCCGTTCAACCTCTTCCGCAATGAGAAAAAGGGGATTAGTGTTGCTCCAATTTCTCTACCACCACCTTCAATGTATCCGCTGTGCCGACATTCCCAGGGAAAATCACATAGGGAATAAACGGAAAGGTGCTTTCCGCCCCCGTCTCCCATACGGGAATGCCGGGTTCGATTTGGCCACGTACTGTGGCGCGTTTGACACACAGCCCTTTGGTGCCGACATCGCTGGAAGTGATGCCGCCCTTGGCGATAACATAACTGGGTCGAACCGCAAACTCCCGCACAATTTGGGTGACGGCATCGGAGATTTTGACCGATAACGCCAATTCCTCTTCTTGCCGATTCTCTCCTAAATCGAGCCGCTCCCGTTGGGTGTAAATCACGGTCGTCACACCCTTGGATACTTGTTTTTCCGCTTCAGTGCGTACACGGCTTACTTCTGCGGCGAAGGCTTCCGGTTGTAGTACCAGATGAGAGTTAAACGGTATGAAATGAAGCGACGACAGGCGTTTTAACGCTTCCAGCTGCTGTGTCGTTTTTTGTACATGGGAACCGACGATAATCAATCCGCCGTTGGCGGAATCCGCTTCAATCAAATCCGACCGCTCTAGCAGTGGACGGGAGGAGATACCGCCAATCACTTTTGTAAAGGTGGCTGCGGTGCGGAAGAGAAAGCGCTTTCCCTGTGCGAGAGCCTTGATCAGTGCAATGGAAAAGACTGTGATATCCGCTTCCTCCAATGCATTGACGACCACTTTGCCAAAGTGGGATATCGCTAAGAGTTGCTCGGTAATCTCCTCAATCGCCAACCGACGAAGCGATGATAACGAGATGTAGGTCACTTCTTCTTGTTTGTAGGCGCCTTTCGTTTTTTCCTCAATCCATGCGCCGAGATGGCTGGCTTGGAAACCGAATGTCCGATCTTTGGCAAATTCAGTTTCCCCCGCTGGAATCAGCTGTTCATCCTGTTGCACATAATGAATATTGTCGATCGTCAAGCGCCCCCCTTCCTGGAAGAAAGGGATCAGAATCTCTCCGTCAATGCGCTGACCGCTGCTGTGTTCAATTGTCTCCTTCATCACGGCGGTTTCCAGCGGATAATGACCGCGCAGGGTGGAGTCGCTGCGGCTGATCAACAGATAAGGCTGCTTCAGTTTGGCAGCGATTCGTTCTACCCGATGGGCGATGTCGCGATGAACTTGTTCCGTCTTTTTAGCCGAAAATGAGCGGGAGTTGGTCAGAATGAAAAAGAGGGAAGCGGATTCCAGAAATCCCTGTTCAATCGTGCTCTCTTCCCAGTCGGTATACACCGACACGCCGTGGACCGTCTGTACACCAGTGGGATCATCATCAAGCACGATAACTTTATGATCGAGGGACGGGTAGGTCTCTTCCCACAACTGCTGGATGGCGATGGTGTCAGCCGGTGGATAGGAAGCAATCACTTCCTCAGCTTGTCTCATCCGCTTCTCCTCCTTTCTTGACCACGACGTGAGCCAACTTCTCATAATATTGAACCAGTCCGCTATGATCATCCGCCGCTTTGCCGTCCACTTTCAGCGCATGGAACATCTCCAGCACTTGACTGGACAACGGCAGCGGCACACCGATGGCGTGGGCAGTATCCATGACGTTAGTTAAATCTTTGAGGTTGATGTCGATACGGCCGCCGGCGACAAAGTTACGTTCTAATATCATTGGTGCTTTGGCGTCAAGAACAGCGCTTCCGGCGAGGCCACCCCGAATCGCTTGAACCATTTTCTCGATATCGATTCCAGCCTTGGCGGCTAGGACAAGTGCTTCCGACATGGCCGCAATATTGACGTTCACCATAATCTGGTTTGCCAATTTTGCTGTCGTGCCGCAACCGTTTTCACCTACAAGCGTGATCTCCTGCCCCATACAGGCGAGAAGCGGTTTGACCCGTGCAAATGTCTCTTCGGCTCCCCCCACCATGATTGCCAGGGTACCATCGACCGCTTTGGGCTCCCCGCCGCTCACAGGGGCATCCAACATCGCGATCCCTTTTTCCTGTAAAGTGGCAGCGATTTCTTTGGATACCACCGGCGATATAGAGCTCATATCAACTACGATGCTGCCTGCACTCGCTCCATGGATAATTCCGTTTTCACCAAGGACTACACTCTGGACATGAGTGAAGTTGGGTAACATCGTAAAAATGACTTCGCTTTTTGTAGCGACATCCTGAGGAGAGTCACCGGCCTGTGCACCGGCTGCAACCAGCTCTTGGATAACGGATGAATTAATATCGTACACGGTAACGTCATAGCCGTGTTTTAACAGATTGAGCGTCATTGGCTTTCCCATGATTCCTAAACCGATAAAACCGAGTCGCATAATGGCCCTCCTATTCATATAAAAGCGTTTTCATTGAGGATATTGTACACAAATAATTCGTTTTTGTATACAATAAATTTTATAATGTATACATTTACCTGTGTATTCCTTTTCATTGCTGGGCAAACCCACTATACTGAAAGAAGGAGCTCAATGAGCAAAAAGGAGGGGAGTTGCTGTCGCCATCGATCACTTGACAGCAGCGTACAAACATTGACACGAACATCTTCACAATCCGCTTATTTACACGCTTATGAAGCGATACGCGATAAAATCCTCAGCGGTGAACTGCCGAGCGGTTCCAAACTGGTGGAAGAACGGTTGGCAAAGGAGTTGGGAGTCAGCCGTACCCCTGTGAGAGAAGCGATCCGCCAGTTGGAGCAAGAGGGGTTGATTAAGCAAAAACGGGTGGTCAATCCGACGGAGAGTGACTTACGGAATATTTTTCAGGTTCGGATTTTGCTGGAAGGATACGCCGCTCGGGCGGCAGCCACCTATATGGATGAAGCATCCCTCCTCTGTCTGGATGAATGTATTACCATTGGCCGTACGGGGTCGGTCGAAGACGTGATGAAGGCCAATAAAACCTTCCATGACCAGATTGTACAAGCGAGCCGCAATCCGATGATGATCGATATCATCGATCGTATGCAGTCGATCATCTACCTGTTTCGCAAAACGGTCGTCATTTATAAACGACCCGGTCTGATCGATGAGCATGAGAAAATTTATGAAGCGATCCGTACCCACGATGTCGATGAAGCAGAGCGGCTGATGAAGGAGCATTTGCAGGCGGATTTAGATTTTTGTCTGCACTTGATTTAAGCGTGGATGAAACGAGCATAGCGGTTTTCCGCTATGCTTTCTTTTTTCCAGCGATCCAAGTAAAGTGTTTGAATTTACAAACAGAAGAGGGATTTAGCTTTTCCATCTCTAATAAAAAAATACAGGTAAAATTAACAATGTTCGTGTATAATCAGCGGGTAATCCATGTGAAATGGAGGATATGCGTATGAAACGCTTTGCTCGCCACATCGCCATCGTTTGGTTGGCCATCTTTACCCTGTTGATGACGGCCGTGGTGTCGCCAGTCGCTGCCGCTGCGGGGCCGATAACGGTTGCCGATGCCATTGCCAACAATGATGGAGCGGCAACGGTGGAAGGTTATATTGTGGGTACCACCAGTACAACCAGTTCTTTTGGAACGGGAAATTTTGCTGCACCCTTTTCGGTTAACACCAATCTGCTATTGGCGGATGATCCCGATGAACGGGAAAAAACGAAGCTATTACCGGTGCAACTGCCCAATAACACAGTGCGCCAGCAGTTAAATCTGGTGGATCATGCTGAGCACTTAGGAAAAAAAGTGCGCATCAGCGGGGATCTTGGCGCCTATTTTTCCGTACCCGGCTTGCGCAATGCTTCTTCCTTCAGTTGGGCTGACGGGACTGAACCCTCGGAACCGGTCAGTATCCAGGAAGCTCGCTCTTCTCTGGGCAGCCGTGTGATCACGGAAGGAATCGTCAATGTGGACAATGGAGTTCTCTACCCCGGTAAACTGTCGGTTTACATACAAGACGGGGACGCGGGCATCCAACTGTTCAGCCATAATGCCAACCAGTTTCCCGCTGTAAAAAAAGGGGATCAGGTTCGGGTGAAAGGGACCGTGGGTGAGTATGATAATGTCACCCAAATTATCGTCGAGGAACTGGAAGTGTTGACGCAGAACCAACCGGTGGAAGCAAAAGCGGTCACCCTGGAGCAGTACCGTGATGCGGCTACAGCGGAAGCATTGGAAGGGCAATTGGTCATATTGGAAGGGTTTATCCGCCATGTGCCCGATTATTACAACGGTGGGGCGAATGTGACGGCGATCAACGAGAACTTTGATCCTTTGACCCTGCGCATCTGGGAAAGCACGGGGATTGATCTGGGCTTGCTGGAAGGGGAGAAGTGGTATCAAATAACGGGCATCTCCAGCCAGTACCGTGACAGCTATCAGCTGCTTCCACGGGAACAGTCGGATTTGACCGTTTCCGATGTGCAAAAAGAAAAGCCAACCACCGATGGACGTCAATTTGAAGCGGTGGTGGAGCGAGTCGTCGATGGGGACACCATTCGTTTACAGGAACCGGTGTTGGGGTCGACTACGGTTCGATACCTTAATATCGATACCCCGGAAACCTATCACAAGGTGGAGAATGAACTAGACCAAAACCAGATGGATCACGGCAACCGGGCTGGAGCGTATCTGGGCACCCTGTTGTCGCCTGGGGATACGGTAATCCTACAATTGGGAGAAGAGCCCACCGATAGCTATGGTCGTATCTTGGCTGAGGTGGTGCGGCAAGATGGCCTTAACACCAATCTAAAGTTGGTGGAAGAAGGATATGCTGCCACTTACTTTATTTGGCCCTTTAAGAATGAGGAAGTGGAACGCTATGGTGCGGCGCTAAAATCGGCAAAAGAGGCGGGCAAAGGAATCTGGAACCCGGATGATCCGCTGTTGGAGCAGCCGTTTGTCTTCCGGGCGCGGGAACGGGGCGATGAGTTGTTCCGTCCCGCCGGTGATTATCGCAGTAAAACGTATGTACCTGCTGATCAGTGGGACTCGATCCCGGATGAGTGGCGTGTCTTCTTCCACTCGGAAGCGGATGCGCAGAGAGCCGGCTATCAACCACAAGCACAGACACGCACTGGGCAGCTGGAGCAACTGCGTTCCCAATTGGGACAATATCACCAAGCAGGTGAGGTAACGAATTCGTTGTTTAAGCAATTGGATAACGATGTGGAAACGCTGATTCAGTTGGAGAAGCAGCGGAAACAAGCAGAAGATCAAGGGGACGCGAAAAAGGCCGGCAATCTTCAGTATCAATGGGAAAAGGCTTGGTCCAAGACCGGCGCTGATTTGGAAAAAGGTTACCGCAAACAACAGGTCACCGTTGAGGTGTACCACGGGCTGAAGGAAGGGCTGGATCGCTTGGCACCAGCCGACAGCGGGTTGGGCAAAGAAAAAGCAAGTTAAAAAAGGAGGGAGATCCCTTACGGTAGAGGTGAAAAACGTCCTGCTCATAAGATGAACCAAAGCACGGATTATACCGAAGGGATTATCAATCACGTTTTCGCAAAAAAATGGGCGGCCTTTCTCCGGCGAAACATCGGGAATAGGCCGCTTTTTACTGTCGACGGGGGCGGGACAAGTCTATAAAAGGAAAACCCTTCAATACATAAGAGCTTCTTGGTTCTGATAGCAAAAAATTTCCATTTCTTAACGATAGCGAAAACGGGAGAGGTTTACCGGTAAATCGTCCTTCCGTGTTTGTCTTCAATCCCCGACATCCGGTAATAGTAGGTGTTTACTTGATCGCGCCACTCGACTGCATTGGCAAGCTGGGCGTCAAACTTGACTCGCACATGCTGGTACAAGGCTTCAGGCAGTTCTTGTTTATGGGATTCCCAGGCAGCGATAAACGCTTTTACTTGCTCCACCCCATCAAAATGGGAATCGTAAATATGTTGGATGACGGTTTTGCCGCTCGTTAACACATGAGTATAGGGAACATGGTGAAAAAACAGCAACAATTCGTCCGGACAGGTTTGTAGGTTTTCATAGCGTGATCCCACCGGCTCTGCGTATTGGCTGACATAGTTGCTCCCTTTTCTCGTCCGGTCCACCCCAAGCCCATTCCGATCGGAAAAATGATAGGTACCCCAAGGCGAAAACTCATAACCATTAACATTTGGACCGTAATGATGGCCGGGATTAACCATCCAGCCGATACCGAGGGGGGATGTATACGACTCATATACGATCCATGAACACTCTTGAATCGATACAATTGTCTTGCGGACGTTTTTCGGTAAATAAGGATACGTTCGGTCCGCCCATTCCTCTGCAATCGCGTGTAGACAGCGTTTTGGATTCCACGCCAGTTGACCGTAGCCGTATAGATTGGCTTGGGCAAAAGAATGCCCGGTCCAGTTTTCATCTCTGCCCGTATTGACGACAGCGGTCATTCCTTGCCCAAACCCGCCATTTGCCCGGCCGGACACGAGGTCTGCGACTGTTGTGTCTTTTCCGTTTGCATGGGTATCAAAATCGAGAATCTCTTTCCACTGCGGGGGCAAATAACAGACATCAATCTGCTGGCCGGTATATTCCTGGGTTATCTGTAGCTCTATCACATGCTTCGTCTGCTTTAATGCGCCAATTAACGGAGAGACCGCCTCACGCACTTGAAAATCCATCGGTCCGCTTTTAATTTGCAAAATGACGTTATCAGCAAAAGCGCCATCGAGGGGAGCAAAGTGGTCGTAGGCCGCCCTTGCCCGATCCGTTGAGCGGTCACGCCAATCTTGGAGGCAATCATAGACAAAGCAGCGCCAAAATAGATGGCCTCCATAGGGTTTAAGCGCTTTTGCCAGCATATTGGCCCCGTCAGCATGGGTTCTCCCGTAACTGAAGGGCCCTGGGCGATGTTCAGAGTCTGCTTTTACAACAAAACCGCCAAAGGAAGGAATCGATCCATAAATTCGTTCCACTTGTCGCTCCCACCAATCGGCGACAGAGGTCTCGAGCGGATCCGCCGTATCCAGTCCACCGATGGTAATCGGGCTGGCATAATTAATACTCAAAAACAACGTGAGTCCATACTCTTGAAAGAGTTTGGCCAGCCATGCCACTTCCGGCAGCCAGCGATTTGTAATTAGTGCCGACTCCTGCTCGTGGACATTGACATTGTTTATGGTTAACGCGTTGATGCCCACGGATGACAACAGCTCCGCATAGGAACGCATGCAGTCTTCATCCTTGGTAAAGGATCCGCCTTCAAAAAAGAGCGATCTGCCTGCATACCCCCGTTCGACGGAACCGTCCATATTGTCCCAGTGGTTAATCATTCGAAAAACATTTGCCGGCTTTTCCTGTGCGGAGATTTCCAGTAAGGGTGTCCCAAGCTGAATTTCCTTCAAGAAATGGTAGAAGCCATAAAGCAATCCGCGTTCTTCTTCAGCAACAATCCACAGGCGTCCTTCTTCGGAAAAGATGGTGTAGCCTTCACTTCCGAGATTCGGTGTGCTTTCTTTTCCAAGACTGGTCCAAGTGCCGATGATGACATTACTCTTCCCTGTGTCACGGTCTGTGATGGCTGTCTCTACAAAAAACTTTGCTGCATGATTTTGACACAGGCGTCTAATCGTTGCAAACATCGGTGCATCGCCAACCAGTGACAGAAGAAGCTTTTCAGTCCGGGGTTTTGATGATTCAGTCGTCAGCCAGCAAGCCTCTCTATCGGTTGTCACCGTTTCCAATATGATTTCACTCCTTTTACTCCACTTCTAAATCCGGGTAAGCGCTTTTTACGTTACGTTTAAAGTTTGTAAGCGCCTCATCCTTTGGAGTGGTGCCAACGGCGTACTGGCGCAAAACATCCAAAAAATAATTGTTAATGGAACGATCATATTGCGTAAGGATATTGCTTCGTTCAATCGCCGCATCGTGAAAGGCTGCATAAGGGTCTTGGCCGCCAAGCACATCAGAGGGGCGTTCCTCTGCTACAATCCGTTCCATCACTCGTTCATTTGCAGGGACGTCCCCTCGCTTCATGGCATCCTGATATAGGTGCTCCTCATCCAATGCTACCCGTTTGACAAATTCCCACGCCAGTTTCGGATTTTTGGCATCCTTGGTAATGCCGATCCAAGTACCGCCATTATGGTAGGGGATAAACGGATTTGCGATGCCCCAATTTCCGTATCCCTCTGTCTCTTTCGTCAGGTCAGCGATGGTATTTAGTTTCCATGTCGGGTTATAGTCAAGGAAGAATGAACCTTCAGTAAAGCCCGTCGTGTAGGAAGAATCAGTTGGAACTTCCGCCGCAAACATGTTCTCTTCGTACATTTTCTTCGATATGTCAAACAGCTCCATCGCCTCATCGCTGATGATGAGTTTATCCTCTATCACCCAGGGTTCTTTCCGTTTTAATAGATACATCTTTTGAAAATCTTCGATATTACCAATCAGTTGGCTGCCAACATTCATTTCCTTTAATTGATCGTTCAAAGCAAATAGACGCTTAAGGGATGAGGTTGCTTCTGCGACTTTCTTCGGGTCATCGCTGCCGATCAGTTCTTTTGCCAGCTCCCGGTTGTAATAAGCGACACCGATGGGATTTTGGTAGCCGACAGCTTTCATTTCCCCCTGGTCATTTCGCCCGAGAGCGGTGACATGCTCCGGGAAATTTTCCTCATAGTAAGCGATGTCTTCGGGAAACGCTTCTGACAGATCCAAGAAAGTGACATCGCTTTCGACCCATCTTCGTGTAATCGAATCATAAAGGTAGACAATATCAGGAACATTTTGCTGGGTTTTTAATACTTGCGTCAATTTCACCTGTAAATCAGTCGCATTTAAAATGGTGACATCGATGGTTACTCCATACTCTTCTTCAAATTCTTCCATCGTCTCTCGATCCAAGTCAAAGGGGATCCAAATAGTAAGGGTATCTTTTTTTTCGGATGAGGCGTCGTAGTTACAGCCGTACAGAAGGGTGGCAAGCAAGACAACAAGCAACAGCATTCGCATAGGCTTCACACCGTTCTCCCCCTATTCTTTGACAGCACCGGCTGTAAGTCCGGCGATGACGAATTTGGAGCAGAAAAAGAAGACGATCATAATCGGCATCGTGGATACGGCGATGGCTAAATAAAGGACGCCTAAATTGGGATCATACACCGATGAGCTCATCGATGCGATCAGAACCGGGAGCGTATATTTCTCCGGATCAAACAACAGGATGAGCGGATACAGGTAGTTGTTCCAGTTGGCGACAAATTGAAAAATCGCCATAGTGGCGATCGCCGGAGCGAGAATCGGCAGGCCAATCGCATGGAAAATCTTCAATTCTTTCGCCCCCTCTACGCGTGCCGCTTCAATTAAGCTTGGCGGTAGCGCAATTTCACCGTATTGTTTGATAAAGAAAACAGCAGGAGCAGCGGCAGCAGCCGGGATAATCAGTGGGGTATAGGTATTTAAAATACGAAGAGCCGCACTTAATTCGTACAGTCCAAGAATGCCGAGCTGTGATGGGATCATCATCGTGATCAGTACAAGCGCAAACAAAAGATTTCTTCCTCTAAACCGATACACGGCAAAAGCGAAAGCGGTCAAAGCAGAAACATAACAAGTAAGCACCGTCGCGGAAACGGTTACAAAAACACTGTTCCAAAAAGCGCCGAAAACATTGTAGATTTCGCTCATATCACGAAAGTTTTGGAGCAGATATGTCCCTGGTATAAATCGAAACTGACTCAGGATTTCGCCGTTGCTCCGTGTTGCATTCACGATCATTAAGTAAAACGGCATAAAACAGATGACCGCTAGTAGGATAAGGGACAAATACAGTAGATATTTAAGTGGGCGTTTCATGACTCGCTTCAATTACCGCACCTTCTTTCGGTAGCTGAGCAAAAAGAGAATACAGGAAAAGACAAGGATGATCATAAACATCCCGTAAGCAATCGCAGAGGAATAGCCGAAGTTATTAAACACAAAACCTTGGTTATAGAGATAAAGAACCAGTGTGTTTAACGCATTATTGGGTGCTCCCATGCCATCGGTCATGACCTGAGCCAAATCAAACAATTGCAAACCGCCGATGAACGAAGTAAGCATGAGGTACAAAAGAATGGGCTTCATTAACGGAAGCGTGATGGATGTAAAAATTTTCGCTAAGTTTGCACCGTCGATTTTAGCGGCTTCATAATAATCGTTTGAAATGGCGCTCATTCCAGCCAAGCAAATTAACATGTTATTTCCAAACCACATCCACCAGTTAATCGCAGCAATCGTGTTCTGGGTAAAATGGGGCATGGTTAAAAAGTTCATCGGCCCGTCAATGAGATTCCATTGTAGAAGCAGCTGGTTTAAAAGGCCGTTTGGAAACCCGAGAATGGCGCTAAAAAGCACACCAATCGTTGCTGCGGTTACTAAATTGGGCACATAATACACCGCTTTAAACAATGCTGCTCCCTTTACTTTCGCAATCGTAAACGTATACGCGATGATAAGGGCCATCGTAATCTGCGGAATAAAACCGACGATCCATATTTTGACCGTGTTATAAAAAGCCTGGTAAAACAACGGATCGCGCGCGAGCGTTACATAATTTGCAAGGCCGACAAACTCAGGTTTATTTAAGCCATCATAGCTCGTCATGCTTAAATAAAACGTATACAAAATCGGATAGAGATTAAAAACGATAAAAATAACCGCAAAGGGTACAAGAAAATAATAGCCATAGCGGTTCTTGTCAATGCGTTTGTTTTTTTTCGGTGTTCTGCCCAATACGGTTCGTTCTGCTTGGCGTGCGACTTCCACTTGGCCTCCTCCTTTCCCACCTTAAAATCATGACATCCTTTGCCCTTAACGCAACCATATCGCCTGCTTGATACTCACACTTACTCAAAAGCTCCTCGGCATCCAGCGGCATCACCATTTGTTCTCGATGATTTCCGTGGTTGAGGACAAAAGTATAGGTCCAGTCGCCTTTTTTTCGACTCGCTAGCTCGACATTTTCGGAAACAGCGATAAGAGGGTGAAGTTGATGGTGCTTGCATATCGAAGCAAACAGATCGTTTAGGAATTTGTCGTCTGCTTGACTGCCGATATACCAGGCTTCTCCTTTTCCATAAGCATTGCGTGTGACAACGGGGGTTCCCTGATAGTAATCACTTCCGTATGCAGCAACTACCTCAGCCGTCTCCGGGTGGATCACATCAAATAAAAGATTACATGGGTAAGACGCTTGCGTGAAAAATGGGTACCCCTGATTGACAACCATGGAGTTGTAGTGTTTTTCCTCCAACGAATCCGTTTCCTCTACCCATATGCCCAGCATCTTTTTCAAATGGCCGGGATAATCCATTAACACTGCTTGATTATTTTCATCCACCAGTCCGCTCAAATAGGTGGTTACAAGGGTGCCTCCGCGTGCGACAAATGACGCAAGGGCTTGATGAGCGTTTGACTTGACCATGTGATAAAGGGGAGCGACGACGATATCATATCCTTCAAAAGAATCGTCTGCGCTGACGATATCGACGGCTATCTTTTGCTGATACAGCGCTTGATAATAAGCGATGATGGTCTGCTGGTAATTGATATAGCGGGAGGGGCCATCGGACATCTCGATCGCCCACCAGCTATCCCAATCAAACAACAAGGCACATTTTGCCTCTGTTTGCCCGCCTGTGAAGGCATCCCCGAGTTCGTTCAATTCTGCGCCAATCTGTTTACATTCTTTAAACACCCGCGTATCATTTCTGCTGCCATGATTAATGATGGCACCGTGGTATTTTTCACAAGCCCCCTTTGACTGCCGCATTTGGAAATAGAGTACCGTATCCGACCCATGGGCCAGGGCTTGATAACTCCAAAGTCGATTTACACCTGGGCGCTTAATCGGGTTCACATCGCGGCAAGCAGTCACATTCGGCGTCTGCTCCATCAACCAGAACGACTGCCCTTTTTTTAATCCTCTCATTAAATCATGGGTTAAGGCCATGCGGGCCTCTGACTGCATATCAGGTGGGTAATTATCCCAAGAGATGAAGTCCAGATGAGGGGCCCAATCAAAATAATTAAGCGGCTTAAATAGGCCCATCATATTGGTTGTCACGGGGATCGAAGGGGTAATCGCTTTCAATTCGTTCTTTTCAGTAATGAAATTGGCAAGCAAGCTATCGGAATTAAAGCGCATATAATCGAGGGTGATTCCTTGAAAGGCGGTTACCTTTTCCCGCCCGAGATGCTCGCTCAAGGCATTGGGTGGAACGATTTCGTCCCAATCGTAAAACGTATGCGACCAAAAGGAGGTGTACCAGGCATCATTTAGTGCTTCCAGTGATCCATACTTGTTCCTGAGCCATATGCGAAACGCTTCTGCCGACTCATCCGAATAGCAAATGCCACCGTACTCATTGTTTACATGCCAAGCGACAATGTTATCGAGGTGACCATACCGTTCAGCCATCTTTCTCGCCATCAGCGGCGCAAACTTTTGATACGTCGGGCTATTGGGACAAGAATTATGCCGTTGCCCAAAACGTCGTTTCCTACCCTCGAAATCGACCCTGAGGATATCGGGGTATTTTTTAGCCATCCATGCGGGATGAGCAGCCGTTGCCGTTCCTAAACAAACGTTGCGTTTGGTACGATATAAATGCTCCATAATTTCATCCATCAGCGTAAAATCATACTCTTTCTCGCTTTTTTGGATTAAGCCCCACATAAAAATCCCAACGGAGACGGTATCGATATGCGCCTCATCAAACAGAGCCGTGTCTGTTTCCCAAACGTCTTTTGGCCACTGTTCCGGGTTATAGTCACCCCCGAACAACACTTTCCTCATCTTTTCCGCCCCCATGTTTGAAGGGAAGTTCCTTTATCTGTTTCCCTTCCAGTTCTTTGTAAGAAAACGAATGGAAATCAGCATGTTTGCGCATTCCGGATGTATCTTGGCAATGCATGCCGACAAAGGCGCCGGTAAAGAAGCCACCGTGAGCGATATAATCATCCGAAAGCTTATAGGAATCAAATGAAACGCCAAAATCTTCATAATGGAGACCATCAAAGGAATAGAAAAACGAAAATGTATCGTAACGGACACACACTTTTAGATGAACAGAAGCCGTATCTTCCGGGATGGTCACTTCATGTCCCTGTAACGGCTGGTACACTTGAAAGTGATCGCATTGGACCAGATCCAAAATCCGTCCTTTCTCCTCATGCCATGTGATTTGTGCAGAGACCCAATTTTCCGTGTCATAATAACAAATGATGCCCGCTGCCTGCTGAAACGTCTCTGGATAGAAAGAGACTACCGTTGCCGTATCAAAGGTAAGGCTTTGCCAACGCCGGGCGACAAGGGCCTGGGTATGCTTGGAATGGAGCGACTCCCGCCCGAACAAGCGCAGAATGCCCGCCTCGTGGTCAAGCACGCCAATCTCCTTATCAAAAGGAATGCGCAATGTCTGGAAATGATGGTTTAACACAGGTTCTTGAAACTGATCGCAGCTGGGGTAGTCCTGCTCCCACTCCACTTCCGGCAAATGAGGCGCTTCCACTTCAAGCGAAGGCAACGGTCCATCGACTACATACGGCCAATCGTCTTTCCATTCCACTTTTTGAATGGAGGTTTCCCGGCCTAGTGGACAAAATCCTCGTTCTTGTAAGATTTTTTTCCCTCGCCGTTTCACGGGCCGACCCATTAAATGAGCCATATACCATTCTCCTTGCTGTGTTTCCACAAGGGAAGCATGCCCGGCCTTTTGCAACGGGTGCCTCGGATCTGACCAGCTTGATAAAACCGGGTTGTGGGGATGGACTTCATAGGGCCCGTATATGTGCGTGGAGCGAGCGATCGTCGCAGCATGCTCATACTTGGTCCCACCTTCTGCTGTAAGCAAATAGTAATAGCCGTTTTTGCGGTAGAGATGGGGTGCTTCCGTTAAACCTAAGTCCGTCCCTTTAAAGATGATTTGCGGTTTGCCGATCAAACGTTTTTGCTGGCCATCGTATTCTTGTATTGCAATTCCGTAAAATTGATGGTTGTACACACGCTGATCCCACACCATATTGAGCAAATACTTGCGTCCATCTTCATCATGGAATAGGGAAGGATCAAAGCCGGAGCTGTTTAAATAAATCGGTTCGCTCCAATCGCCATCGACGGTTTCGCATGTCACAAGATAATTGTGCCCGTCCTTCCATGCACCTTCGACCACTTTGATATCGGAATAAATCAACCAAAACTGACCATCGTAATAGCTTAAACAAGGTGCCCATACCCCGCCTGAATCCGGGTTGCCGATCATGTTTAACTGACTGATGCGGTTAAGGGGTCTGCTGATTAAGTGCCAGTTCTTTAAATCGCGCGAATGGTGGATTTGCACGCCTGGAAACCATTCAAATGTTGATACCGCCATATAAAAATCATCACCGACGCGACAGATGCTGGGATCGGGATTAAAGCCTTTCAATACCGGGTTGTGAATCATCATGAAATGTCTCCCCTTTCGTTGATAGCGCTTACATTTAATGGCTAAGCCAATCATTTTCACTGCTTTTTATGCCGTTTATTCTACCAGTCTGCACAACCGAAAAGTATGTACATTCCTGCGTTCTTTTTGCCCAGAACTGCACTTGAAGGTAAACGATTGCGAGCATGGTAACAAGGGAGGCCTAGGCAACCATCGATTAAAAGGCTGCCCAAGATGGTGTGTTCTCACCTTTTGGCAGCCTTTGTTCTTCCGTCTATTCGCGTTGTGTGGTTGTTGCGGAACTGACTCGGGGTAAGCCCGGTCCAACGCTTAAATTGGCGGCTAAAATGAGAAAGGTCATAATAGCCGAGTTCATCTGCAACTGCTTCGATCGTCATGTTTTTTTGTAACAGCAGTGCTTTCGCTTTATTTAGCTTTTTAAACGACCAATATCTTCGCGGGGACATATGGTAAACTTTTTTAAACAATTGGTTGCAATAGGAAACGCTAATGTTTAGTTCGGTGGCGATTTTTTCTATCTTGCTGTTTTGCAGCTGCCCGCTTCTCTCTAAATTGCGCTCAATCTGCTCGGCAATTTGATAGGCAAGTTCCACTGTCCGCTCAGAAAGCGGCCTCCCTTCCTGCTCGTCCAGTCCGATCACAAGCATGCCGAGCATTTCAAACATCAACGCTTGCATATTCATTTTCTCAACCAAGCCAAATTTGGGATGTTTGAGCAAGGTGGCGATCCGTTCAAGAAAAGGCGCCATTCTCCGGGCTAGGCTGCTGTCTGCTTTAAAAAACAATGGATCGACATGGGTTAAATAGGGCAAGAACAATTTATCGTCGATATTAAAATGGATGCATAGGTATGTGAAAGGTTCCGTATTTCCGCCTCGGCTGGTATGGAGTTCCCCTGGTCTGACAAGGATCAAATCGCCGGTAAACTGTTGATGCTGTCTGCCCTCGATGGTGAAAATTTGGTGTCCGTTGAGGACCCAGTTGATCTCATAAATCGTATGATGGTG
Organism: Desmospora activa DSM 45169; assembly: GCF_003046315.1. Classification (NCBI taxonomy): domain Bacteria; kingdom Bacillati; phylum Bacillota; class Bacilli; order Caryophanales; family Thermoactinomycetaceae; genus Desmospora; species Desmospora activa. The sequence goes on along the minus strand of NZ_PZZP01000001.1, from coordinate 1,978,143 downwards.
TTCCGGGTAAACCCACGATCCCTTTACTTGTCGTATATGCACACCGAAAAGTTCAAGCTCTGTTTTTGTATCGGGGTAAATGGATTCACTAATGACATACTGCTTGGTGATGTCTTCGCTTGCCTGCCCATCGTCTGTAAAGATGAGGTTCACGTTGCTCCCCTCCATTTTTTCTTTATTATAACGCTGCTTAAGTACTACTTTTGAAAGGGCTTCTCTGCTACTGTTCTCGTTTACCATGTTCGTCAGCCTGCTTCATAAATGCGGCTTATTAGGCGGTAAATGGGACGGGAAGGCGAGTAGAGGAGAATGGATTGTGTATAACGTTTTTGCAGGGTTAAGGGATTCAAAAGAGGGTAGGGTATGATACGATGATAAAAGAGAAAATCGAGAAAGGGTGGTCACGATGGCACGAACTGAATCCAACATGATTCCCCTCGGCAGCCCAGCTCCACTGTTTTCCCTACCGGATGCGGTATCAGGAAAAATCGATTCCCTGGATGAGTTAAAGTCCGACAAAGCGACCGTTATTATGTTTATCTGCAACCACTGTCCCTTTGTCAAGCATGTGCAGGCGCAACTGGTACAAGTGGCACAGGACTACCAAGCGAAGGGCGTCACTTTTATCGCCATCAACGCCAATGACGCAGAGACGTATCCCGACGATTCCCCAGAGAACATGAAGGAAGTGGCAGCAGAAGCGGGCTATCCATTCCCTTATCTTTTTGATGAATCCCAAGAAGTAGCAAAGGCGTATCAAGCAGCATGTACCCCTGACTTTTTTGTTTTTGACGGCGAGTTGAAGCTAGCCTATCGCGGCCAATTGGATGATTCCCGTCCCCAAAACGGCATTCCAGTGACCGGTGAATCGCTCCGGGCAGCTTTGGATCTTTTGTTGCAGGGAAAACCAGTCCCGCCGGAACAAAAACCGAGTATCGGCTGCAATATCAAATGGAAACCGGAATAACTGAACCCCAACCCCATACCCTTGATGTTGAAACCCGGCTCCCAACCGTTGTTGTGAAGCCGGGTTTTTTGCTGATGCTTGGGGTTTTCCCGTAGAAGGAGATATTATAATATAGTGAAAACGGTTGCACTACCTAAATAAAAGGAGCTCTTACCATGGCTACGATCAAAGATGTTGCCACGATTGCAGGTGTATCTCCGTCAACGGTTTCCCGGGTGATCGCCGGGAGTCCCCGCATCAGTGAACCGACGAAGGAGAAGGTGCGGCAAGCGATGGCACAGGTGAACTATGTCCCTAACGCCATTGCCCGCAGCTTGGCCCAAGCCAATACACGTACCGTCGGCTTTGCTTTATCCCGAAGGGCTGATCACGCTTTTTCCAATCCCTTCTTTTCCGAGGTGTTACGGGGAATGTCTGCGGTGGCTCAGCTGCAGGGTTATAATATTTTACTTTCCATCAGTATAGATGAAAACGAAGAGAAGGAAAAATGTCTGCAATTGATTCGGGAGCGACGGGTGGACGGGTTGATCATTTCCACCTCCAGGATTCGCGATGAGCTGATTTCTACATTAGTGCAAGAAGAAGCTCCTTTTGTTGTGATTGGGCGCAGTATGGAGCATCCGGTGCCAGCAGTCAATAACGACAATGTTCACGCTGCTGCCCAAGCCACCTTACATCTACTGGATCAGGGGTATCGGGACATCGCCTTCATTGGTGGTCCAAACGATATGGTGGTAACGCTGGATCGGTTGCAGGGGTATAAACAAGCCTTGAAACAGCGGCAACTTGCGGTGGAAACGGAACGGATCGCATCTGTCGGCTTTTCGGAGGAGAGCGGATTTCAAGCCTTATGTCACATGCGCGCCCATGGGATTACATTTGATGCCATATTGGCCTCTGATGATCTGTTTGCCTTGGGTGCGCTTCGCTTTGCCCATCATGCTGGTTTATCCATTCCTGCCGATTTAGGGATCGTCGGCTTTAATGACACTCCGATGATGGCTTATGCTCATCCGCCTTTAACCAGTGTTCGCATCCTTTCTTATGAGCTGGGAGTGGAAGCGATGCAGTTGCTTTTGGATGGATTGGCGGATCCAGAACATTGGCAGCATAAAAAAGAAGTGGTTCTACCCTCCCACTTGGAGGTGCGCGCCTCCACCGCCCGCCTTAAGGAATAAGCATTGACCTGAGTCTACGGTTTGATGTGTCCCTTGCCTGTGATATGATGTTCAGAGGCAGAGTTGAGCTTGAATTTGTGTGTAGGAAAAGGATGAAGAATCATGATCTATCTGGACAATAGTGCTACAACGCGAATCAATCCTGAAGTGGTACGCGTCATGACGGATGTCATGCAAAACATATATGGAAATCCCGCCTCTCTCCATGGTTTGGGGGGGAAGGCGGAACGGCTAGTCACCCAGGCACGGCGGGCGCTGGCCGATACATTACGCGTCTCCCCTTCATCCCTCGTGTTTACTTCAGGCGGGACGGAATCAAACAACCTCGCCGTCAAAGGGGCGGCTTATCAGTTTCGCCAACGTGGTCGCCACATTGTGACGACTGCGGTCGAACATGCTTCTGTGTATGAAGTGATGGGACAGTTAAAGCAGGAAGGCTGGAAGGTTACGGTTTTGCCTGTGGACAGTCTGGGAAGAGTAGATCCGCAAGCGGTGGAAGAGGCAGTTACAGAGGATACCGTGCTTGTATCGGTGATGCATGTCAATAATGAAACGGGTACCATCCAGCCGGTACAAGCGATCGGGGAGCGACTGCGCCGCTACCCCAAGGTTCTTTTTCATGTGGATGCGGTTCAGGCTTTTGGCAAAGTCCCGTTGCAACCGCAACAATGGGGCGTTGATCTGATGACCTTCTCCGCCCATAAATTTCATGGACCGAAAGGGGCAGGTGCCCTCTATATTCGCGAAGGGGTGCGACTAACCCCGCTACTAGTCGGAGGAGGCCAGGAAGAGGGTTTTCGTTCAGGAACGCTAAATGTACCAGGAATCGTCGGCTTATCCAAAGCGGCGGTGTTAGCGGAGCAACAGCGCCTGGAGGCGACAAATCGGTGGGCGGACTGGAAAGAATCGATGTTGGAACAGGTGAGTGAAACATTGACAGGGATGCGGGTAAACGGAGATGTGAGTCGTACGGGCAGTGCTCCTCATATTCTTTCTCTTTCCTTTCCGGGGTTGAAGTCGGAAGTGATCGTCCATGCCTTAGAGGAAGAGGGAGTTATTGTCTCCAGTAAATCAGCCTGCTCTTCTAAAGGGGAGAAGCCTAGTCGCATTCTGAAGGCAATGGGGCTAAGTGATGAAGAGGCGATCGGGGCGATTCGAATCAGCATGGGGATGGATACGGAAGCAAATGATATCGACCGAGTCGCGGAGGCTCTAAAACGGGTAATTCCGCGATTACAACAACTGATGAAGGTGCATGGTATATGAGTGAATGGATTTTGGTACGATACGGTGAGTTAGCCTTAAAGGGGCGCAATCGCTCCGATTTTGAAAATCGATTAATGCAAAATATCCGCTTCAAACTGGCTTCATTTCCTAATGCTAGATTAAAAAAGACATATGGTCGCATTTTTGTAGAGTTACAGGGAGAGCCGATGGAAGCAGTGATCGATTCCTTGCGTGAGGTATTCGGTGTAGTTGGCATCTGTCCCGCCAAAAAAGTGGAGACGGACTTGGATACGATCAAGCAAGCAGCCATTGAGTTGGTAAAGGAACATGAGCCACTTCCGCGGACGTTTAAAGTGAAGGCCAAACGGGCGCACAAAGGTTTTTCCCATGATTCCAATACCATCAATCGGCAGGTAGGAAGTGCGATTTTGCGGGAGATTGAAGGTCTTCGGGTCGATGTGCACAATCCGGAATTATTGCTGCATGTAGAGGTACGAAAAGAGGCGACCTATCTGTATGGTCGTGATGTTCCCGGTTTGGGTGGATTGCCTGTGGGCAGCAGTGGACGGGTGATGCTGATGTTGTCCGGTGGCATCGATAGCCCGGTTGCCGCCTATCTGGCGATGAAACGGGGGGCGACAGTGGAAGCGGTCCATTTTCACAGTTATCCCTTTACCAGTGAGCGAGCCAAACAAAAAGTGGTGGATCTTGCTCAGATTTTGACTCGATACGGCGGGGATATTCGTTTGCATGTTGTCCCCTTTACGGAGATTCAGACACAGATCCGGGAAAAATGCCAGCAATCGTACTTGATTACCATTATGCGCCGTTATATGGTACGGATATCGGAAGCCATTGCCCGCAATCAAGGCGCATTGGCACTGGTGACGGGGGAGAGTTTGGGCCAGGTGGCCAGTCAAACACTGGAGAGTATGAATGCCATCAATGATGCGGCTCGCCTTCCTATTTTGCGTCCGCTGATCGGCATGGACAAACAGGAGATCATGGATATCTCGAAACGGATCGGTACCTATGAAACCTCCATCCTTCCTTATGAAGATTGTTGTACCGTTTTTCAGCCCAAATCACCGGTCACCCGGCCCAGTGTCGCCTTATCCCGGGAATTGGAAGCGCGCCTGGATGTGGAGCAGTTGGTGCGGGAAGCGGTAGCAGGAACGGAATTGATCCATCTTAAACCTGGACAGGGAGAAGACGAATTTCATTATTTTTAAGGAACCACCCGACTGCCGGGTGGTTTTTCCTTATCCGCATCAACTCCTTCGAGTTGGAATGGGGGCTTTTGCTTTGGCCCATACTAACTCTGTTCCAGTTGAAAGGGGGAGAAGTTGGAGTGGTGACCGGCGGAATTATTCATTTATGGCGTGTGGTGGACTGGATTTATTTTCATATCAGTCGGTTACAGTACGTGGATCAGGAAAATCAAAACTTATTTCGGGTGGTGATTAAACGATATCGCGGAGAATCATTGACAACCCGTGATGGGGTCAAATTACATCCTGGTGATCGGTATGCCAAACTCCATCTTCACAATTGGCGCTTAGCCCAGTTGTTACGTTCGGCCCGTAAAAACGGAGGGCAATCAGTTACAGCCCTCCGCATGGAGTTGATGGTGATGAGGCGAATTCGGCAGTCATTGCCTGCTTTGGCGATGTTTATTAACCAACATCCCCATAGTGAAGAGATTCAAGTGTTGGCAGGAACCACTTTTCTCTTCCGGGGAGCCGATCATCTTGGGTTTGATATTGCTGATTTTAATCATCCCTGGAAAAGTAAATCCAAAACGATGCTTTTAAAATTGATCTTACTCTTTTGTCAGCCGACACAATGGAAACAGCTTTACAGCCGACGCGGTTTAGTTCCGAAACGGGTGTTTATCTCCCGCCATCAATTGAATCGAACCTATAAAATGAGGACGGAGCCATGAGTGGGACACGGGTATTGCTTTTAACCGAAACCATTGGAGGCAGCGGACATTATCAGGCGGCCAAAGCGATTCGTGCCGGTCTCAAGCGGGTCGATCCCCATGTTCAGGTAAAAATTGAATGCGGTTTATCCCATTTTAGCCCATCGCTGGAGATCTGCATTCGCCATTTTTACTTAAATACCCTCCGCTTTGTGCCTAATTTGTGGGGGGTGGCTTATCAACGGGAAAGAACCTGGAGCCAATGGTTTCAAACCCCATTGGGAGAGGTGCTATCAGCTAAACTGTCCCGCCTGCTCACACAATATCAACCGGATGTTGTGGTATGTACCCATGCCTTTTGCCTAGGGGCAATGGGGCGGCTAAAGGAGAAAAACAGACTTCATTTTCGCTTGGGAGCGGCGATTACCGACTTTGCCGCCAATGCTTTTTGGATGCACCCAGCCGTTGATTTTTACTTAGTCGCTCATGAGAGCTTAGCCGAGAATATCCATACGGTGTTTCATGTGCCCCGTGAGCGCTTATGGGCGACCGGCATTCCGATCGACCCTCGCTTTGCCGATGAAACAGAAGAAAAAACGTCATTAAAGCAGAAGATGGGGATCGATCCTGCCGCCTTTACTGTGTTATTGATGGGTGGAGGTGTCGGTTTGGGGCCCTTGGAGCAAGCGATGGCATCGTTTCAAAGGGAGATGCCCACTGGGGAGCTGATTGTGGTAACAGGACGGAACAAACGGTTGTTGGAGCGATTATCTTCCCGTTATCGGGGGGAGCCCGGTGTTCACTTGGTGGGCTATACACATAAGATACGGGAATGGATGAACGCATCCGATTTGATTGTTAGTAAAGCAGGGGGATTAACCAGTTCGGAAGCGTTAGCCGTTGGGCTTCCCATTATGATATGCCGTCCGATTCCAGGACAGGAAGAGCGAAACAGCCGCTTTTTAACCAATCATCGCGTCGCATTGAGACAGGATCGGCCGGCGTCTATTCCTCGTCATATCTATCCCCTGATGCAAGCGCCGCAACGCTGGGAAGAGATGCGAATACGGGCCAGCCGTTTGGGTAAGCCGCACTCAGCTTTAGATGCCGCCGAGGTGATATTGGGTTAACTCATTTATCCCCACTAAAAATAAAAAAACAAGCGTTGGCACCAAGAGGTCGCCAACGCTTGTTTCGAGATGCATTTTACGATTTCATGGATGGTCCGGAACCGAGGCTGTGAAAGGTGATCTCTGGACGGGAACCGTAGCGCAAATTAAATCCGGTCTGTCCCAAGCCGTCACTGATATAAAAAGCGCGCTGTTGGTGATAGTGCAGGCCACTGATGATATTGAGACCGGGAAGCTTACCCATTTTGCGCAGATGGTAGGGTTTTGGCCAACAGATTTGCCCACCGTGAAAATGCCCAGATAAGAGATAATCAAAATGGTGATCCATCTCCAACACAATGTGGGGATCATGGGTTAACACCAGATTGATTCCATCTGAAACGCCCTCATAGGCACGATCCGCATCACTACGGCCAGTATAGGCATCGTCGATTCCGATGATATTTAGTTTTTGACCGTCAATCTCGATGGTATGATGCTCGTTTTTAAGAACGATACAGCCACGACGTTCCATTTCCGTTTGAATGTAAGGCAAATGGTCAGCGATACAGTAATCGTGATTGCCAAAAACGGCATACATGCCGTAACGAGGCTTTAGGCTATTGAGGACGTCCATATATTGGAGAAAGCGTGCTGTCATCTGTTTGGTATCCAGATAATCACCGGTTAAGGCGATTAAGTCGATCCGTTCGCTTTTCACCTGTTCCAGCAGGATTTCAGGGGAGATCGAGCACCGTTCCATATGAAGATCTGATAAGTGCAAAATGCGTAGACCATTATTTTCGATGGGGTGAGTAATCTCAATATCAATGTGTTTAACAGTAGGTTTATAGGTGTTATAATGGCCGATTCCCCACCAGATAACGAACAGTACCAGTGCAATGGTTGATATGAGTAACATGAACTTTTCCACCCCCTATTTAAAGGCAATTCTTCTATATGGTAAAGGATTATATGGAATCAGTCGAGGGATAAAAAAGGAAAATTTGATGGATATTTTTTGAAGAGAACGTAAAGCCCCCATCCAACTCAGGATGGGGGGGCGTTTGGCTGGGGAGGCAGGGATCGAACCTGCGTATCACGGAGTCAAAGTCCGTTGCCTTACCTCTTGGCTACTCCCCATCAATACAGGGGGAAGGGCTTTTTTAGTTCTTTCCATGGCACTTTTACTATGTATCCAACAGCGATATATTATGCAACTTCGACAAATTTATATAAAAAAATACAATTTAGGAAGGGATATGGCGAAAAATGTCGAAGAGAAGGAATCGTAAGACAATCTTTCCAAACAAAAGGAGGTGAAAAGGTGGATGCGGCTCAAACGGTGACAGAATTATTGGAAGAGACCATTCGCTCCGGTGCGAGTGACTTACATATTGAACCACAGCATGATCACGTCAACATTCGTCAGCGGGTGGATGGTTTTTTAGTCCCTTTGCGTCAATTTCCCAAAGAGACTTTGGGGGCACTGGTTTCCCGGATCAAGGTGATGGCCCATATGGATATCGGAGAAAAACGGCTGCCGCAAGACGGTGCCATGATGATGCAGGACCGTAGAGAACGGGTGGATATCCGTGTATCCAGTATGCCTACGTTACACGGAGAGAAGCTGGTGTTGCGATTGTTGCGCAACCGGCCAGAGCTTCTTTCTCTGTCTGAGCTGGGAGTGGGCAAAGACGAGGCGGAACGGCTTCGATCCATGTTGACTAAGCCGGGTGGACTGATCGTTGTGACCGGACCGACCGGGACGGGAAAAACTACTACATTGTATTCAATGCTTCAGGAATTGAACCGCTCGGAGCGAAACGTCGTCACATTGGAAGATCCGGTGGAATTCCAACTTCCGGGGATTAATCAGATTCAGATGAACCGCAAAGCGGGTCTCACATTTGCGTTGGGATTACGTGCGGTTTTGCGGCAGGATCCCGACATCATCATGTTGGGCGAGGTGCGGGATCGAGAAACTGCGGAAATCGCGATCAGGGCCGCTTTGACTGGGCACTTAGTGTTGACTACTTTGCATACGCTGGATGCGGCCAGTTCGATTACGCGGTTATTGGATATGGATATTGAACCGTATAAAATCGCCTCAGCCTTGACAGGTGTGGTGGCGCAACGGTTGGTACGTTTGATTTGTCGTTACTGTCGCGGAGTGGGGTGTGAAAAATGTCATCAGACCGGGTATCGCCGACGAACGGGGGCATTTGAAGTGTTGGCGCTAAAAGAAGAAATGCAACCCCTCGTGGTGGAACGCGCTTCCCTTGCCCAGTTGCGGAATGCATTTAAAAAAGCGGGAATGCGTCCGCTTCAAGAAGTGATCTTGGAAAAAGTATTAACCGGCCAGACCACGATTGCGGAATATCATCGGGTGGTGGAGGTAAGCAATGAAACGATTGTGGAAAAGGGAAAAACGCATCCCGGTTGATCGTCTGGCTCAAGTAAGTCAACATCTGGGCCAACTGTTGGATGCCGGTTTTTCGCTCGTTCCCAGTTTACGGTTATTGCAGGAGCAGGAGATATTGAAACCGGAAGAAGCGGATGCGATTCAATCTGCCTTGGATCGCGGGGAGAGTTTGTCACATGCCTTGGCTGACGCTGGATTTCCGCCGTTGTTTGTCTCTTTTATTCGTGCTGCGGAAGAACACGGAGATTTAATTTTTGGATTAAAACAGTGTGAAGAGTATTACACCCAGCAAGCTCGCTTCTATCGGGAAGTGTCACAGGCAATGGCGTATCCGTTGGTTGTACTGCTGTTAGTAGGATTTTCCTTTTCCTTTCTCGTGACAACCATCGTCCCACGGTTTACCGAATTGTATGAAACCATGGGGTTGGAGTTGCCGCTTTATACGAAAACGGTGTTAACCGTCCATCAGTTTTTGCCGACAGTGGGATTGACGGTAGCGGGAATGGTTTTGTCGATCTGGATCTTACAAAGGGTGATCTCCCATCTATCCCCGGATCGTCGTGCGGTTGTTGAGGAACGGTGGCGGCGGCTTCCTCTCTTGCGCTCTTTTTATACCCTGCGCTTTACCCATTACCTGACCGTGCAATTAGGAAGTCTGCTTCAGTCTGGAGTGCCGCTGTTACGAGCGGTGGAAATCATTGGGGAATTGAGTCCATGGGGTTCCTTGGCCCGGAGTGTGGATCGAATTCGGTTGGGTTTGTTACAGGGGGAGGCATTTCACCAATCGGTTGAAAATGAAGGGGGACGATTTCTACCGGCGCTATCGCGGTTGGCTGCATTAGGTGAGGAGTCCGGCCGTTTGGATCAATCCCTGCTCACCTTGGGTAGGGGAACGGAATTGATCATGCGGGAACGGCTGAGACGATGGACGCGAAGCTTGGAACCAATTTTGATTTTTGTGATCGGGTTGTTGATGGCAGCTACTGTTATTGCGATGTTTTTGCCGATGTTGCATTTGGTACAAGCGATGTAAAAAAGGAGTGAAAAAACAGCACTCATTTTTATAGAAAAATATGGAAAGAAATGGAATCTCATTCTATAGTGGTTAGTATGAATAAACACCATTCACCAAAAGAAATGAGTCAGTTGAACAGTATCTTGCGTACATCGGGGCATCTTTTGACAAAGAAATGAGCGGAAAGACGGTCATTCTCGGCGACCGCGCTTGAAGAAAAAACAGCGCCAAGAAACAGGTGCCTATTTTCCAAAAAACAACAAAGGCGATTTACTTGTCAAACGTCATCGCATCAAAATCCCGACCATTGGATGGACGAGACTCAAAGAGTACGGCTATATCCCGACAAACGCCAAAGTCGTCAGTTGCACGCTGACGGAAAAGGCGGATCGGTACTATATTTCGGTGCTCGTTGAGGTTGAAGAAACATCCATTGACGTTCAACCAAATGGCTCGGGAATCGGCGTCGATCTTGGCATTAAAAGCTTCGCTTTTACAAGCGAAGGTGAAGTATTTCGCAACATTAATAAGTCTTCCACAGTGAAACAGTGCGAGCGACGTTTGAAGCGCGCCCAGCGCGCGTTGTCTCGCAAATATGAAGCAAAGAAGTGAGGTGAAAAGCCTGCTACTGAAGGTGGAAGCAACATCAGAAAAAACATCCTGCGCGTGCAAAAGCTACATCAGCGCTTAGCCAATAAGCGCAAAGCGTACCGCGCTTGGGTGGTGAGCCAACTGGTGAAAACCAAGCCAGCCACCATCACCATCGAGCAATTGAATGTGCGCGGCATGATGCGCAACCGACATTTAGCGAAAGCGATTGCCGCTCAAGGGTTTTACGACTTTAAACAGAAACTCATTCAAGCTTGTCAAAAGTGGAAAATCCAATTGCGTGAAGTTGCCTTGTTTTACCCTTCGAGCAAATTGTGTTCGTGCTGTGGTGCAAAAAAGGGCAAACTCTCGCTGTCTGAGCGGATTTTTCGCTGCGACCACTGCGGCTATGAAGGCGATCGCGATGTCAACGCAGCGATGAATTTAGCGCAAGCGCGCGAATATGTGGTGCTCACCTAACGAGCATGCATATATGTACCGTGGGCTACACGGGGATTTACGCCTGTGGAGTGTCATACTAACCGCAGTAGTGAGCTTTTGGCGAGACGGGACACGTTGAAGCAGGAAAAATCTAGACATAGGGATGTTTTCTATGTTTTTAGTAGCAGGTTATCGCGTGAGACAAAGGATCTGGAATAACGAGCGCGGTTTTACATTGATTGAGATGTTGGTGGTGCTATTTGTCATCGGTATTATAATTGCGATTGCATTACCCAATTTAAAGGCGGCAGGAGAGTCGGCACAAGCAAAATCATGTGAAGCGAATCGCAAATTGATCGGAACCCAGGCGGATAATCATTATTTGGAGACGGGAAACTACCCTGCCAATGTAGACCAATTGCAACAGCGGGATTATCTGCGTTCGACTCCCGTCTGCCCGGCCAAAGGGAAATATTCAATCCATCCCAATTCCTCAGCGGAAAAAAGGGTGAGCTGTTCCGTCCATGGTGACTAAAGGGATGTGGTGGCAAAATGAGGGCGGTTGGAATTTGGTGGAGCTCAATGTAACACTGCTGCTGATTACGCTGTTGGCGGGATTAGCCTATCCCGCTTTTGCCGGTTGGGCGGAACGAGTAGAGCGGGAGCTGTTCTTGGGGACATTGGCCGCCGATATCCGTATGGCCCAACGGGAAGCGATGGCGATGGAGCAAGAGGTGTCGTTGACCTTTGATGCACAAAACGGAAGCTACCATATCCTACGTGGAAGCGAGCGCATCCGACAAGGGCGGATCCCGGCCCGATTGCAGGTAGAAAGCAATTATCCCAGTGATCAAATTCTCTTTCGACGAACTGGGCAAACGCGCGGGGGAACGTTATTGGTTCGCTCCCAGAGGGAAGTGGTGGGCAAAATCGTGATCCAGGTTGCTTCTGGTCGTCCGCGGGTGGAGGTCGCGCCGTGATTAGTAAGGATGTCAGAGTAGGATCGGAAAAGGGATTTACCCTTGTAGAAGTAGCCACTGCCTTTATGGTATTGGGCGTGATTGTGGCGGTCAGTATTCCGATATGGTCGGAGCTGAGGGAACAGCAACATCTTCAAACCCAGCGCATGCAGGCGTTGTTATTGTTGGAACGACAAATGGAGGTGTTGCAGGCTTCACCTCTCTCTTCGCCGCAAGAGGGGTTTACACGTGAACAAGCAGATGGGATCGATTTTACTATTCACTGGGAACAACAACATGCCGGATCACACCTGGCTGAAACAAATGTGGAGGTGCAATGGAAGGACAGACGCGACAAAACACAACAACTCCGTCTACGTGCCGTTCAGTTCGTACCCTAATTAGTCAAAAGGGTTTTACCTATGTAGAAGTATCGGTTGTGTTGCTGTTGATGCTGTTCCTTATCCCTGTAGTGATGGCGGTAACTTTTCACATGGAAACAGGGGTAAAAGAGACATTTTGGGAGCAGCAGCTACAGATGGAATTGTCGGCGTTCGCCATGGATGTGCGCGACGAAATCCGTGCTTGTACCGATTATCGTCTCACTGAGGATGGGTCGCTTTTAATGGATACGGCTGATGGGGCCACCATCCGTTATAAACTGGATCAACACCGTATTATTCGGAGCGTGCGTCCACCTGGAGAGAGCCGGTTTCAAGGAACGACCATTTTAGCTTATAACGTCTCGCAGTTGATGTTTTCTCCGGATGATGTGGGCCTGTTACTAAAAATTCGCTTAGAAAACGGTTGGACCGAGCGGGAGGCGCAATATTATTTTCGGGGGAGGACCGAAGGTGCGAATAAGGGATGAACGGGGGATGGCGCTTCCATTGGTGTTGGGAGTGACGGTTCTGGTGTTTTTGTTGGTGACAGCCGTTCTTTCACAATCGATGCAGGCCAGACATAGCCATGTGACCGATTGGCGCATCATCCGCGCGCAATATGCGGCGGAGAGTGGAATTGCTTTGATGCAAGCACAGGCTTGCGAAGAGGAAAGTTTCTCAGCTATAACCACACAAGAGAACGGGATGGCGGTAACCACCCAGAGCCAACGCGAAAGTGGAGAGATAGTAATTACATCCGTTGCTGAAGGGCAGGGTGTCAAGCAGACGGTTCGGGTCCGTTTGGATATGGAGACGTGCCAAGTGGTTCGGTGGGAGCGGTAGGATAGGAATTTTTTAAAATCGCGGGCTGGCTTCATACCAGCCCGTTTTTTGTGCAATCTTGATTAAATAGTGATGGAATTTTTACGCGGTCTCAACTTTTTCTTGATTTTGGTTTTTTATGCTGAAGTCAAATCGTTGTCATGAGGGGCGTGGGATTTTGAAGATCGCATTATTTACCGATACGTTTCCTCCACAGGTGAATGGTGTATCGCTGACGTTGCAGCGCTGGGTTGCGCATATGGAACAACGTCAGGTGGAAACTCGCGTCTTCGTCCCCCGCTGTACCGCGGAAGATCTAGAAGCACCGGGTGTGAGGCGGAGTCGTAGTATCCCGCTGTTTTTTTACCCGGAGCATCGCCTCTCCTTCCCGAATCCCTTTGTCATCCGCCGCGAGCTGCGGGAGTTTCAGCCCGATCTCATCCATGTGACAACCCCCTTCAATATGGGTCTGATGGGACTTCACATTGCAAAGAAAGAGGGGATTCCCCTCGTTGCCTCTTACCACACCCACTTTGATCGCTATCTTCAGTATTACGGCTTACAATTTCTCTCTAACTGGATCTGGCATTATATGCGTTGGTTTCATGAGTCCTGCGAGATGATGTTGGCCCCGTCACAGGAGACAAAGAATCTGTTGGAAGAGGAGGGGTTTTCACGTGTGGAGTTGTGGCGCAGGGGGGTTGATACCCAGCTGTTCCATCCCGGACGGGCGAATGACGCCTTCCGTCAGCGTTATCACATCGAGCAGCGCCGCATCTTGCTGTATGTGGGACGAATCGCTCCGGAAAAGGATTTAGATGTGTTGGTGGAGGCGATCAAACGGTTACCCGAAAACCAACGAGACCACGTGCACTGGGTGTTGGTGGGAGATGGGCCCATGCGAGCAGAGCTGGAAGCGGAAGCATTACCCTCTGTCACTTTAACCGGCACTTTGCGTGGAGAGGCGCTGGCGGAGGCGTATGCGTCAGCCGATTGTTTTGTTTTCCCCTCTACCACGGAAACCTTCGGCAATGTTGTCTTGGAGTCGTTGGCAGCGGGAACGCCAGCAGTCGTGGCTCGAACCGGAGGTGTGAAAGAACTGGTGGAACACGGTCGAACCGGTTGGTGCACTTCCCCACGTTCGGTAGAGGGATTGATCGAAGGGATTCAATTCATGCTGGCGGAACCGACGCGCCTGTCCTGGATGGGAATCGAAGCACGGCGTTATGCATTGGAACAATCCTGGGATCGCATTTTTGATGGTTTACTCGCCCGTTATCAAGGGGTCGTTGCCCAGAAGCTAATTCAACAAGCCCATGCCGGCTGATCAAAGGAGTGTTTTCGATGACTGTGAAAAGCACCCGTGTGAGAAAAGCCGTTATACCGGCAGCTGGTTTAGGGACACGATTTTTGCCCGCTACCAAAGCGCTGCCCAAGGAAATGTTGCCGATTGTGGATAAACCGGCGATCCAATTTATTGTGGAAGAAGCGGTGGCTTCCGGTATCGAAGACATCTTAATCATCACCGGTAGAAGCAAACGGGCGATTGAAGATCACTTCGACCGCTCCGGAGAACTGGAAAATCTTTTGCAAACAAGGGGACAGCATGATCGCTTGGAACAGATTGAGGCTATCGCCGGTATGGCACGTATTCACTATATCCGTCAGAAAGAGCCCAAAGGCTTGGGAGATGCAGTTCTTCACGCTCGCACGTTTGTGGGAGAAGAGCCGTTTGCCTTGTTGTTGGGTGACGATATCGTCGAAACGGCGGAAGGGATGCTGCCATGTACCCGTCAGTTGATGGAGCAATATGAACAGACCGGCAATCCAGTGATTGGCGTACAAACAGTGGAAGCGGAGGATGTTTCAAAATATGGGGTGATCCGTTCCGTTAAACGGACGATTCGAGCTGGGGAAATCATGCCTTTATTTGATCTGGTGGAGAAGCCAAGCATCAGTGAAACACCTTCGCGGATTGCGATCATGGGGCGCTACATTTTAGAGCCGACCCTGTTTGATATTTTGGAAAAAACCCCGCGCGGCCTCAAGGGAGAGGTGCAGTTGACGGATGCCCTGCGTCTGTGGAAGAAAGATACAACGATGTGGGCCTTTGGCTTTACCGGGTCCCGTTTTGATGTAGGGAATCCCTTAGGTTTTCTTGAAGCCAATCTGACATTTGGTCTGCAAAACCCAGCTCTACGCGAACGCTTGCTACCGATGATGGAACTGATGATGTTGAAATATCACACGGCGGAAAGAGGGAAAGCGTTGTGAACATTACCGTGATCGGGACAGGCTATGTAGGGCTGGTGACGGCGGCGGGGTTGGCAGAGCTGGGGCATCATGTGATCGGAGCGGATATTGCAGCAGAGAAAGTCGCCACCCTCAATGCCGGGGGGATGCCCTTATGGGAACCGGGTTTACAGGAGATTTTGCATCGTTCCAGGCATAACGGTCTCATTCGCTTCAGTGACGATATCCCAGCTGCGATTCGAGCGAGTCAAGTTTATTTTATTGCAGTGGGTACACCGGAAGCGGCTGATGGCAGTGCCGATTTGCGACAAGTGGAGCGAGCGATTGATGATATTGGCAAGCATGGTCGCTCTGACGGGGTGGTAGTAGTTAAAAGTACGGTTCCCCCCGGAACCGGAGATGCCCTGGAAAAGAGGCTACAGCAGAAGTGGGAACGAAGCGATCTTCAGGTGGTCTCCAATCCTGAATTTTTACGCCAGGGCAATGCCGTGGCTGACTTTTTTCATCCAGATCGGATTGTTGTAGGAGCATCTTCTCCTGCTGCCTGTGAAGTGATGGCGCAAATCTACGAACGATTGGACGCACCATTACAAACCTGCGACAGGCGTAGTGCGGAAATGATCAAATACGCCTCCAATGCTTTTTTAGCGATGAAGATCTCCTATATCAATATGGTTGCCAATCTGTGTGATCACCTCGATGCAGATGTGGATGCCGTCGCTCAAGGCATGGGTTCCGATCCCCGTATCGGGTCCGCTTTTCTTCGTCCGGGAGCCGGGTATGGAGGTTCTTGTTTTCCAAAGGATACCCAAGCTTTTATTACGATGGGCAAACAGATACAAGTGCCGATGCCGTTGGTGGAGGCGGCAGTTGCGATAAACCGAAATCGCCCTAGGGATTTGTTGCAACGATTAGTAAAAGAGTGGGGTGGATTGCACCGCCGCAAACTCGGCATCTGGGGGTTGACGTTTAAACCGATGTCCGACGATTTGCGAGAAGCGCCTTCCATTCCTTTTTGCCGCTTGGCGCTGGACGCAGGAGCTACGGTCGCGGCATATGATCCGCTCATCGGCAGAGATTATCCCGTCAAAGATGTTCACCTCTATTCGGATCCGTATCAAGTGGCGGCGCTCTCAGATGCGGTGGTGCTGATGACGGAGTGGCCGGAATTTCGTCAGTTGGATTGGGAACGAGTGATGAAAGGTAGAAAATCGTTGCTCCTGCTCGATGGCAGGAATCAGTTTTCCTTGGAGGAAATGAAACAGGTGACACATCGGTGGCCACTCACTTATCTATCGGTGGGAAGGCCGCGATTAAATCCAGGTAAGCAGCCGCAGTCGACGATAAAACACTGACAATGTAAATAAATAGAGAAAGCCTAAAATGAGATGGTATACTTATCCGATGAGTATGCCATTTTTAATTGACTCCAATCGATCTGGGACAAACAATTGATTGTGAACTCCCTATGCATAAACGCAGGGGATTCTTAGGTAATCTCGAGTAACTCGGAGAGTTCCAAAGCGAACCCTGTGGGCCCACGGTTAAAAGAGAGATAATCGCCAGATAAATCCAGTGGTTTTCACGCTCGCAAAAATACAAAAATAAGTACATGTTTCTCTAGGGATGCGATCATATGAAAAAATATTTGTCCATTATGGCCGAGGTGGAACAATGGATACAGCGTGGCCGTTATGCACCGGGAAGCAAACTTCCTTCCATCCGAAAAATGGCCAATATGTTTCAATGCAGCACCAGCACGGTGATTCGCGCTTTTGCGGAGTTGGAGAAGAATCATGTTATCTACTCGATTGCCCAAAGCGGTCACTATGTTGTTGAAAAGAAAAAGGAGTCACCAAAAGAAGATAAGGGTATTGATTTTTCGGCGGCCTCCCCGGATTTGGATATCTTTCCTTATTTGGATTTTCAGCATTGCCTCAATCAAGCGATCGACCGATACAAATACAATCTGTTCACATATGGCGATTCACACGGTTTAAAAGCACTGCGGGATGTCCTTGTTTCGCATCTTTGGGCGATGCAGGTGTTTACTTCCGCTGATGGAATATTTATTACATCCGGTTCTCAACAAGCGCTGATGATTTTATCCACGATGCAGTTTCCCGCTGAAAAAAAGACGATACTGGTGGAGCAGCCCAGCTATGATATCTATTTGAAGTATTTAAAACATGAAAATATACCGATGATCGGCATTGCCAGAGATGAGACTGGAATTGATTTAAATGAACTGGAGTATCGCTTTAAGCATGATAACATTAAATTTTTTTACACCATGCCGCGATCGCAAAACCCGCTGGGCACTTCTTATAATCTTGAACAAAGAAAAGCGATTGCCTCATTGGCTCACAAATACGATGTGTATATTGTTGAAGACGACTATATCGCGGATTTAAATCAGGATCAACGCTATGATCCCATTTATACCTATGACCAATCGTCCCATGTCATCTACCTAAAAAGCTTCTCTAAAATTATTTTTCCCGGATTGCGGCTTGGCGTTGTTGTTCTACCGGAATCCCTCCGGCAACGGTTTCATGCATATAAGAAGTTTTCGGATATCGATACATCTGCCCTATCCCAGGCCGCTCTAGCCATATATATCAAAAACGGCATGTTTGAAAAACACCGGTACAAAATAAGGGCTTTATATGCAAAAAGGATGGAGGTTTTGCATCAGTGCTTGGCTCCTTATTGGCGTAAGGGTTTGGTACAGTCTGCACCTGTGGACTCCGGTATTTTTAAAACAATTAAGCTCCCAGTGGAAACAAACCTAAAAAAGCTTGTTAACGAACTAAAATTAAGCAATATCCTGGTGGTGCCGGGAGAAGGTTTTTACTTACCCGACTATCGGGAGAAAGTTAAATTTATTCGACTTAGTATTGCCAGAGCTCAGGAGGAGGAAATCGCCTTTGGAGTTGATAAAATCATTCATTACATTAAACGATATCGATAATAGTTGATTGTTAAAAACTGCGGAAAATTTGCAGAAACGAGATATGATCGGTCTCTCTGTTGTTGATTACCGTTCATGAGACGACGACGAACTTGATTATGAATTCCTATAAGCGGGACAGCAGTAAAGCGGAGTCGTAAAACCCCCTGCGTGTGAGGATCGTAGGGGGTTGCGTGTATAATTGGATTGGAAGGTTGAGAATATGGCAATTCATAAGAAACGATAAAGCCACGGACTTGTTATATTAAGTTCACGGACGCAATAGTTGACGATGATTATTACGCTAACCATATGGGATTTTATGAAGGGAGCGGCTGATTATTGGGTAATATTGTTTTGACCATGCAAATGTCACTGGACGGTATTGTTTCAAATGAAGACCAGTGGATGATGTTAAGTGAAGAGATTTTCGAAGATTACCTTGAATATTACAATACGGTAGAAACGATTGTTGTCGGAGGGAATACCTATTCTTCAATGGCACAGTATTGGCAACAGGCGGAAATGTCGTCCAATTCATTGGAACGTGCGATTGCCCAACGGATAAACGATCTTCCTAAAGTTGTGATCTCTCGCTCTAAAGTGGATTTAATTTGGAGGAATTCACAGCAAATCATTGTAAAAGATGATGATTCTGTCGCTCGTGAATTGGAAAATCTAAAAAAACATGCAAAAACAATTTCGGTTGAAAGTGGAGTAAAAACATGGCAACGATTAATCCAAAGCGACCTTTTTGATGAGCTGTGGGTGCTTATCCACCCTGTGGTCGCTTCCCAAGGTGAGCGGTTGTTTGCTCTTGCTAACAAGCAGTTTTCCATGCGTTTAAGCAGTACGAAAACGTATCAGAACGGTGTGGTTGGATTGTATTATCAGAAATGAACAGTTTTTGGACGTTGTAATCAGTACAATAGCGGCAGCCTTGGGATGAGTAATTTCTCGGTTGCCGCTATTGTTTTGAGGTCACATTCTTCTAGGTGTCTCATTTTTGTACTAAAACCATCCGTATCATCATGAAGAAGCCATGTGGAAGCGAAAGTTGCGACAGTACGCTTTGATCGCTTTTTCCAGCAAACGTACCCCGATTTCGATATCATCCATATCCGCATACTCCTGGGGATGGTGACTGAGCCCGTCGTTACAACGGATCAGGATCATACCCATATCACATATTTGCGCCATTGCTTGAGCGTCATGCCCTGCGCCGCTCATCATTTCGATATGGGGGGTCTCCATTTCTTGTGCCGTCGTTTTTAAGATATCGTTGAGAGCATTGCTACAGAGAGTGGGGGATGTGCGCAAGGTTTCTTGCAGTTTGAGTTGAAGGCCCCGTGTGTCGGCTATCCGTTGGGTGAAATCTTTGATTCGATTGACGGCATGTTGCAGACGGGAAGAGTCGAGATCGCGGATATCCACTGTTATGGTCGCCTTGCCGGCGATCGTATTAACGGCTCCGGGATATGCTTGTAAGGAACCGACAGTGCCGACCAAGGAAGTGACTTGATACTGTCGCATCAGATCATCCACTGCGAGCGCGGTTTCACAAGCCACCAACAGTGCATCTTTACGAAGGTGCATGGGAACAGTACCGGCATGGCCGGCTGTGCCGGTGAATTCGAGTAGTAGACGAATGCATCCCGCAATGCCGGTAACAATTCCGATTGGTATATTCCTTTGTTCCAGCAAAGGGCCTTGTTCAATATGGATTTCAAAATAGGCAGTTATTGGATCAGTTCTCTGTGCCTCCGGTAATAAATCCGGCTGTAGCCCTGCTTCCTCCAATACCTCTTTTCGTGACACGTTGTGAAGATCAACCTTGTCCATTTCGTTTTTGACGAGGTTGCCCGCCATTGCCCGGCTGCCAAATAACCCGCTTCCAAAGCGTACCCCCTCTTCATCGCGAAAAGCAATCACCTCCAAGGGGAGGGGGAGCAAGTCCTTTTCTTCCAGCAAGTGCTGAGCGATTTCCAACCCGGCGATCACGCCGATGGTGCCGTCAAAGCGGCCGCCGTTGATGACGGTATCAAGATGAGAACCGATCAAGACGGGAGGAGCTGTGGGGTTTCTTCCGGGAAGACATCCAATTAGGTTTCCGGCGCGATCGATACGGACATGTAACCCGGCTTCTTTCATCCAGTTAGCAACGAGGTTGTGGGCCTGTTGGTCTTCTTTTGAAAATGCGATGCGGGTGACTCCTCCATCGGCGCTTTTTCCGATTTGAGCCAGTTGATTGATGCGGTCGCTGATCCGATTGCGGTTGATCAAAAAATCCTTCCTTTCTATATATTATTTTTGCGATAGCTGTATCAAAGTTTGGGTTAAAACGGATATCCCGCTGGCGATCGCTTCAAAATTGGTCCATTCACGATGATCATGGCTAATTCCATCCCGACTAGGTACAAATATCATTCCTACCTGGGAAATTGCCGCCATGATCATACTGTCGTGGTAAGCACCACTGGGCATATGGTGATAGCTGAGTCCTAGCGTACGACATTGGGATTCAATCGATTGGACGATTTTGGTATCAGTTTGAACGGGGTCGTCTTTGCTCAAAAGTGTCCAATTAAACTGAATACCTCTTCCTGAGCAGATGTTTGTAATCTCCTGATGAAGCTTCTCCAACATCGAATGGAACGATTCGGTTTCCACACCGCGAATATCGATACTACATGTTACAAGTCCGGGAATGACGTTGCTCGTTCCGGGATCGACCTCTACGGAGCCGATGGTACCGACACAGTTCCATTGCCGTGCGAGTCGCTCCAACGCCATACTGATCTCTCCCAAGGCGGCAAAGGCATCTTTGCGTAGATTCATGGGGGTGGCTCCCGCATGTCCCTGTACGCCATAAAGCTGCAAACGAATATCGGCAGGAGCGGCGATGGCGGTTACAATTCCAATCTGCTTTTCTAGTTTTTCCAGGACGATACCCTGTTCAATATGGAGTTCGACAAACTTATGGATATGCTTTGGATCTGCTGGGCTGTTTACGGCTGCCCCAGGGTTTCGACCTTGTTGGATCAAGGCTTGGCGCAAGCTGATCCCATCTTGATCGACAAGATCATCCAACATCGTTTCTGAAAGCTGCCCGATTAGTGCACGGCTGCCGAGACAACCCACTCCAAAGCGAGTCGGCTCCTCCGACGCAAATATTACTGCTATAATATTTCGTTCTCGCGCAATATCCTGTTCTCGTATGAGCCTTAGCGCCTCCAGCGCACCAACAACGCCGACGACACCATCAAACATCCCACCGTGCAGGGGGGCGTCCACATGGGACCCGGTCCATACCGCAGGTAAATCTGGGTTACTGCCGGGAAGGGTGCAAAAGATATTGCCGATGGCATCCTCTTTAACGGTTAAACCCTGTTCTTGCGCATGTTGGATGAGATAGTGCTTGGCTTCTTGATCGATGGAGGTGAGAAAACGGCGAGTAATCCCTTTTTCCGGTGTTTCATTAAACCGGCTTAAATCGCGGATCAGTTGTTCCACCCGTTTGGTGGTTTCTTGCATAAGCATCGAATCATTCCTCCTGATTAGTTTTACATATAAAAGGTAGCGGAGGGTAACGTTGATAGATCATTGCAAAGATCCAACCCTGAATGATGATGTTCGCCTTCAAAACGGCCCCCATTGAATCGCGTGAGCGATTGTGATAAAAATGGCAGCCAAGATCACCCACATCAGCAGCAACGGCAGAATGAAGCGAACCCATCGATCCCAGCGTACATCAGCCAATGCCAAGGTGGCCATAAAATAACCGGATGTAGGATAAATAATGTTGGATATTCCGTCACCAAATTGAAAGGCGAGTACAGCGGTCTGGCGAGTTACACCCAGCAGATCGGCCAAAGGGGCCATAATCGGCATCGTGATTACCGCTTGTCCACTGCCGGAAGGGACCAGAAAATTGAATAAACTTTGCACGATGAGCATACCGAGGGCGGTTAATGTTCCTGGAAGAAATGAAACCGCCTGTGCGAACGCATAGATAACCGTATCCATAATTTTTCCCTCTTGCATCATCACCGCGATTCCACGCGCCATACCGATGATAAAAGCAGCCATTAAGACGCTTTTCAGCCCTTCATTAAAGGCCTCACAAATTTTGGTGCTTTTCAACCCGGCCAATACTCCAACGACGATGGTCATGAGCAAGAATAAACCGGACAATTCCATCATAAACCAGCCTTCAATCAAGACACCGTAAACCAACAGGGCGAAGAAGATGACGGCGGCGACAGAGGCCGCTTTTTGTCGGGGTGTTCCTTGCTGTTGTTTATGTTGGTTTTGTTGTGTCCGGATTTCTTCTCTTTTTACCTGATCATTTTCATAAGTAATGCTGTAGGAGGGATCTTTTTTGACTTTGATTGCGTATTGAACAACATAACCAATCCCAATGGACAACATGACGATAAAAACAATCAGCCGAAAACCGGCGCCAGAATATAGAGGCAAGTTGGCGATCTGCTGGCTAAGACCGATTGTAACGGGGTTGGTAAGCCCCCCTGTAAATCCTGCAGCAGTGGCAACCAGGGCGATAGCTACTGCGGTCATGGAGTCATATCCCAAGGCCAACAGCAGCGGCAATAAAACAGGGACATATACCAGACTCAGTTCTGGTGTGCCGATAAAGCTAGCGATGGTGGCGAACAAAATCATCAATACAGGAATAACCCAAATGCTGCGTTGGGCAAAGCAGTGAGTCAAGTGATTGACCCCTAGTTGAATGATGCCGGTTTTTCTTAGCACCATAAACATACCGCCGATAATAAGCGTAAAGACGACGACTTCTCCTGCATCCAGCAAACCTTTGGGTATGACCATCATTACTTGCAAGATACCGATGGGAGTGGAATCCACTTGCTGGTAAGAATCGGGTTTTATCACTTCTCGTCCTTCCGGTCCCGCGATTCGATCATACTCACCGGCGGGGATGATAAAGGTGGCGAGGGCAACCAAAACGATCATCCCCAATAAAATCACGTAAATATGGGGGATTCGCAGTTGGTTGACTGTAAATTCGGGGTCAGGACGAGATTGGCTGGAGGGAGAGGAGGCCTTGTTACCGGATGCCATAACGGTTCCCCCATTTCTAACTAAGGTTTTAGTTCAATCAAACAAATATTATATGTCAATAATACTTACATAAGATTGAGGGGTCATGATACGATTAGGACAAAATATGGTTTAGATTTTTGTTGCAATCAAACAAAAAAGAGATTATCACCCTTCTCGATGAATATCCATGTTATTTTTTGTGACAAATTTTAAAGAGTGATTAGTGAAGGTTGGGGAGTTGAGATGGAACTAAAACGATTACTACAATTGGCGTGTTTTGCAAATGCCCATGTCGTAGCTGGCTATAGCGGTATTACAAGGCGAGTAAAAAATGTGAATATGATGGATGCTCCCGATATCATGAACTATCTGAAGCCGGGAGAGCTGCTATTAACAACGGCTTATTCGATAAAAGAGAACGAAAGCGAATTGGAAAAATTGGTGGAATTTATGGCGGCACATGGTTGCGCCGGTCTGGGAATCAAGACGAAACGCTATTGGGACAACATCCCTAACCACATTATTGAGATAGGGAACCGGGTGGAGTTACCCATCATTGAATTACCGTTGACCCCTTCTTTGGGAGAATTGGTAAACCAAGCACTCAGTTGTATTTTGGAAAAGGAGACGCGTGAATTAACCGATGCTCTCAACACCCAGCGCCAACTGACATCATCGATGCTAAAAGGTAAAGGGTTGCAAACGATTGTGCGGCAGCTATCGACGGTATTGGACAAGCCGGTGTTGATTGTAGATGAATACGGTGACCAGGATGTTTCTTCCAATCCGCCGGCACCCCAGATCAGCTTCTCACTAAAGTTGCATCTCCTTCAGTACGGCCAAGCGGAGGCGTCTTACAACGGAATGGGGTCATTTTCTTTCCTAAAAACGGCAAATCAGGATCGGCAAACGGTATCGATTTTCCCGATTCCAACGGTAATGCCGAGGAAAAGGTATATGGTCGTCTTCGGTTGGGTCTCTCCTGCGGATACGACAACATTGCTGGTGATTGAACAATCCGCCCAAATTATTGCATTTGCGTATATGAAACAGCACGCCGTGCAGGAACGTATTCGTAATACAAAAAATCAATTTTTTAACGAACTTTTGCAAGAAAAAATCCCGACAAAACAGGAAGTGATCCGAAGGGGAAAGGAATTTCAACTGCATTTGGATCAGGATTATATTTGTGCAGTTGGTCAGATTGATCCATATTCCTTGCCGTCTTCCAGCGAAAATGGAGAGTTATTTCAGCATAAAACCGTCTATGAACATATGGAGTGGAGGTTAAAGCAGGCGGAAAGGCAAGGGATCATATTTGAGGCGGAAAATCGGATCGGAATTTTGTATCCGCTAAAAGCCGACGAGCAGGAGAGTGAAGCGGCGTTTATCGAAATATTGTGTTCGATTCAACAACATTTGTTGGACCTGTTCGGGATTTCAGTCTCATTTGGTGTTAGTCCCAGTACCCGAGATATGTTGGATATCGTAAAAGTATACCGTGAGGCTATAGACGCATTATCAGGGGGCTATCGTTCAAAGAAGTGTCGGTTTATACAGCTTTATCGAATTCGGCAATTGACAGAGCTATTGCGCATGATTCCGCGAAAACATTTGGAAGATTACTATAAAAATACGCTAACAGGATTGGTGGATAAAAAGGGGGGTAAGAAAGAAGAGTTATTGATGACTCTGGCGGTATATCTGGAGAATCATTGTCAGATCGCCAAGTCGGCAAAGCAGTTATATATTCATGAGAATACGGTTAAGTACCGCTTGCAAAAATGCGAAAAAATGTTGGGGCGATCTCTGAAAGAGCCGGATGAAATGTTGCGTCTGCGGATGGCGATTGTGATTCGAGATTTGTTAAAACCCTCGTGAGCAGCATTTACCTTGACGGAAAAAGGCTGCTGACAACCTATTAGTCAGCAACCTTTTTTGCTAAAGGATTGAGTTTTGAAGCTTTTCCGGTCGATCGAGGATATGGTCCAGGATGGTTTCGACCAGGGCGGAAAATTTGGCGCTCCCCCGTGGACGTGGACGGGGGAGGTTGATGGGGAGATCCAGTGCCACCTGACCCTTTTTTAACAGAATGACGCGATCGGCAAGTGCAACGGCTTCCGTGGCATCGTGGGTGACGAGGAGAGCGGTAAATCGCTGTCGTTGCCACAACTGCTCGATCAGTTCTTGCATGCCGATTCGAGTGAGGGCGTCCAGGGCTCCCAGCGGTTCATCCAATAACAGAACCCGGGGCCGACTGACGAGGGCACGGGCTAATGCGACCCGCTGACGTTGACCACCGGAGAGAACGGAAGGCCATTCATCCTTATATTCCTCTAGGCCCACCAGTTTCAACATGTTGAGAGCCTCTTCCTCTGCGGTTGTCGGATGCGCGGTTATGCCCAGTTTTACATTGTCAGAAATCGTTTCCCAGGGGAGAAGGCGTGAGTCTTGAAACATCATACGAGTTGCTGTGTTGTGTGCTGTAACTGGTTTGCCGTCTTGTATAATCGTTCCCTCTGTCGGTGTCTCCAATCCGGCCAGCAGACGGAGGAATGTGCTTTTTCCACAGCCGGATTCACCGACGATGGTCGTAAATTGACCGGGGCGGATCGATAAATCGATATTCTCCAGGACTTGCCGTTTTCCAAATCGTTTCTGCAGCCCTTTGATTTCCAGGCCGCCTACCGTAATCTCACTCATCTTTTCCCTCCTTCATAAACGGCCGGCTTGCCAGCGGAGGCAGTGGTTTTCTAAAACCTTCGCCAAGAGATCGGCTAATTTTCCAAGCAAGGCATACAATAAAATGCTGACCAGCACAATGTCCATTTGCATAAATTCACGAGCGTTCATCGCCATATAGCCAATCCCTGAATCGGATGAGATGGTTTCAGCGACGATCAATGTGAGCCACATCACGCCAAGGGAAAACCGGAGACCGACCAGGATGGACGGCAGCGCCCCAGGTAGAATCACTCTACGGTATAGGGAGAATCCTTTTAATCCATATACTTTTCCCATTTCGATCAATCCGGGATCAACGGAGCGAATGCCGTGGAAGGTATTTAAGTAGATGGGAAAAAAGACTCCTAATGCGACTAGAAAGAGCTTGGCTTCTTCGCCGATCCCAAACCATAAAATGGCGAGGGGGATCAAGGCCAAGTGAGGGATATTGCGCAACATTTGCACGGTCGTGTCCAGTAATTTTTCTGCGATGGGAAAGAGACCATTGAGAAATCCTAGGATTAATCCGATACCTCCGCCAACCAACAATCCCGTCAAAGCTCGTAGGGTGCTGTCGCCGATGTATTGGAAAAGCTCTCCTGACTGTGCCAGCAGCAGGGCTGCTTCGATCACTTTTGTCGGTTCCGGCAGTGTGCGATTGGAAATTAATCCGGCCTGGGCAAGAAGCTGCCACAGGAGGATCAATACCAAGGGAACGATCCATGGAATCAGCGAATCGACGGACTTGAACGGCTGCCGGTTTTTGATCACTGCAATCCCCCTCCATGCTTTTTATCGGGGTAATGGTCATTTGCCACGACTTCGCCAAATGGGCCGGTGAGTTGGGAATGAGAAATGCTTCCTTGCTGGGCCAGAGGCAGATGGGGAAATAGGAGTTCCGCCACCCGGTATGCTTCTTCCAGATGGGGATATCCGGACAGGATAAAAGTATCAATCCCGAGGGTGGAATACTCTCTCATCCGTTCGGCTACTGTGCGAGGATTACCGACAAGGGCTGTCCCTGCTCCGCCTCGTACCAGTCCTACTCCGGCCCATAGGTTAGGGCTGATTTCTAGGTTTGATTTGTTAAAGCCGTTCAGTCGTGACATCCGTTTTTGACCGACTGAATCAAAACGGGAAAATACTTTCTGGGAAGCAGCAATTGCTTCTTCATCTACGTATTGGATGAGACGATCCGCCGCATCCCAAGCTTCTTCTTCCGTCTCTCGTACAATGATGTGCATCCGGATTCCAAATCGGACTGTGCGGTTCTGTAGCGCTGCTAATTGGCGTACCTGTTCGATTTTTTTCGCCACTTGCTCCGGTGGTTCTCCCCAGGTAAGGTAGACGTCGATATGCTTTGCCGCTACCTGTTGGCCTGCCGGAGATGAGCCTCCAAAATAGAGTGGAGGATAGGGTTGTTGCGTAGAGGGAAACAATACTTTTCCGCCTTGGATGTCGAGATACTTCCCTTTAAAATTGACTTCCTCCCCTTCCATCTCTCGCCGCCACACGGTCAAAAATTCATCGGTCAGTTCATAGCGTTCATCATGACTGAGGTGAATCCCGTCTCCGGCCAGCTCCAGTGGATCACCTCCCGTCACGACGTTGATCAGTAATCTCCCATTGGACAGGCGATCAAGGGTGGAAGTCATCCGAGCAGCAGCAGAAGGGGAGATGAGTCCTGGGCGTACAGCTACCAGGAAACGCATCCGCTCAGTGACGGATAGGAGGGAAGAGGCGACTACCCACGCGTCTTCACAGGATCGGCCTGTTGGCAGGAGCGCTCCCTCGTAGCCGAGGCTGTCCACCGCCTGGGCCATTTGTCGCAGGTAAGCATAATCGACGATGCGCCCCCCTGTTGTGGTGCCCAGATATCGACCATCTCCATGAGTGGGAATAAACCAAAATAGCTGCACGATTGACTCATCCTTTCGTTTTATTTTTTCACTCGATTTTCAGGCCAGATAACCTCTTCTACCTGAATTTTTTTCGGAATTAGACCAATACGGGCAAAGGTGTCCGCTACTTGTTGCTGGTCTTTGAGCACATCGTCGTTGATCGGTTCCATCCCGTACTCGGTTCGTGTAATGGCCTTCTCCACCGGTATGGGGTCCATCTTGATTTGTTCGGCCAGCTGTTTCGCTGTTTGTTCAGGGTGGTCGTTAAACCAATCCGCCGTTTTTTTCAATTCTTCTAACAGGATTTTTACTTCTGCGCTATGATTGTCGGCAAATTCTTGTTCCGCAAAAACAAATTCACGATTGGAAGTATACCCGGTGGCGTCGGTGATCGTTCGTACCCCTAAGTCCTCTTCTGCGGAGGCATAATAGGGATCCCACACCACCCATGCGTCGACGCTTTTTTTGGAAAAAGCCGCACGGGCATCCGCCGGCGGGAGATAGACCGGTTCAATGTCTTCATATTGGAGTCCGGCGTCCTCCAGTGCGCGAACCAACAGATAATGAACGTTGGAGCCCTTGTTTAAGACCACCTTTTTTCCTTTTAAATCCTTGACGCTTTTGATAGGGGAATCGTTGTGTACAACGATTGCTTC
Organism: Desmospora activa DSM 45169; assembly: GCF_003046315.1. Lineage (NCBI taxonomy): Bacteria > Bacillati > Bacillota > Bacilli > Caryophanales > Thermoactinomycetaceae > Desmospora > Desmospora activa. Next base: position 1,949,536 of record NZ_PZZP01000001.1, on the reverse strand, counting down.
TGTTTCCGGTTTGGGTGAACTAACCCCGATATAGGTGAGTGGTGTCCCAGCCGCTTGGGCGAAGATGGGTGGTGCGTTACCGGTATGACCAATGTCGATGCTACCCACGTTTAAAGCTTCCAACAGCTGTGGACCGGCAGGGAATTCCGTCCATTCCACTTTGTATCCACGTGGTCTAATGCTTGTTCCAGAGTACCTTGACTTTTTAAAATGCTCAGGGTGCCAAACTTTTGATATCCGATGCGCATGATCTTTTCATCTTCGTCAGCGGCATTGGAAGAGCAACCGGCTACCAGAGCAGACACTGCAACGAAGATCGCACCCAGGACCAGGAGCCTCGCCTGTCTTATTCGATTAATTTTATCCGTTCTCTCCTGCAACGATTTCACCTCGTTTATTTGTGCTGGCCAATGTCTTCTGGAATTTTTCGATTTCCTCATGAATTCGTTTTGCGAGCGTTTCCTCCAACTGAACTTGCCCGCTGTCGTGTTGTTTCACCCAAGAATCCTGGATATAGACTCCCTTGATGATTGTTTGAGCTCCCAAGGCGTAAAGGACCGGCTTTAGCGCATAATCCAAGGTGAGAAGATGGGCGAGTGAGCCGCCGACAGCAATGGGCCAAACCACTTTCTCTTCCAAAATCTCTTGTGGTAACAGGTCGAGATATGCTTTTAGGACTCCTGTATAGGATGCCTTGTAAACGGGGGTGGCGATAATGACTCCATCGGCATTTTTAAGCAAACGGATGGTCTCCTGTAAGGCAGGACTGTTAAAGTGAGCGTAGATCAAATCCTGTGGAGGCAAATCACGAACCTTGATGGCATCGGTTTGCCAGCCAGCAAATGCGAGTTGCTGGCGAATAATAGTAAGAACAGCGGATGTGCGGGAAGTCGCAGAAGGACTACCGGAGAGAGTGACGATTGTACCCAATGTGGAAAACCTCCATTAATCAGATGTCAGTATCCAAACAGGCCCCGCTCCCCTTGTAAGAAGGGAGACGGGGCCTCCAGCGGTCTGGTCGGCTCCAGATGGAACGATTTATATGAAAAAGGCCCTTTCACTTCCATGTTTATAAAGGAAGGAAAAGGGCCTCCGGTGGTCCGGTTGGCGTATGGTGTAATTTCTATATTTATAATTATAACTAATAAAATCGGGTTAGTAAGAATTATAGTTAGGAATGATTTTGTCGTCAACCCCTTTTTAAGAAAACGGAGGTGTTGGTGTCGGAGTGATTATAGGAACGAGAGATGTCTCAATAATGAAAGCACCCGCTGTGGGTGCTTATATAAACAGATGGGACAAAAGGGGAGTAACCAAGCCGATCAGCAACGCAGCTAAGCTCATCCCCACGATGCCCATCGCAGCGGAGGCATCCCCCCATTGGGATGCACGGGCAGCTCCGATCATCTGGCCGGCGGTGCCCATGGCAAGTCCTTTCGCTAAGTGGCATTGCACGCCCATCCAACGGAGTAGGACAGGCCCTAACACTAAGCCGAGAATACCGGTCACCACAGCGAAAATTGCCGCTAGTTCGGGAATACCTCCGGCGGAATGAGAAGCCACCATGGCAATGGGTGTGGTTGCTGATTTGGGAACCAGCGACAGGATGGTTTCATTGTTAAGATGAAGGAGCTTTCCGGCGAAAACGGCGATCACCATTCCGGTTATCGTTCCAACGCTGACGCCAGCCAATATAAAAGAGAGGTGTCTCTTCAGCATGGTCCAACCCTTATACAGAGGAACGGCCATCGCCACCTGGGCCGGGCCGAGCAATTGATCCAGCGGTGCATTGGCCGCTCGGTAAGTCGAATAATCGGTGTGAGTCAGCCATAGCCCACCGATCACCAATAACGTGCTGGTGAAAACAGGGCTTGTCAGGATATGGGGGATTTGGCGGTGCAGTTTGAGTCCCGCTAGATAAGCGATCAGCGTCCAACTCAATAGCAATACACTTTTGCTCATGGTTTATCCCCCTTTTTATTGGTGAGATGGGCAAAGACTGCTGTAGAAGTTAAAACAGCAATTGTGGTGATTACTAGAATCGTTCCCACTTTCCATCCCTCTTTTTCCAAGACGGGACCGAAGTGGATAATACCGGCGATCACCGGTAGAAGTAAAAGAACCAGGTGACGAATCAATAGACGGCTGGAGACTTCAAACAGCTGTACCTGTACTTTACCTGACGCCAACAGAGCGAATAGGATGCCCATGCCAAGCAATGCTGGTGGAATGGGAAGGTGAAGCCAACGAACCGCTGCATTTGCAAACTGGAAAACCAGGAACAGAATGAGGATCTCTACGGCTATGAACCAAATGGGAAGTTTTTTGCCGCTCATCCTTCATCCCCTTCCTGCGATTTTGTTATCTCCAATATAACAGGTGTTTTTACCATGGTACAAATTGAATGTGAGATTATTTAACATAAATAAACCGATTACATCCCTTTTTCGTTTCTGTTTTGATCATTTTGCGATGTTTTGTGTTAAATATTATGACACATTCGATTCGGAGCATGAATTGCCTATTTTTTCATAACGCCAATCAATTGACAGCGCTTTCAAAGGCGACTTATAATAAACGAAACGTTTTAGCATAACGTTTTAGCACTTGAAGGAGGACGTTATGGCCAGTATTAAAGATATTGCACAGCTGGCGAAAGTCTCCCCAGGTACGGCTTCCGTCGTCTTAAACGGAAAAGGGGATCAATATCGCATTTCGGCAACGACTCAACAGCGTGTACTAGAGGCTGCGCGCATGTTGGACTATCGTCCCAATATTTCGGCGCGGAGATTGCGCAGTGGCGGGGAAAAAGTGGTTCCGATTTTGGCGCTGTTTTGGACACTGGATACGCGTGCACCCTTGATTGGCCGTTTTTTGCAAGGGGTTCATCAGGGGTTGCAATCGTTGGAGGAGGAATGTGAACTATTGATTCAACCCTATGTCGGCGCAAAGCTGCAGGAAGAAAAAAGTCTGATTACCGGAACCCGCTTCAATGCAGCTATTATTGCTAATGCGACTGAGGAGGATGAGCGCTTTCTGCAAGTGGCCAACCTAAATGTGCCGATTGTGCTTCATTTACGGGAATCAGAGCGCTACTCCGCTGTTACGGTGGATCATGCTTCATCGGGTCGGCAAGTAGCCCGACTGTTTTCCAGTAGGGGGCATCAACGTGTAGGATTAATCGTTCCAAAAATATCATCGAAAGCGATTCGAACCCGGACGGAAGGTTTTTTGGATGAAGCACGCTTGTTGGGGATGAAAGTTGGCTCCGAGCATATTGCGGGGGGAGCGTTTACTGAGGTAGGAGGTTATCGGGCAGCAGAAGAGATTTTTCATTCCGGGGTAAGGCCGACTGCCATATTCGCTTTGAGTGATCAGATGGCGCTTGGTGCCTTGAGCAACTGTTACGAAAAGGGGATCGTTGTGCCGGAAGAGATGGAGATTGTAGGGCACGACAACAGTGAAAGCTCTCAGTTTACAATCCCGCCTTTGACGACGGTGCATCTACCGGTAGAAGAGATGGCGGCCTCCTGTGTTCAGATGTTGGTTGATTTGATCAATCATCGCGTATCGGCACCGGTTGTAAAAAAGTTTCAAACCGAGTTGGTCATCCGCACCTCATGCGGTGATTTTATCGATACCTGATTGTGAGGAGCGTTTTCATGAAGAAGCCAAAGATTGCGATTGTCGGTAGCTTAAACATGGATTTGGTGGTTTCTGCGGACCGCATGCCAAAAGTGGGAGAAACGATCCCAGGAACCCAGATTCACTATATTCCCGGGGGAAAAGGAGCGAACCAGGCGGTCGGTTGCGCAAGGCTAGGGGCAGAAGTGTCGATCATTGGAGCGCTGGGGAATGATCCCTTTGGACAACAAATCTTTAGCAGTCTAGCGGATGATGGCGTGAACATAGAGGCGATTGAGCGAATGGATGATATCCCCACCGGCATTGCATCCATCATTCATACCGCCACAGATAACTGTATCATTGTCGTCCCTGGGGCGAACGATCGCTGTACAACGGATCTTGTTTCCAAACATCAGCGAGAAATCAGTAGTGCAAGTGTTCTGCTGCTGCAATTGGAGGTTCCGCTGGATACCGTTCGCCATGCACTTGTCATCGCCAAAAAATCCGGTGTGAAAACGATACTCAATCCGGCGCCTGCCAAAGAGCTGACAGAAGAAATCTTACAGTTGGTGGATTATTTGACCCCCAATGAAACGGAGTTTGAACAGTTGTGCGGATACTCCGCCAACACGGAGGAAGAACTGGAACAAGCGATGAGAGAGTGGGAAAATCGCTACCATCATCGACTTATTCTGACCCGCGGTGAGAAGGGATGTTCTTATTTGGTGAATGGACGCTTACGCACCATTCCCACTCCCGAGGTAGAGGTGGTCGATACCACGGGAGCGGGAGATGCCTTTAATGCCGCCTTGGCCTGTGGCATCGGTCAGGGATGGAGGGTAGAGCAATCCGTTCGTTTTGCAATAAAAGCGGCTTCACACTCGGTGACCAAATTTGGAGCTCAGTCGGGGATGCCGATAAGGGATGAGGTTGGGAGGGATTTTTGAGAAGGAGAGCAACAACCGAAAGTAACATCCGGTATGACGTTTATGTAAGCGCTATCCGAATCGTTGCAAAACATGAACCAAAAGGAGACTAGATATGCGATTTCAAGGCATTTATCCCGCGATGCTTACACCATTTGAAGAAGACGATCGTGTCGACTACGATGCAATGGGCCATTTGATTGAATTTCTCATCGGAAAGGGGGTGCATGGCTTATTCCCTCTCGGTACGACTGGAGAAGGCATGTTGCTCTCGATTGAAGAGAGAAAACAGGTGGCGGAGTTTATCATTCGCACGGTGAACGGTCGGATCCCCGTGGTTTTACATGTGGGGGATATCTCCACCGCACGGGTGGTGCAATTAGCCCAACACGCGGAAAGAATCGGAGCCAGCGGCATTTCTGTCATCTGTCCCTATTTCTTTCCCTTGGATGATGACGCGATCTTTGGTCATTACCAGCAGATATCCCAATCCGTTTCACAATCATTCCCGTTATTTGTGTATAACTTTCCCGGAAATGCACGCAATGAGATCCGTCGCCCCTTGTTAGCCCGTCTGATTGCAGATTTCCCTAATATTCGGGCATTAAAATTTAGCTCGGATGACTTTAGTGAGATTCAACGCATTTTGCTGGAAACAAGCGACGACTTTTCAGTTATGCTCGGCCCCGATCAGTATGTGTTTTCCGGGTTGGTAGCAGGTGCTTCCGGAAGTGTTTCCGGTAATGCCAACATCTTTCCTGAACCCTTTGTCCGTCTGTATCAGCATTACCAAAAAGGGGAGTGGGAAGCGGCGAAAAAAGAACAAGCAAAAATTATACAGATATCAGATGCACTAATGCACGGAAAAGATCTTTCCGTTTTTAAAACCGCACTCGCGTATCGGGGACTTTCCGGTGGAGTGGTTCGATCTCCTCTGCGCAATATAACGGCAGAGGAAGAGAAAGATCTGTTTCGGAGGTTGGAACGATTAGAACTCAAGTGAGTAGGAGGGATCGGCGATGAAAAAAGTGTTCGGGATATTATTCTTGGTACTAAGCATGGTGGTGGTGGCGGCATGTGGAAATCAGCAAGCGGCGGAGGAGTTTCCCAGCGATCAGATTACATTGGTGATTCAAGCCGCCCCTGGGGGCGCTTCGGATACGATTTCACGTACCGTTGCTAAATTGGTCGAGGATGATTTGGGTGTGCCGGTAGTGCCTGTCAATAAGACCGGGGGTGCAGGCGCGGTTGCCATGTCCTATCTAAAATCACAAAAGCCGGACGGCTATACCATTGGGTATGTGCCGGTGGAACTAGCGATGGTCCAATCCTTGGGTTATGCGGATCTAAAGCCGGATGATCTCTATTTATTGGGCCGTTCCCATCTCTTACCGGCGGCGATTACGGTGCGGGCGGACGCTCCTTATGATACCATCGCGGAATTTATCGCATATGCCAAAAAGAATCCCAGCAAGATTAGAGTGGGAAATGCAGGTACCGGATCGATCTGGCATGTTGCTGGGGCCGGATTTGCGGAAGAGGCGGGTATTCAACTTTCCCATGTGCCCTTCGATGGCGCCGCTCCCGCTGTAACGGCGTTGATGGGTAAACATGTGGATGCGGTTTCCGTCAGTCCATCCGAGGTACAGGGTGGGGTAAAATCCGGTGACTTAAAAGTATTGGCTGTGATGGGCAATGAACGGGATGCACTTTTTCCGGAAGTTCCCACATTAAAGGAAGAGGGAATCGATGTGGAAATCACCGCATGGGGTGGATTTGCGATGCCCAAAGGGGGATCGGAAGAAGTGAGGAGCAAACTGGAAAGCGCGATTAAAAAAGCGATCCAATCAAAGGAGTTCCAAGAGCTAGCTAAAAAACAAGGGTTGACGTTGTCGTATCAGGATCCACAAGCATTTTCCCGTTTTGCAGATGAACAGCTGGAGCTGTATAACGGGATCATTCCGACGATGGAGTTGGATTAACAAAAATCTAACAGGTCTTCCCTTGGGAAGGCCTGTTCATTCAAGGTGATCGCGATGACAAAACCTCTTTCCCTTCTTTTTAACGCAGGGATGGTGTTGGTGGCTGTCTATCTGTTCACATTGACCAGTCAATTTCCGTCACCGTCCAATCCCAACATACCGGGACCGGCTTATTTTCCTCGGTTGATGTTGGGGCTTCTGGTAATCTTGCTGATTGCTGACGGGATTCGAACCCTTTTGCAGCGGCGAATGGGACCTTTTTTTAGCGATGAGGAAAAAAAGGGTCTAAAAAAGTGGCTGTATATAATCGGGGTCGTTCTTTTATTCGTATTCACTTTGGGAAGGCTCCCTTTTCTACCGGTGATGGCGGTTGTGATTTTCGCCATGTGCAAGCTATTGCAATTGAATTGGAAAGGATCGATCCTGACGACTGTTATTTTAAGCTTGCTCGTTTATCTGATCTTTATCAAAGGGTTTCATGTCATGATCTGAGGAGGTGTGATTGATGGTAGAGGCAATGTTGCAGGTGCTTAGCCCTACAGTTTTGTTATATATGATTTTAGGCGTGATCCTGGGGGTTTTTATCGGCGCTTTGCCGGGGCTAACCTCAACCATGGGGGTGGCGATCATCGTTCCCCTCACCTTTTGGCTGGAACCGCAGGAAGGCATGGCCATGTTAATTGCTGTCTATTGTTCATCAGTTTTTGCTGGTGGGATTCCAGCGATATTAATCAATACACCGGGGACGCCTGCGGCGATTTCCACGACATTTGACGGATATGAGCTGGCTAAACAGGGGCGAGCCAAGTTAGCGTTGGGGATCAACACCCTGTATTCCGCGCTGGGTGGGATTGTAAGCACGGTTTTTTTGCTGATGTTTGCCTTTCCGATATCCCGTTTTGCGCTTTCCTTTGGTCCACCGGAATATTTTGCCTTGGCTGTATTCGGTTTGTCGATTATGATCAGCGTTTCCGGAGCCTCGATCACAAAAGGATTGATTGCCGGAGGTATCGGTCTGTTTATTGCGACGATCGGATTAGATCCCATGCTGTCTTCGCCGCGGTTCACCTTTGATCAGCCGGATTTGCTGGAAGGGATTGCATTTATACCGATGATGATCGGCTTATTCGGCTTTGGCGAAGTTTTGTATCAAATGTTAAATCCCCCTACAATGAAACCGGTTGGTAAGGGTCAACAGGAGAGCGGATTTCCCAAATGGAAAGAGATTAAAAAGATGAATCGGCCCTTTTGGCTATCTTCCACCATTGGGACATTTATTGGGGCGGTCCCAGGCGCAGGAGGTGATATCGCCTCGATGATCTCCTGGGATCAGAGCCGGCGTATTTCCAAGGAGCCTGAGCGGTTTGGAAAAGGATCACTGGAAGGGTTAGCCGCCAGTTCAACCGCCAACAATGCGGTAATCGGGGGTGCCTTTACCACCATGTTAACCCTGGGCCTTCCGGGAGACACGGTGACAGCCATCCTGATTGGCGCCTTGATGATGTATGGAATGCAACCGGGGCCGGCACTGTTTAGCGAAAATCCCGATTTTGTTTATGTCATCATTGCGTTGTTATTTGTTTCCAGCCTCATGATCCTATTGGTGGGAGCGATCGCTTCCAATTTGTTCTCTCGCTTGATGAGACTTCCGCGGGAAGTGATTTGGATTGCCGTGGTCGTCTTTAGCATCGTTGGCGCTTATGCTTTAAACAATTCCTATTTTGATGTATGGGTCATGATTATCAGCGGATTTGGCGGTTTGCTGTTGCGAAAGTTGGGTTTTCCCTTGACACCTCTGATCCTGGGCTTGCTGTTGGGAGAAATGGCGGAATCCAACCTGCGTCGTGCAATGATGCTAACCGATCAAGGTTGGTGGATTTTTTTCGAGCGGCCGATTTCCTTGATCTTAATTGTGTTAGCAGCGGTATCCCTCCTATTTCCGCTGATTAAACGGGGGTTGGAAATGAGGAAAGAAGCAAACACCGGTTAAAACAGCCGAGTTGGAATAAAACTGTGTAACTTTAACCTCTATAAAGCGACATAAACACGGTTCCCCGCCTGTAAAGGTTTAAAGAATCACCCCCTGGTTATCCTATAAAAACAGGGGGTGATTCCGTGTCTTCGCAGGATTACATCAAATTTTTGGTTCAGGAAATGGTACGGTACATGGACACGCCAAAACAAGAACGAAAAGAGACCCGGCGTCAGCGAAAAGAGCAACGACCAAGTTGGGCAACCCATTGGTTTGGGATGGTTCCGCATAGCGTGAAGATGTTTACCGATAAGCAACGGCATCGCTTCTTAAGGAACGGGGGATCCAAATGAGACCCGACCGAAAATCCTTTCATCTGGTCAATCTGAGTCAGCGTTCCGATGTGATGCGCCGCATCAGTGAAACGGAGTCCGATCTACAAGAGTTGCTGGATACTCCTGTTGCTCTTATCGCTTATCTTGAGGGAAATGATGGAAACGAAAAAAACGGAACGGAAAAAGGAGTGTAAGGACGATGAACCAACGTGTAGCGGTGGAACGAGGATTATCCCAAATTAGCCAATATTTACGTCAACAAGGATGTGAGGTGGAGGATCTCTCCGCTGACAATATGGATGCCAACAATTATGCTTGTTGTGTCATTTCCGGTGGAGATAAAGATATGATGGGGATTCAGAACGTACAATTTCAGGGATCAGTGATCAACGCCGAAGGGATGACGGCAGATGAGGTGTATCAGGCGGTACAACAGCGGATCGGTAAACAGTGACTTGCCCGACTGTGAGGCTGCTGACAAACCTCGATAAACGAAATAGGGACCCGGTCCCACTTTGTTATCAATCTGAGAGCCAAATGGCTCCTTTTTTACGAGAGAGAAATGATATATAATAGATAAAGCTAAACACCCAAGTTTTCTGCGACCAAAGGGGCGATTTCATGTATCATCGCACGCAGACGCGGCCGGTGAAGGTGGGTAACATCCAAATCGGCGGCAATGACCAAGTCGTGGTGCAAAGTATGACCATGACCAAAACCCATGACATTAAAGCCACAGTGGAAGAGATTTTGCGACTAGAGGAAGCGGGTTGCCAAATCGTCCGGGTGGCTTGTCCGGATGAGCGGGCGGCGGAAGCGATTCCGCATATTAAGAAAGAGATCAATGTCCCTTTAGTGGCGGACATCCATTTTGATTACCGCTTGGCGTTAAAGGCGATCGAAGGCGGCATCGACAAAATTCGGATCAACCCGGGCAACATCGGCAAACGAAACAAAGTAGAAGAAGTCGTTCGTGCCGCAAAAGAACGCGGAATTCCGATGCGAATCGGGGTTAATGCCGGATCGCTTGAGCGGCGGATATTGGAGAAGTATGGGTACCCTACCGCCGACGGCATGGTGGAAAGCGCCCTCTTCCATATCGGAATTTTGGAGGATCTGGACTTTCAAGATATCATCGTTTCCCTGAAAGCATCCGATGTGCCGCTCGCGATTGAGGCTTATACCAAAGCAGCGGAAAAGATTCCTTATCCGTTGCATTTGGGCATTACCGAATCCGGAACCCTGTTTTCCGGTACGGTAAAGAGTGCTGCCGGTATGGGGGCGATTCTGTCCAAGGGGATCGGCTCTACGATGCGGATCTCCTTAAGCGCTGACCCGGTAGAGGAAGTAAAAGTGGCGCGTGAACTTTTGAAGAGTTTTGGCCTTGCTGCCAACGCCGCCACCTTGATCTCCTGTCCGACTTGCGGCCGTATTGAGATCGATTTAATCTCCATCGCCAATGAGGTGGAAGAGTATATCTCAAAAATTAAAGCTCCCATCAAGGTTTCTGTTTTGGGTTGCGCCGTAAACGGCCCGGGTGAAGCCAAGGAAGCGGATATCGGGATTGCCGGTGCCCGCGGGGAAGGGTTGCTTTTCCGCCACGGTGAGATCATCCGGAAAGTGCCGGAGGAGACGATGGTAGAAGAATTGAAAAAGGAAATCGATAAATTGGCGGAAGAGCATTACCGCAAACAGCAAGAAGAACAAAAGGTATAAGGATGCCTTTACGCTTTTTGGAAGCCTCACTTCGTGGGGCTTCTTTCTTTGCAACAAAAAAAAGCTTCTGCACAAAGCAGAAGCCAGAGTGATATTTCTGTTTCACTTACTCATTTGTAACTTTTTTCGTTTCTTCTGACGACGATTTTTTTTCCGCATTGATTGCTTTTACTAATGAGGTAGCAACGATAAAAAGTAATAGGGTAAAGGGTAAGGCCGCCACCAAGGATGCGGACTGTAGACTGTCCAATCCACCTTTTAGCAGTACTCCTGCAATCGCGGCAATGAGGATTCCCCAGATCACTTTTACCAGCAATTGGGGGTTGAGGCTGCCATGACTCGTCATCGATCCGAGAATATAAGTGGCGGAGTCAGCAGATGTGATCAGGAAAGTAAAGATGAGTAGAATCGACATAACCGAAAGCAAAAAGCTTAAGGGCAATTCATTAAAGGTGACAAAGAGAGAAGTGGTTAGATTTTGATTGACCGCTTCTGCAATTTGGGTTCCATGGAATAAATCGAGGTTGAGGGCGGTTCCGCCAAAGACGGCGATCCATACCAGGCCTAACATCGGTGGGATGATGAGTACACCCATCACAAATTCACGAATCGTGCGGCCACGGGAAACCCGGGCGACAAAAGCGCCGACGAAAGGTGACCAGGCAATCACCCATGCCCAATAAAAAATGGTATTTTGATACACCCATGTGCTTTCAGTATAAGGGGTTAGACGAAAGCTAAGTTGCACAAAATTTTGTAAATAGTCCCCAATACCCAAAATGAAACTTTCCAGAATGAAGACCGAGGGGCCGGTCAAAAAGACAAAAGTCATCAAAGCCAAAGCTAGTCCCAAGTTGAGGTTACTCAAATACTTAATTCCCTTATCCAAACCGGTAATGGAGGAAGTGAGGTAAAGGGCGAGCAATACACCGATGATTGCCAAGTACATGTAATTATTATCGGCAGGAGTGCCGAAAACCGAGTGTAGTCCACCGTTGATTTGTAATATCCCTTGACCGAGAGAAGTGGCAACTCCCATTACGGTGGCGATAACGGCAATGGTATCGATTGACTTGCGCAGAAGCGGCTTTTTTCCTTTGCCGATCAATGGATTAAATGTGGTGGAGATTAGACCGTCTTCCTGTTTGCGAAATTGAAAGTAGGCAATCGCCAGTCCAACGATGGTAAAAGCGGACCATTGACTGATTCCCCAATGGAAAAAGGCATATTGCATGGCGACTCGGGCGGCGGCGGGGGATTGCTCTTCCAGCCCGCCGATGGGGGGCGAAAAGAAATGGGTCATTGGTTCGGCGACACCCCAGAAGACCAATCCCACGCCAAATCCACAACTAAACAGCATGCCTACCCAAGTGAAAAAAGGGTATTCCGGTCGTTCATGATCACGACCCAATCGTATTTTTCCGTATTTGCTGAAGGCCATAAACAAACAAAAGGAAACGAACAGAAAAGTAGAAAGGAGATAAAACCATGCAAAGTTAACATTTGCAAAATCCTTTGCGCTAGTGGCCACATTTTCAAATTGGGCGGGATAGGAGACTCCCCAAATTACCAAGAGAAAAATGGTAATCGTGGATACCCAAAAAACCGGACCAAGCGGTTTGTTGTTTTTCAACACATTTCCTCCTTTTTATCCAAACAGGGTTAGATCCTCTTCACGGTATCGAAAGTACCCATGTTTTCGCAAATAACCGATAGCGAGGTGACAAGGGCTTTGCCCTGAAATATTGATGTGGTCACAAAGAGGAGCCTATATCCAGCTTTATGCTCCCATATACTCTCAATAGCAGCGAAAAATTATACGACGCTTGGATGAGGAACCCTCTAACAGCGGAATAAACCCCCGAAGAGACAGGGGATATGATCGATTTTGGTTTGGATGGATAAGAATGGTCTCTTTTTTTCATACTAAGACCGATCCATCGATCATAAGAAGGAGGGTTTAAGATGAGCGGTTGGTCTCGACTCGCTTTAATCTTAGTTGTTGTCGGAGCTCTGAACTGGTTGTTGGTGGGGCTGTTTCAATGGGATTTGGTATCAGCCCTGTTCGGCGGAGAAGCAATCAGGGTCTCTTCCGGATTCAGCCGTGTTATTTATGCCATCATCGGTTTGGCTGGAATTTACTGCATCAAATTTTTGTTTGAAGCGAGAACGCCTGCCGGCCATGTGGAATGACCAATTCCACATACAAGTGACAACTTAAAGCGCCGCTCTCTGTCAATGGGGAGTCGGCGTTTTCTTTCAAAGTGATAGGAGTATGTCTATGATATGATAAAATTATCCGAATAGAATGAGTTGGGAAAATCAATATGGGGGAGAAATGATGAGACCGTTAGTGGGAATGACCATGTCTTATCGGCTTGAGGGAATGTGGAGTTTAAGTCGTGACAACAGCGAAGCGATATGGATGGCCGGTGGGTTGCCGGTGGCGTTACCTTATCGGGACGACGAAGAAAACATAAAAGCTTATGCCCAACGATTGGATGGGTTGGTGCTGACCGGTGGCAACGATATCGATCCTCATCTGTTTGGAGAAGAGCCAATTTTGGGGTTGGGTGAAGTGGAACCGGAACGGGATCGGGTGGAAATCGCACTGGTACGGGAGATAGTGGATCAAGGTAAACCGATTTTGGCGATTTGTCGCGGATGCCAAATATTAGCGATCGCTTTAGGGGGCGATATGTACCAAGATTTAGGAAGTCAGCGAGAGGGCATTTTACAGCACAGCCAGCGTGCCCCTCGCTCGCATCCTTCTCATTCCATCCGGATTCGGACAGGGTCTCGCCTTTATCGTTTGGCGGGAGGTGAGACGGTTCGCGTAAACAGTTTTCACCATCAAGCGGTGCGGCAGGTTCCGGATGGGTGCGCTGTGGTGGCTACCGCTCCAGACGGTGTGGTGGAAGCCTTTGAATGGGAGGGGGACAATTTTATCGTCGGTGTACAGTGGCACCCGGAGAATATGATGCCGGAAGACCCGTTTGCATTTAAGCTCTTTTCTTCCTTTATCGCGGCCTGTGTGAAACAAGGGGAAAAGAAAGCCATCCCCACCGCCCAAAATGAAGGATGACGAAGATGGCCGAGAAAACGTTAAGTCTTGTTGCCCGTTTTTTCCCCTTTGACATAGTTGGCATTGAACAGAAACAATTTCATCAGCAGGATGAGGGAAGGGATCAATAGCAACAAACCGGCAATAAAGGCGATCACCAACGCCCATCCCATGGTGGTATTGGTTAGAGCCGACTGAATGGTGACATAGGGATACAGCAGATACGGTAAATGGGATGCGCCATACCCGAAGAAAGCAAAGAAAAACTGGAACATCACAGATACAAATGCCCATCCGAGCGATCGTTGTTTCCAGATTAACCAGACGGCACAGACAAAGCAGAGAAACGACAGCGCAAACATCCAGCCAAAATCCTGGACAGCCCGCCCAAAGTGAACCGGATTGTGTTGGGATAAACCGGCAAACACCAACAAACTGGCCAAAATCGTAGGGCCGCTCCAAGCGAGGGCATAGCGGCGCAAGATACTCATCGCAGTCGCATCTCCCGCTTGGGAGGCATAGTACGTTAAAAAGCTGGCACTGATAAATAAAATGCTGACCAATGCGAGAAAGACGACAGACCAAGAATAGGGGCTAGTAAAAAACTCCCAGGCTAAAAAGCGAACTTCTCCTGTCGCCGTTTTTTCGATAAAGCCCCCTTCTGAGATGGTGAGGACGGTTGAGAGGGAGGCGGGGATAAACAGCCCCGTTACGCCATATAGAAAGAGGGAGGTGCGGCTTTTTCGCGCCCCGTAGTTGGCAAAGGCATAGAAGGAGCCGCGGATAGAGAGCAACAGAAGTGCGACACCACCCGGCAGCAACAGGGCAGTGCCGTAGTAATAGGCGGTATCGGGAAAGAAACCGACGATCCCGACGAAGAAAAAGACGAGAAATACGTTTGTCACTTCCCATACCGGTGACAGATAGCGATCGATAATCCGGTTGATCAGGTGTTCTTTTTTGGTGAGAACGCTGTAGTAAGAGAAGAATCCGGCACCAAAGTCAATAGACGCCACAATGAGGTATCCATATAGAAACGTCCACAAAACCGTGATACCGATCAATTCCAATGACATCCGCTATTCCTCCTTCCTCAGGCGATACCGCGTTGTTCCATTTCTTTTTCCGCCGGTCGATTTTTAAAGAGGCGCAACAGAACGAGACTGGCAAAAATGGCGAGAGCGATGTAGAGAGCAGTAAACATCAGCAACAACACACCAACGTTGTCAGCAGTGGTGGAGGCTTCGCTCACTTTCATGATCCCGCGCAAAATCCAAGGTTGTCGTCCCACTTCAGCGTAAATCCACCCAAACTGAATCGCCAGAAACGAGAGCGGAGCCGCCCATACAATCCCCTTTAATAGCCATGGACGATAGGGGTTTTTTTGGCGCCACCACAACCAGGCGAAGAGCGCCGCAATCACAATTAGATAGGTGCCAATTACAACCATGCCGTCAAACAGATAGTGAATCCATAAAGGAGGGCGTTCATCCTCGGGAAAATCGTTAAGACCGATAATTTCAGAGCTGGGCGTCCCTCCACCAAGAATACTTAACGCCCAGGGAATCTCCAGTGCCCCCCGTACATTGCCGTTATCATCCAACCATCCGAACAAAACCAGGGGCGCATATTGGTCTGTCTCAAAGTGCCACTCTGCCGCAGCCAGCTTTTCCGGCACGTATTCAGCCAGGAATTTGCCGGAGAAATCGCCAGCCAACGCGGTTGCCAAGGCGAGTACAAGGCCGAGAATCATGGTTAGTTTCAACGCTTTTTTGTAATAGACATGATTCCGCCCTTTTAAAAGGTGCCAAGCGGCAATCGCAGCCAGCAAAAAGGCACAAGTGACATAAGCAGAGGTGAGAACGTGAGCTACTTTGGTTGGAGTGGCCGGATTAAACATGGCTTCCAGCGGACGGATGTTGATCACTTCTCCGTCCGGGCTTAAAGAGAATCCGGTGGGTGTATTCATAAAAGCATTGACCGTGGTGATAAAGACTGCTGACAGCGATGACCCCAACACGATTGGAATCGACATCAACCAGTGATAAATTGGCTTCTTAAATCGATCCCAGGTGTAGAGATAGATACCCAGAAAGATGGCTTCAAAGAAAAAGGCGAAGGTTTCCAAAAACAAGGGCAAGCTGATAATGTTGCCCGCCATTTGCATAAATCGTGGCCATAACATACTTAACATCATCCCGATACAGGTGCCGGTTACAACTCCTACCGCCACAGTGATGACAAAGCCACGGGTCCAGCGGCGAGCCATCAAAATATAATGAGGATCTTTTTTGTAGATGCCCCATCCTTCTGCAATCGAGATAAATACAGGAACACCGACACCGATGGTTGCCCATATAATGTGAAAAGAAAGTGTTTCCGCTGTTAGAATTCGACTTAGAATAGTGGGATCCATGGTATTGCCCCCTCTAATACCCTTGTTACCGTCATCATACCTTCTTTTTGTTTGTGAAGAAATACACAAATTTAACCTTTCATAAAGTCTTCACTTATTTGACATGGGATCAACAAAAATAAGACATTAAACTGTCAGAGTGTTGGCGAAAAGGTTTACTTAAATTTAAACTTTGTTCATCATTGAACAAATAAACCCAAAATCGTCTAGAAGTCCTATAGCCAAGCCCTATACTTCTCGTTATGCTGTTGGCATGAGTCTGTTTATCCTTTATCTTCTAATGATTAACGGTTATGGTTGCCTTGTCATGTGGCACGATAAGCGACGAGCGAAACAGGGGGGATGGCGCGTTTCCGAGCGACACCTGTTTACGGCTGCGCTGGCGGGAGGAGGCGCCGGTATCTGGGCAGGAATGCAATGGTTTCGCCATAAGACGACCCGTCCTGCCTTTCGCATCGGTATCCCCTGTATTATGGTCGTAAACGGATTAATGACGATTTTATGTCTTTATTGGCTGTGGTGATCGTTTTTTCTGCATGATGTTGGCAGATGACATCTTTCCCCTTTGTTACACACTAAGAAGCAAAGGGGTGACCAGAATGAAAGGAATCATCACAGGATTATCGATCCTTCTGTGTATCTGTGGCTGTACAACACAGACTCCACCCCCACAAAGCCTTGGGGAGCCCCCTTTACCACAACAGATGGGACAGCAGCCGACCTCCAATTTAATCCTAACGGATGGAGAGAGACGCTGGGAGCTCAATTTAGCAGATGTAGGCTTTGATGGAGTGGATCCGACCACGTTGGATCGTGCCGCTTTTTTTGAGTGGTTGGCCAGTAATGTGGAATCACAGGTGAATCGCCCCCCGGTTTCAGCCCGGTTTGAAAACCGAAAGCCGATCCCTCACCGGGACGGTCGCCAAGTTGATCGGCACGAATTGGAGGGGTGGTTGGATCATATTCACGAACACGTCAACCAAGTATCGGAAGTCCCGATCCAAGTCTGGAAGCCGATGATCACCACCAAAACACTGCTTCGTATCAAAGAAAAACGGCTAGGGACTTATAGCACTCGCTATAACCCTGGGAACGTCAACCGCACGCACAACATTCATTTATCGACCAAGGCGATGGATCATGTTGTGCTACCTGAAGGTGAGATTTTCTCATTTAATCAAATCGTAGGGATGCGTACACCCAACCGAGGGTATAGACCGGCACCGGTTATTGTTCGCGGTGAGTATACAGAAGGAATTGGCGGAGGGATTTGCCAAACCTCATCCACTTTGTTCAACAGTGTAGAGCGAGCGGGTTTGCGGGTTATTCAGCGAGTCAGTCATACAAAGAATGTTACCTATGTCCCTCCGGGCCGCGATGCGACAGTCTCTTGGGGAGGACCCGATTTCAGCTTCCAAAATCAACTCAATCAACCGATCTTGGTTGCTGCCCGCGCCAATCAGGGGTGGTTGACAGTGGATATCTACGGATCGGGAGATACTCACAATCATCCACGATCCACACCCGAACCGCCAAAGGATGAACCGAAAGTGGAAAAAGTTCCACCGAAAACAAAGCAGCCGTTGGATAAAAGCGCGGAAGAATATCGTAATCCGCCTTTACAGAAGAAAGAGTGGGAGCAGGATATAACTGAATGAAGGTGAAAAAAGAAGGGGAGGGGGACCTTCTTTTTTCATCGCTTTCCTATTTCAGATTTTTACGCATTTTGTATGAAACGAGCCGTTTAATGCAAAATTTGCATAGATCTTCGCTTCACTCTTTGTTATAATGGGTACCGTTCTTCTGAGTGTAGAGGAGAAGGAGGGATTGGATGAAGAAAACCTTAATCATCGTGTTGGGGGTTTTAAGCGTCCTTCTTTTGTCAGGCACAGCGGTCACATATGCGATGATGCAGAAAGAAGTAACCATTTCGTTTAGCGATACAGATGAAACCGTAACAGTGACTGTTATGAAGGGTACATTGATTGACGCTCTAGAGAAGGAAGGATTTGACAAGAAAGAGTTAGAGCAACAATATAAACCGGAGATATCCTGGAATACCCCCATACAAAAAGACACCAACGTACATCTAACCTGCATGTGTGAGGTTACCTTAAAGATGGGAGCCGAAGACGGCAAATCGGTGAAAACGACACAACCGACCGTTAAAGAATTCTTGGAAGAACAAAAGGTGAAATTGAGCAAAAACGATCAGGTAAATGCCGCTTTGGATCAGAAGATTACCAATGATTTAACCATTGTGGTGGAACAGATCGAAAAACGGGTACAGAAAAAAGTGGAAAAAACGGATTTTCAAGTGAAGGAAGAAAAAGATCCCGATCTTCCGGAAGGTGAGAAAAAAGTAACCCAAGAAGGAAAAGCGGGACAAGAAATTTATCAGGTGACTGCGCTCTACAAAAATGGTAAAGCGATGGTAACCGATAAGAAATTGGTTGAAAAAGTGGATCCGGTTCATCAAATCGTCAAGGTAGGTTCCGGCAAAAAAGAAGAAGAAGAAGAAGAGACTGCCGACGACAAGGATGATACGGAATTAGCTTCGTCTGGCGGTTCACGCATCGCCGGATTGAAATACTCCAAATCGATGAATGGTCAAGCGACAGGGTATACCCATACGGGAAATCCGACGGCGACCGGTAATATGCCCAAACGGGGTACCGTTGCCGTGGATCCGAGTGTGATTCCATTAGGAACGAAACTCTATATACCCGGTTACGGTCAAGGAGTCGCGCAGGATACCGGTGGAGCCGTGAGAGGAAATATTATCGATCTCTTCTTCGAGACGAGAGAAGAGGCGATTCAATGGGGACGTCGCAATGTGACCATCTATATATTGGAATAATCTTTTGCTTTTTACACCCTGAGGATCTTTACATCCCGGGGTGTTTCTTTTTAAGATGGATGGAGAAAGCGAAAGTGGGAATTGCATCAGTCTTTTCCAAATATTTTTGTAAAAATGGGTCTGTTTCATATATACTACAGAAAAGGACTTTTTAATAGGGTGTGTCGCCAATGGCTGGTCGCAATGATCCCTGTCCTTGCGGGAGCGGAAAAAAATACAAAAAATGCTGTGAGCGGGTCGTTGCCATTCGATCTGCTCAACAGGTGCGTGAAGAAAGGGACTCCAAGATCAAATCCCAATTGTTCCAACATTTGATTCAATGGTTTAGAAAACAGAGCTCTGGGGAAATCGAACAATACTGGTCTGAAAGGTTTAAAGAAAGTTTAAACTTGCCATCGGATCAACCCATTCCACCGCATTTTACATTTGCCTACCAATTTTGGTTGATGTTGGACGCTCCGTGCCTCGACAGCCTTCGCCCGGTGGAGGTCTGGAGAGAAAAGGGAAGCTTTTCACCGGACACACGTTTGTGGGTGGACGAACTGTGTAACATTCATTTAGACTGCTATAAAGTGGAGGAAGAGATAAGGGAGACAGTTGTACTGTGTTCCTTGTCGAACGGGGAGCGTTATACCGTTCCCCAGACAAAAGGGATTTCCCCCGGTATGTTCCTTGTCACTCGCCTCTCCCGTTTGGGTAGCCGTCATGAGTTGTTTGGCCCGTATACTTTTTTTGGGGTCGAGATGAGGGGGGAGATTGAAGTGTATATAAAAAACAGATCCAATGAAGGGGAGTTAAACCGGGAGTTCTGGCAAAATAACGGTTTACAGATTCTCGGATGGATGGTGCAACGAGCGAATGAGATCGATCAACTGGAGAAGATAACCGCATCAAGACAGGCGAATCAGGAACTGGCATCAACCATGGAGCATCCATCGGCGATACCTGCCGAGGAGAAAAAGAATTCCCTTCCACGGGTTCCGGTTTTATCCTCTGAACAAGCGGGATTGCCGGATGTGGTGGAACAGCAATTGGCACAATTTCAGAGCCGGTATGTAAGTCAATTTCAACTGAAAACACAGGAATTGTACCGTGAATCCCTTGCGTTGTTTCGTGAGTATATCGCGGCTCACTTTGGAAAATCCTTTACCTGGTCGCAATTGAAAGAAGAAGTTTTTTTGCATTTTTTAGGTGTATGGTATGTGGATCAAGGAGTAGGTGGTCCCATTCGAGCGAAGATTTTTCTCAACACGATCAAACACTTCATTCGCTGGGTGCGAGATGAAGCGATCGGGGACGTCTATCCCGCCTTTTCCCGTGTGTACTCGGAATTAATTCATCATCTCCCGCAAAGCTTTGAAGCTCGCAAATGGCTGCAGGAGAACGGAGTGGCAGAAGAGCCGGAAGAACCCAATCTGGCGGCAAAAGGGACGTATATATTGGCGATCTCCGCTGCTGGTGCCAGCCTAGATACCGGGGAAACATGGATTCCAGTCCAACTGAATACACGCAGTTGGCCACCGGCTTGGATGGAAAATCGTTTTTGGGTGCGCGGAACCATTTATTTGAAACGGGAAGAAAGCGTGATGACGGATATTGAATCGGTATATCCTTTTTTTCAATCTAAAGCGGTTGAGATCGTTTCATGATTGACAGCCTCTTACAGATGGCTTGTAGAAAGCAATCTTACCCAGGTTGGTGGTTCGTTTTGATTTGTGCCGAAGTGCCTTCACAAGCGATGATAGAGCCGTAAAAAACCCCGCAACCATAAACGGATGCGGGGTTTTTATAATTAGAGGCTGGTGAATATTTGAAACAAAAATACCGCGATTATCAAGAGTGGTGTCACCCAACGAATGACGATGGGCCAAAAGGAGCGCGCTGGTATTCCTTTGCCATCAACGCCTTCTGCCTCTGCAAGCATTTTGCTAACGCCCCACTTCCAACCGACAAACAGTATGACAAACAATCCGCTTAAGGGGAGCAGGACGTTGGAGGCGACGAAGTCCATCGAATCAAAGATGGGCAGTTGCCCAATCACCGAGATATCCGCCAATGAACTAAAGGAAAGGGTGGCAGGAATCCCCAGCAGAAAGATACCTCCTCCAACCAACCAGATAATCTGTCGAGAAAAACCATGTTCATCTTGTAGATAACGAAGGGGTACCTCCAACAAGGAAATCGCGGATGTTAAAGCGGCAAAGCTTAATAAGGCGAAGAAGAGTATGGCAAAGAGGCTGCCAACAGGCAGATGAGCAAATACCGCCGGTAAAGTGATAAAGACCAAAGCCGGTCCCGCATCGGGTGTATATCCTAAGGAAAAGACGGCTGGGAAAATAGCCAAACCGGCAGCGAGGGAGACGAGTGTGGAAAAGACGACAACGTTGCCGACGGCACTTGGGATATTTTCCTGGCGGGAGAGGTAGCTACCATAAGTGATCATGGTGCCTGCACCAACACTCAGGGAGAAGAAGGCCATACCCAGCGCTTCAAAGAATGTGGTCCAGGTGACAGCTGACCAATCGGGAAACAGAATAAACCGAACCCCTTCCATTGCACCGGGCAATGTAACGGCACGAACGACGAGAATGATCAGCATTATACCTAACAACGGCATTAGAAATTTGTTGGTACGTTCAATCCCCTTTTGTATTCCAGACAGACAGATAAGAATGGTAAAACCGATAAAAGCAGCCTGCCATAAAATTGGAGACCAAGCGTTGTTGATGAATGAACCGAAGCGGACTTCCGCCTGATCAATGGTGATGGAACCAAAAGCACCCGTCACCGCCTCTAGCGTATAGGCCAATGTCCATCCTCCGATGGTACTGTAAAAAGCCAAAATAATGATGGTAGCAACGATACCGATATATCCGCTTAAAAACCAGGGGGTGTTGGGTGCATGATGCCGGTAGGCACCGATCGGGTTTTTTTGTGCCGAACGGCCCATTACAATTTCGCTTAATAATACCGGCAATCCCAACAGCAATATGGACAACAGATAGATAAGGACAAATGCCCCTCCCCCATTCACTCCTGCCACAAATGGAAAGCGCCAGATACTACCCAAACCGACGGCGGAACCGATCGCTGCTAAAATAAACCCCATTTTGTTTGACCATTGTTCACGGGATGATTTCGATGTTGAAGCCACGACGAATGTCAGTCCTCCTTAAATGAAAATAGATATCGTTTTAGTTTATCACAGGAACGTTTTTCGTAAAGAGGCGAGGGTTTATTTCCATTTTTTGAGGCGGGAGAGATTGAGGAGAGGTGCAGAATCCTACTTACGTCACTGTGGGATGTGAGCGTAGATAAGAGACGATCTCTGCCAGTTTATCATTGGCAGCGTCCAAAACAGGGGCGGGGATATCTCTGTTTTGCGCTTGGAAACGGGACAATCCTCTGTTACAGTGAATGGAGGGTTCACCCAAACGAATAAAAGGCTGTTCTTGTGCCTGGGAATTATGAGGCAGAGCGGGGATTTGAAGTTGGTAGACGTTTCCCGATGTACTGTCCTGGATACGGATGTTATATAGACCGGAACGGTAAACAAATCCCTGGGATCGCAGAATGCGGTCAATATGGGCCTGAGATCGGATCAGACCTGTGATCGGCTTCACTCGCAGTTTCAAGTGTCATCCTCCTCATGGATGGGATGGAAGCGTAACCAAATCGGATTGGAATTAACGCGTAAGCACCAACTTTCGAAAAGTATTTTTATGTCTATGATCCGCTCGGAGACGGTATGATTGGCAATGCTAAAATGCAGATAAAAGGAGAGAGGAATATGGAACATTGGGACCTGCATGTACATACCACGGCTTCCGATGGAATGCAATCGCCTGAAGACGTTGTCCGGCTCGCTCGTGAAATAGGGTTAGCGGGGATTGCGATCACCGATCATGATACAGTTGAAGGGGTAAAACGGGGGCAAAAAGAGGGGGAACGCCTTGGGGTAAAAGTAATCGCCGGAGTGGAAATAAGCACATTGGCTGACGGGCGCGATATTCACGTTTTGGGTTATGGGATGGAGATAGAGGATCGTCATTTTTTGGCCCGCTTGCAACAGCAGCGGGAGTCGCGAAAGCAGCGGAATACACAGATTATCCAACGCTTGCATAAACTTGGAATCGACATTCGCATGGAGGAGGTAGCGGCGAAAAAGCGGGATCGTTCCCCTGATGCAAATATTGGTCGGCCGCACATTGCGGAGGTATTAGTGGAAAAAGGTGTGGCGGGCAGCATGGACGAGGCGTTTAGCCGCTGGGTCGGAGAGGACGGCGCTGCTTATGTCGCTATCTCCCGCATTACACCGGAAGAAGCGATTCAGCTAATTCAACAAGCAGGTGGTGTACCGGTATTGGCCCATCCGGGATCGTATAAAAACGATGGCTTGGTGGATCGTTTAGCAAAGAGGGGACTAGTCGGAATTGAAGTTCGTCATCCGGATCATAATGAACAGATGGAACGGCGTTATCGCCAGCTAGCCAGCAACCACGGCTTGATTCCCACAGCGGGTTCCGATTTTCACGGGGAGAGACAGGGCTCGATGTATCATGCTCCTTTAGGCACTTGTTACGTTGATGAAACTATCGTAAAAAAAATACAAACATGGAAAAAGGGTTAACTGAAGCCGATCTCCGTCGAGATCGGCTTCATATTCATCAAAGGGATTTTGTCATCGTTTTGTGGGGAATGCCAGCATCGTCAAAGGGCTCTCCATAGTCACGGTAGTTCAAGCGGTGATAAAAAGGGAGAGCCTGAACTTGGGCGTTCAGTACCATCTCTTTTTTTCCCCGTTCGATTGCTACCGCTTCCGCTTGCTTCATCAGCAGTTGTCCGATTCCTTGGCCGCGGTAGTTGGGAAGGGTAGCCAGCCGCTCCAGTTTGGCTGTTGTCACTGACGGAAAACGAACGCGTGCAGTTCCAACAGCTTCCTCTCCCTGAAGCGCCAATAGGTGAACAACATCGGAATGATTGTCCCATTCGTCGATTTCTAGCGACGAGGGGACTTGTTGTTCTTCTACAAATACTTGAAACCGGATTGCCATCGCCTGCTCTTTTTGAAAGGGGTTGGTTACGATTTGCACGGTTGTTTTCATCGATGTCTCCTGTTAGTTGCCCCGTAGCAAAAATGTTTGGTAAATGCTCCAGGTATTATTGTCCAATTGATATAGCAGATGGAAGCGGTCGATGTTGGATTCCAACTCAAATCGCCTCATACGCAAACTTCCATATACATCATGCAATTCATCCTCCAACATCTTTTGTCCAAGGGTAATATGGGGAATAAATTTGTAAGCACTCTCATGATGTAACATGCCGGAATTGATTTTCTCGTGCAATCGACGGATGGAGTCTTCTTGCTCCAAGGCGATATAGATCACATTATTGGTGGGGTAAAAGCTACTCACTTTTGTTAGTGTAATCGGAAAAGGTGCTACTTCTTGAGATACCCGTTCTAAATGTTCAATTGCCTGGGGCAGTTCGTCATCCTGCAAATCAAACGCTTCCTTTAAGGTAATATGGGGTGGAATCCAGGCATAGTGAGGATCATAGCGCTTTCGATAAGAGTTGATCAAATCCTGTACTTTTTTTTCAGGAAAAAAAGTGATTCCGTATTTCATGTCGCTCCCTCCTCGGATTCGGCTGAAGCCCTTGGTTAAGGTTTTGGTTGTCGCCTAAATAAGTGCAGACTTTTGCCGAATTGCTAAACGCTTCATCACTCCATTATAACGCTTACTTCTTTATGAATAAAGGGAGTAGCCGGACTTCTGTGGTAAAATCTCCGTTTTAAGCATTATAACCCCGGCATCAGTAAAATAAATATGGCTTTGTTTTTCTGTGATAAAATGGAGGTGGTATGATGTGGTGAAACATGGAAGGAGGAATAGACATGAAGCGGCGAGTGCATAGCAAAGAAGTGAAACAAGCAGCTGTTGATCGTCTCCGCCAGCGCGGAGTCACAATAGAAGGGATCGCGGAGATTGTATTTCGCATGCAGTCCCCCTATAGCCAGGAATTGACGATAGAAGATTGCGTAGAGAGCGTGATTGCCGTTTTGGAAAAGCGGGAGATGCAACATGCCATACTGGTTGGGGTGGAGCTAGATCTATTGGCTGAAAAAAATCAGCTGTCTGAACCGCTACAGTCACTCGTTCAATCCGATGAAGGGTTGTTTGGATGCGATGAGACCCTGGCTTTGGGATCGGTATTCGGGTATGGAAGTATTGCGGTCACCACATTCGGCTACCTCGATAAGCATAAAATCGGATTAATTAAGAAATTGGATACCAAAAAAGACGGACCCGTCCATACTTTTTTGGATGACCTGGTAGCCAGTATTGCAGCTGCAGCCTCAAGCCGGCTGGCCCATCGCATCCGCGATCGGGAAGAAGCGGAAGAAACGCAAGCAAAGAAGGAGACATCGGCGTAAGGTACGCAGGGTGATTGGATGGCGGGTGGGGCGTAAAAACGCTCCCCGCTATCCCTGATGCTTCGCTGATGAAACTTTATGCAGCAAAAGATCCGTCGCATGAAAAAACCGGACAGTTGCTGTCCGGTGTAATAAGGAGGGAACATCTGTCCAAAAGACCAGATTGTTGAACAAGCGCAATTGAATTCAATTGCTGATTTATCGTATGAACAGGAGACGTCAGCGGTTTGGGACTATAAGTAAAATGGTCGTCAGCCCGGTGGATGAAACGGACCCGCCTTTGCCACACTAAAAAAGGCAAATGGGCAAAGAAAAGAGGGAAGTGTCGGTGTCCGATTGGATTTATTGGGCAAAATTGTATGATACCCGTTTTCAAGCGCGTTGTTTGGCAACCCGTATGGAGGAAGATTGGTGGATTTATGGGTACGACAGCCCGGCGGAAGTGGAGGTTTACCAATGTAAAAGCGGACGATATGGGGTTCGCTATATGTGGGAATCCAGACAGAACCCTACAAAAAGCCGTTTCCAAAAATAACGGTAAAAAAAATCTCAAAAAACCCTTGCATCAAAGATCTAAATCATGTATATTAATAAATGTCGCTGCCGCGGGGTGGAGCAGCTGGTAGCTCGTCGGGCTCATAACCCGAAGGTCGCAGGTTCAAATCCTGCCCCCGCAACCAAAATATGGAGCTGTGGTGAAGTTGGAGTTCACGCCGGCCTGTCACGCCGGAGGTCGCGGGTTCGAGTCCCGTCAGCTCCGCCATATTTTTTGGGCCTATAGCTCAGTTGGTAGAGCGGTCGGCTCATAACCGATTGGTCACAGGTTCGAGTCCTGTTGGGCCCACCAACACAGAGGCTTTTCGGGCAGTTAGCTCAGGGGGAGAGCGCTACCTTGACACGGTAGAGGTCACTGGTTCGATCCCAGTACTGCCCACCACCGAAACCCTTAGATATGAGGGTTTTTTGTTTTGTTGGGGCTCCAGCATAAATACCAAGAGCCCCCGTTCCTAAATAACACGGAAAATCAGGTCGGCCCACGGTTGCAGAGAATTGTTGATATGCTTTTTTTACCCAGTCAGGAGCAGCAAGAGAGTCAGAGGCGAAGTCCTTTGGTAAAAGTAGACGCATTTACATCCTCCTAATGTCTAATTATCGGTGCTTTTCCTTATTTTCATTGTATTACAATCATTGTGTCATAGAAAGAATTCGTTTTAGGGAATCTGTCTATCGTATTAGTTTTTTTTGCCTATCTGATTCTGTTTGATATGATCCTTTATCTCCTGATTCATATGGCGAAAGATACAGGGAAAGATGGGTCTTTTTTCTTTGCTTGTCCGTGTTACAATGATAAAACAGCAAAAGATTGTATGAGGGGTGAGCTATGGGAAGACCAGTGGTCATGGTGGCTGCCGGCTTGTTGCTGATATTGCTGCTTGTGGCTGTCGCTCATTCGGTAGCACCGGAGGTTTCCGGAAAATCCGCTTTGGTTCAGGATAAAACTGGGCAAACGATAAAACCGGAAAAAGAGTCCCTGCTGGTTCGAAAGGTTGAGGGACGATCTTATTTTCATTTGCAGGAGTTAAAACGATTAGGGATTCAAATAGATGTGGATGAAGAAATGGGAACCGTAACCTTAAACGAGGGTGCGTTAACCCTGCACCTGGTGCGGGAGGCGCCGGTTCTTAGTCGCAACCACCGCTATCTACCTGTTGACGCTACCCCTTTGTGGGAAGGGGAGAATGAGATCTGGATTCCGGTGGAAGTGGTGGAGGTTGGATTTGATCGATCGGTGAAAGTGGATAGTGTGAAAGGTGTGGCGACGGTGGGGCCTCCAGCGGCGGAGGCGTCTGCATTTTCCGATCATTCCCCTGATTCCCCTGAAGAGATAAGCGTCGCCCAAATGATTGAGTATTTATCATTTTTATCCAGTCCAATCGAGGGTGCACAGGTGAGCAGTCAACCCTCCCACCTCCCAGGGGCGCCTCGCACTTATCGCGGCGGTACGCATGAAGGGTTGGACTATTATACGGCTGCTTCGGGGATGGTGATTGATACCGATACCGCCGTCATCGCTGCAGCAGATGGCATCATTGTCCGGGTGGATCATGATTATGTGGAAATGTCGGAAAAGCAACGAAACCGCTTGTTGGAGATTGCCGCTCGTCATCAGGGACAAACGCCTGCCCATATCTTTGACAAGATGCGAGGACGAACCGTTTGGATTCAACATAAAAACGGTGTGCTTACTCGTTATGCCCATTTGGACCGTGTCTCTCCCAACCTTCAGTTGGGGGATGAAGTAAAACGTGGCGATCGAGTGGGATATGTGGGGAATTCCGGTACGCGTGACGGGGTAAAAGGGAATGATCGGGGGTTGCACCTTCATTTTGATATCTTGATCGATGATCGTTGGATCTGGGAGCCGTATACACCGGCGGAGAGGCGTCAGATACTGGAAGGCGTCTTCAATTGACAGGATCACCAAAGGTTAACAATCTATTTAATTCCTTTTTAAATTGATCCAATATGATGGATTGTAGAATGTGGCAAAGAGGGGATAACCGGCATGAAACGTTTGGCGGCGCGTTTACAGAGTGTAGATGATCGCTGGGTCAGTTATGTGAACCAACAGTGGAAATCCCACACGATGGATTGGCTGATGCCCCGTATCACTCATTTGGGTGGAGCGGGATTCACTCTGTTGTTTTTGGCGGGATGGTGGTTCTTGATTTCAACCCCGTCCCGGTATCAGGCCCTTGAAGCTTTTATTGCTCTCGCCGGCAGTCATCTGGTCGTCCGTTTGGTAAAGTTGTGCTGGAATCGGTTGCGTCCTTATCTTCAATTATCGGATCTCCACACCTTTCCCAACCCTTTGAAAGATTATAGTTTCCCTTCAGGGCACACCACGGCTATTTTCTCGATCGTTGTTGTCTGGATTTTAAATACACCGATCTTAGGCGTTGTCTTATTGCCGCTGGCGTGTGTCGTCGGTCTTTCACGGATGTACCTTGGCTTACACTATCCCACGGATGTGGCAGTAGGGGCTTGGTTGGGCTCTGTGTCGGCGGTTTTGGTTCATTGGTGGTTTCCTTTGTAAAAAGTTGTGTAAAACAATGAGAAAGCCAGCGACCAACTCTCGGGTTGGTACGCTGGCTTTCTCATTTTGTAACCCTTAGATGCGATGGCCACCGATCTTTCCGTTTCGGTCCGTGAAGACACTGGGTCCGAGGAGGGAAGGCGCCCAAAAAAGGCTGCCGTTTCCATATTTATCGTGGATATGGTCGATGGCTTCTGCTAGGCGACGCTCTTTGTCTCGCTCCTCAAACAGGCTGAGTTGAATACCTTCGTCTTTGTGCAGATTGCTTAATGAGATGCCGATTAAGCGCACGGGCTGCCCGTTCCAGTGCCGTTCCAGCAAGGCAGAGGCGGTTGTAAACAGATGGCGGCCGATATTGGAGGGTTCCGCCATCGTCTGGGAATGGTGGATGGAGGAAAAATCATGTCCTTTTAGGGTGAGGGAAACCGTTCGTCCGATATAACCCGCTGTTCGCGTGCGGCTGGCCACTTCTTCCGCCAGTTCGCGCAATACCAATAAAATCTCCGCTTCTTCCTCGTAATCCCGCGGAAGGGTAAACTGGTGGCCAATCGATTTGCTTCCCTCCAGGGAATGGGGATCGACGGGGCTAGGGTCGATGCCGTTGGCCGATTGATGCAGCGCTCTGCCGATCACACCAAAGCGGTGGGCCAGGTATTCCGGATCTGCCTGCGCCAAATCGCCAATGGTACGGATGCCCATCCGGCGAAAATGGCGGTTCATGCGACTACCCACACCAAATAATTGCTTCACCGGCAAGGGCCAGATCCGTTGGGGTACATCTGCGGGGGTGAGCACGGTGATGCCGTTGGGCTTTTTCATTCCCGCCGCCATTTTAGCCAACAATTTGTTGGGGCCGACCCCGATGGAAGAGGGTACACCCACTTCTGCACGTATCTGCTCCTGGATCAGTTGGGCAGCGTTAAAGCCGGAGCCAAACAATGTTTCACATCCGGTCATCTCCACAAAAGCTTCATCGATAGAGAAAGGTTCCACTAGGGGGGAGAATTGACGTAAAAGCTCTACGATGCGCACGGATACCTGCACATAGATCCCCATGCGTGGAGGAATCAAATGAGCGTGCGGACACAGTTCTTTGGCCTGGGAAACGGCCATCGCCGTTTTGACGCCAACCGCTTTGGCTTCGTAGGAAGCCGCCAGCACAATGCCGTGGCGACGGGTCGGGTCACCGCAGACAATGACAGGCTTCCCGCGCAGTGCAGGGTTTAAGGCTTGCTCTACACTGGCGTAAAAAGCGTTCATATCCGCCAGCAGCACCGTTCTCTCGCGATGTGCAGTCATCGGTTTTTCCACCTCTCGGAAATCGAACATTTGTACGCTATCAGCATACCCGACATCAGTCGGAAAAAGAAGTGGAAAATAAAGGGGAGAAAAGGGGCTAAAGATTAAAGCTTACGCGGATAAAAATACATCACGCGTCCATTGAATAAGTGAAGTTCCCCTTGAAAGGTTTTAGCTAGGTAACGGCAAAATTCATTGGCTTTTGCCATGTCGCCATGGGTGGAGCCGGTGGGCAGAACCAATTGAATATGATGACGATCCTTGCCATTCGCTTGTGTTTGTCCCACCCCGACGAGAAGATGTTTGTATAGAGGGGTGTCTCTTCCGGTTAACAAAAGAAAAGAAGTGCCGTTTTCATCCTTTTGCGCAACCGTATAAGGAAAAGCGGCGTCAGCATATTTCCATCCCAGTTGTTCCCCTGTATGCGATGTCATTTCCATATAGCGGTTAAAAGCGGCCTCAATATCATCTAAGGAGACTTTCTGCTGGGTCGATCCTTCCACTAAATAAATCCAAGCGCTTTTGCCCATGAACAATCCTCCGATCGGTCCTTGGGAATCAATAAAAAAAGTGTGGCGATTTTGCCTGCAAATCCATTGTAGCGGATGGGTGGAATTAGGCCAAGAGAAGAAGGGAGGGTTTACTATCATTCCAATAAATGACGATAAAATATTATGAATATACATTGTAATCATGTGATTGCTATGATAAACTGAGATTCAATTGAAAAGGTTGGGGGATGGAATCTGATGCGCAAAGCGGATCTGTTGGATGAGCTCCGCGCAGAAGTGGGTGTCGTGTCAGATAAAACGAATGGGAGTGTCCATGACCTTTACCGCTTCGTTACACACACGTTGCAAAAAAAGATGGATGCGTACCAATATACAGGGATTTATCTGGTGTCCGGCTGGTATTTTCGACGTTTCTGTGAATCGGGTACCTCTCCCCTTCCACCTGCAGTCCGATTTGGGAAAGGATTGCACAGTTTAGCGGCTGTCCGAGGTGGAATTGTAAGGGAGCAAGTAGGAGAAGAGGTACATGTTCTCGTTCCCTTTTACCGCAATCATCATCTGATCGGTGAGTTGGTGGTGGTTGGAGAGGCAGAGATGATAGATGAAGAAGATATCGCATTTTTTGCGGAGCTAGCCTCGCTTTTTGAAAGCAAAATGCAAAAACTAAATGGGTAAAATCTGGCGTCTGTTTCGAATGGAATCATTTTTCTAACCATCAATGGATTCTCCTATAACCTAAAGTGATGTAGACCTTGTGGTGTTGCGATTATCCCATACAGGATCACATAGAGGAGGAGATTGTGATGAGTCCATATGAACGGTTGTATGATGAGTCGGAACAGGCCAATGTTCGCTTTGTCGGCTTTGTATCCAACCATGGACGGTATGATTTTGGCATTGTGTACACACGGATGTTTTTTGGCAAACCGCTGGTTGTCTGTATGCAGACGGGACGCTCATCTTTACTCTCTCAGGATGACGTGGAAAATTTGGAGTATCTGCAACACCATTACCGTCTAAAGTCGTTGGCTGAAGCGAAAGAGGTATCTATCTTCCTGCAAAATAATGTACCGGATTTGACATTGGAAGCGGAAGTGGAATCCGGTTAATAACCGCACGATTAAAAAACCGTCGTAAAGGGCGGTTTTTTGTATATATTTCCATTGATAACCGGCATTGACAACTTGTATAGACAGGAATATGATAAGCAGTGAAAGCGTTTTTTGAAAGGGTTTTCTCAAGTGGGTGTTTGGTTAGTAAAATTTTTTGCGTGTTATCCTGTATAGACAAGTAAGAAGATCGTTATGAATGGGAGGAACTCCGATGGTAAAGAACTTGTCCTTTGATTTTTTTCAACGTATCGGACGATCGATGATGGCGGTTGTGTTGATTCTGCCCTTGGTTTCTATTTTGATGGGATTGGGCGGTGTGTTGCTCAATCCCAGTGTGCATGAAGTGTTGCCGTTTTTGGCGGGCACCGGCTTTCAAGTGGCCGGTGAGTTGATGCAGCGTGCTGGACAAGCCGTCTTTAACAACCTGCCGGTTTTGTTTGCTGTAGCGATCGCAATTACCTGGACCGGAAAAGGGATGGCTGGGTTTGCAGCGTTGATCTCCTTTTTGATCATGCATACGGTGATTGGCGCCATGATCAATATTACCGGGCTAGAGGTAAATGAAAAACTGCTGGGCCGTGAATTAGGCATTGAGACGATGCAGACGGGCGTGTTTGGCGGGATCTTGATCGGGTTTTTAACGGCCTATCTCTATAACCGTTTTTATCGTACGCAATTGCCGGAAGCGATCTCTTTGTTTAGCGGAGAACGGTTGGTGCCGATTGTCTCATCTTTTGCCGCGATTGGGGTGGCTGTCGCCTTCTACTTTGTATGGCCTCCGATCGGGATGGGGATTTTTGCGCTGGGTAACTTTGTCGCTACCCATACTAACCCGATCGTTGTCGGTCTCTACGGTGGAATTGAGAAATTGTTGATTCCCTTCGGTTTGCATCACATCTATAATACACCGCTGTTGTTTACAGAAATCGGTGGCTCATATACCACCGTCAGTGGTGCCCATGTGGTAGGCGACCAAAACGTTTACATCGCGCAAGTGATCGATCGGCTGCGCGATGCTGGGGTGGCGATTACCGGAGGCACCTATATTGCAGGTAAGTTTATCCCGGTGATGTTTGGGTTGCCGGCAGCGGCGTTGGCAATGATCCATGTAGCCAAAAAAGAAAGGCTGACCAAGGCGAAAGGCTTGTTGATCGCGGCGGCGGTTACCGCTTTTCTCACCGGGATTACCGAGCCGCTGGAGTTTACGTTCCTGTTTGTCGCTCCCGTTTTGTACGGTGTGCATATGGTGTTGACCGCATTGGCCTTTGCAATCGCCAATGCGTTAGGGATGCATGCGGGCTTTGCCGGTGGCTCAGGGCTGATTGACTTTGTGCTGTTTAATGTGCTGCCGAACCAATCCAACGCCTGGATACTGACGATTGGGCTAGGCTTGCTGTTTGCGGTGCTCTACTATTTCACCTTCCGCACCTTGATCCTCCGGCTCAATCTGAAAACGCCGGGACGGGAGGATGATGGGGAAGAAACCCGCCTCTATAGCAAAGAGGAAGCCCGCGAGAAAATGGGCATCAATCAGCAAAACGATGGCGCGGAAGGAGAAGCGGATGACAGCCGTGCCGCTAACATTTTGCGGGCATTGGGAGGCAAAGAGAATATCACCAAGTTGGATGCTTGCATTACGCGCCTTCGGGTTGGGGTGAAAGAGCAAGAAAAGGTGGATGAGGCGGAATTGAAGCGATTGGGCGCCTCCGGTGTGCTGCGGGTTAGTGACGGGGTGCAAGCGGTATACGGCTCCAACTCTTCGGTGATAAAAGAGGAGATTCAAGATCTGATCGATGGCTGAGGGAGGTCGGGATAGCATGAATGAATGGTGGAGAAAGGCGGTCGTCTACCAAATTTACCCCAAGAGTTTCAACGATACCACCGGAAATGGCGTGGGCGATCTTCGGGGCATCATTGCTAGGCTGGATTACTTGCAGAACCTAGGGGTGGATGTCATATGGTTGACGCCGATCTATTCCTCTCCGCAACGGGACCATGGTTATGATATTCGCGATTACTTCTCCATCCATGAAGAGTATGGGTCGATGGATGATTTTGATGAGCTGTTGCAAGAGGCGCATGCTCGCGGTTTAAAGGTGATTATGGATATCGTGGTTAACCACACTTCAACGGAACATCCTTGGTTTCAGCAAGCGCGTACATCCAGGGATAATCCGTATCGGGACTTTTACATCTGGAAAGATCCCGTCGATGGTGGAGAACCGACCAATTGGAAATCAAAGTTTGGCGGATCCGCATGGGCCTGGGACGAAGAGACGGGACAATATTATCTACATCTGTTTGATGTCACCCAAGCCGATCTCAACTGGGAAAATGAACGGGTTCGGCATGAGGTGTACAAGATGATGCGCTGGTGGTTGGATAAAGGGATAGACGGATTTCGCCTCGATGTGATCAATTTGATTTCCAAGGATCAGCGCTTTCCCGATGATGATGGTTCAGTGCCGCCGGGAGATGGCCGTCGCTTTTACACCGACGGCCCCCGGGTACACGAGTTTTTTCGGGAGATGAATGAGGAAGTCTTTTCACGCTACCCAGATGTGATGACGGTAGGAGAGATGTCCTCCACCACCATCCCCCATTGCATCCGCTACACCCATCCCGACAGCCGCGAACTGGATATGGTGTTTAACTTCCATCATCTAAAAGTGGATTATCCCAGTGGGGAAAAATGGGCGTTGGCAGAGCCGGATTTTGGCGCGTTAAAAGAGATTTTGTCCAGCTGGCAGCAGGGGATGCGTGAGGGCGGCGGATGGAATGCCTTGTTCTGGTGTAATCATGATCAACCGCGGGTGGTGTCCCGTTTTGGGGATGATGGGCGCTATCATCGCGAGTCGGCGAAGATGTTGGCGACGTTGCTCCATCTAATGCAGGGAACTCCCTATCTTTATCAGGGAGAAGAGTTGGGTATGACGGATCCCCATTTTTCATCCATTGAACAATACCGGGATGTGGAAACGCTCAATATGTATCAGATCCTACAGGAGCAAGGGTTGTCGGAGGACGAGGTGATGGCTATCATCGGTGCCAAGTCGCGGGATAATTCCCGTACACCGATGCAGTGGGATGGAACGAATCATGCCGGCTTTACCACAGGTACGCCGTGGATTGGTGTGGCACCCAACTATCAGGAGATCAACGTCGAGCAAGCCCTTGCTGATCCCGATTCCATTTTGTATCATTACAAAAAATTGATCCAGCTGCGTAAACGATACAACATCATCACCGTAGGCGATTTTTTCATGGAACATCCCTACGATCCCAATGTGTTTGCTTACACTCGTAATACAGAGGGGGAGACGCTGTTTGTGGTGAATAATATGCGTGGCCATGAGGCTTCCTTCCACTCCCCCTATGTGTCCGGATTATGCCGAAAACGGCAAGTGGAGACGCTTTTATGTAATTATCCTTCTGCTCCCCGTCCGGAGGGACGGATGGAGCTGCGTCCCTTTGAGTCGATCGTCTATCGCTTATCTTAACTGTGAGGAGGGCACCGTGGATAATAAATACCTTCAGATTTATCACGATTATGTGGAGAAAATTGAATCCGGCGCTCTTCGTTCTCAATCAAAACTGCCCTCTGAGCACGAATTGTGTCAGCAGTATGGAACCTCACGGGAGACCGTGCGCAAGGCGTTACATCTGCTGTCGCAAAACGGATTGATCCAAAAGATCAAAGGAAAGGGATCGTTTGTCCTACCGGTCGAACAGATGGATTTTCCCGTATCCGGTCTGGTCAGTTTTAAAGAATTGGCGGCGAAGATGGGCAAACCCTCCCAAACTCGGGTGATTTCACTGGAAGCGCTGGCGGCGGATGACAAAACCGCTTCCTATCTGCGGGTAAAGTCGACCACACCGATTTGGAAAGTGGTTCGAACTCGGACCATCAGCGGTGAGACGATTATTTTGGACAAAGACTATTTTCTACAACAAATCGTGCCGAAGCTGACGGTATCCGTCTGTGAGAGTTCCATCTATGAGTACCTGGAAGAAGAGTTGGACATCCCAATTAGCTTTGCCAAAAAAGAGATCACAGTGGAAAAGGCGACAGCGGAAGATCGTGAGTGCTTGGATTTAGAAGGATATCCTATGGTGGTCGTAGTGCGAAACTATGTCCATCTAGAGGATGCGATGCTATTTCAATATACGGAATCCCGCCATCGCCCGGATAAATTTCGCTTTATCGATTTTGCTCGGCGCTAGCGGAAATTGGACGTTGAATAGTGTTTTTTTGCTTGCAAACAGGGTACTTTGGCCGTTGACCGGTGGAAGTACCCTGTTTCATTGTAAGTAACGATTGGGTTGGGTCTGACATATCCGTATGAGAACACAGATTTAAAAATCGAGCCTCAATCTTTATCCAGCGAAACGGCTACGATTAAGTAGACCAGACCTGGGTACTTCTGTCTGTGTCCAGACCATAATCAGTATACTTCCGTTCAAATATTTCACGACCAAGGCGCTGCGCATCCAGTTCGGGTGAGCTTGGATCTCGCTGGACTTCTCCCCTGCGGTTGCCAAAACCCCGAACAACCCCGACAAACTGGGAATAGGTGTAGCGGGAGTATTCCTGTAGTTGATGGATGATGCCGAGGGAAGCGCCTGGATAGGTTTCTTCTGAGCTTAACACGAGACCGATTCGTTTATTGGACATCCGTTTTAAAACTTGTTGAGACTCGGGATATGAGTTTGCGTAGTAACAAAAGGTACGGTCAAAAAAAGCTTTTGTCTGAGCGGACATTCCATACCAATAAACCGGTGTGCAAAAGACGACACCATCTGCGGAAAGAAAATCGTCAAGGAACAAACTGTGAAAACGATCTGAGATGGAACACTCTCCATCAGGCAGACGGCAGTTGCGGCAATCGCGAAGAAAACCGGAAATATAATCGTCGATCAAGCGCATAGATACGTTTATTCCTGCTTCTTCCGCTCCGTGTTGCACAGCTGTGGCAAGCGTTGCAGAGTTTCCGTCACGTCGCGGGCTACCGATCAGGATAAGCAGTTTTTTCGATGCGTCCATTTTTCCATCCCTTCCCTGGTTTGATAAAGATCTTTGCTACAGCTATATTTTAGCTTGATCCATTCATTTCGTATAATGATTGTTATTGATTATGGTATCATTTTTATTGATGGGATCTATCGAAAGGGAAGGGACTAATGTTGTTGTGGAACTGACCGACCTGAAAATATTTGTAACCATCGCGGAAGAGGAGAGCATCACACGTGCGGCGGAAAGGCTTCAATATGTCCAATCCAACGTGACGACCAAACTGCGCAAGTTGGAGCGGGAGCTGGGTGTTCCGTTATTTATTCGACACTCCAAAGGAGTCGTGTTAACCGAAAAAGGAGTGGTATTTCTCCAATATGCGCGAAACATTTTGAATTTGGCCCAGGAAGCACAACAAGCGGTGGGTGAGACATCGTATCCCAGTGGGCCGTTGGCGATTGGCGTAGTAGAGACGGTTACCTGCGGCGGCTTTATCGATGCGATCGCTGAATTTCAAACGATGTACCCGGAAGTGTCGCTCTCCATTGTAACCGGCAATACAATCGAACTTCTTACTAAAGTGCTAGATCATCAACTGGATGGAGCGTTGGTGGTAGGGGATGTTCACTCCGACGATATCGTTTCCGAATATACGGTTCATGATGAATGTATGTTGTTATCGCAAAAGCGTTATCCCTCCGCCCGCGATTTGATCCACGGAAAATGGGCCGTTTCCCCTGAAGGTTGTCCATTTCGAGCGGTTTTGGAAAAATGGTTGCACAGTGAGGGGGTACCGCTGAACAATATCATTGAAATCAGTTCGTTGGAAACATTGCTAAGCTGTGTAAAATCGGGATTGGCTTCTACCCTACTGCCCCAATCCGTAATTAGCGGGGTCTACAGTTCACTGGCAAGCTATCCCTTGCCGGCAGCGTATCGTGTCATAAATACCAGCTTGATCAAACGAAAGAAACGATACACAAGTAAGGCGTTTATCGCTTTTAAAGACCTGATTGAAGCAAGAGGTTTATAAGGGAGCATGCCACAATTGCCGATTTTCCTTGTCAAAAGGGAAAGTCGGCGTTTTTTGTTGCATATGTTGACAACAATTACGCGGAAGCTGGTGCGAATGGATGAGGTTGAAGTAGGTAGGGAAAGGCGGAATTTCAATAAAAGCGGTTGACACAATTAGTATGACCTAATATAATAAATAACACATCATATTAAAACGTTTTCACTTTAAATGTGTTGGAGGGATAATCCCATGGAAGCGATCATTTGTCAAACCTGTGATGAAGTGATCAGTTATGTGGATTGCGATAAATCCGGAACCCTCTACGGACAATGCCCCAACTGCGCAAGCGCTAAAACGAAAGAACAGCAAAACTGATCGATATAGCGTGCCCATGGTTTAAACCAGGAGCTCATATTGATGACAAACTACTAGAATGGTTAGAAACACAGGTCGGGGTGGTTTTCCGGCGAGCGACTCTGCCACGCATGGAGCGAAGACGGATAACTACTCCGACCATACAGCGACCAATTTGTCAGCAAACCGTGCCCATGGTTCATACCATGGTTTTTTTGTATGCCTAAAAGAAACCAGCATTCGTCATAATTGCTTTCAACGAGACATCTAATAGGAGTAGGGCAAGCTGCCTGTCAAAAAGAAAGATGCGGAGGGGGAACGTATGAATCGATCAAGGGGGATATGGGGAGCAGTATGGGTGATCGGATTGGCGATGGTGACGGCAGTGGGTTGTTCGCAAGATGCTTCACAAGGAGGAGCTGCCGGCACAATCGCTTTTTATTCGCCAGAGACACCGGATATGACTAAAGCGCTGGGACAGGAGTACGAAAAAAACAATCCCGGTGCCAAGGTGGATGTGCAATATGGTGGAACCAATGTAATCGTCAACCGCCTGATCGCGGAGAAGGATAACCCGATGGGCGATCTGTGGTATGGCGGTGGTGGGATTCTTCCGTTTGAGACAGCGAAGGAACGGGAGATTATCACTCCCTACACTCCCGAAGAGGCTGCGGATTGGCCGGTAGAAAAAAGCGGAATCAAGATCCGGGATGAGAACTGGGAGTGGGTTGGTACGGAAGTGTTTGTATTGGGATTTATTTATAACACGGAAAAAGTGAAGAAAGAGGAATTACCTAAGAATTGGGACGATCTGTTGGATTCGCGCTGGAAAGGCAAATTTCAGATGCCCAACCCGGCTGCTTCCGGTACCGCCACATTGACCGTGATGAGCCGCATGATGGAGTTGGGAGAGGAAGAAGGATGGGGATATTTTGAAAGGCTGATGGAACAGGCAAACGCCCTGCCCGATTCCGGTTCTGCACCGTCCCAGGCGGTGGCCAAGGGGGAGGCAGAGATCGGAATCGCTTTTGATTTTATGGCTTATGAGATGCAGGCCAGAGGGGAAAATGTTGATTTTGTCGTACCGGAAAAGACACCGATTTTGGTGAATCCCGTCTCCCTCGTCAAGGACGGCCCTAATCCCGAAGGCGGAAAGGCATTTATCGATTATCTGCTGTCTGAGGAAGGACAGCGCGTCTTAGCGGATTGGTATCATATTCCGATACGGGAGGATGTGGAGTCAAAAACCCCGCTCACACTGGAAAAAGTGATGCCCCATGCCATGCCCTTGGATATCGATTGGGCTGTGGACAATTATGATCGCATCCGCAACGAATGGCGCAGCAAATTTGAGTGAGGGATGAAGGATGAGTTATTTGTCGGTGGAGAAGCTGACGAAGTCCTTTGACGGTACTCCCGTCTTAAAAGAGTTAGAGCTGGAAGTGAAAGAGGGGGAATTGTTTGCGCTGCTGGGGCCTTCCGGTTGCGGCAAAACCACTACCATGCGCTGTGTGGCGGGCTTTGAAGAGCCGACTGCGGGTACTATCCGAATCGGTGGCAAAGTCGTAAATGGGATTCCCGCTCATCAGCGCAACTGCGGCATGGTGTTTCAAAGTTATGCCCTCTTTCCCCATATGACAGTGTTTGACAATGTGGCTTACAGTTTGCAGGTGCGGCAATTTTATCGACAAGGTTTGGGAAAAAAGTGGGGGGTATTGGCGCGACTGCTCCACCCGCGCTTAGGCAAAGTTTCAGCGGAAGTGGAGCGAAAGGTGCGGGATAGTCTCGATCTGGTGGAGTTGACTCATCTGGCTGATCGCTTGCCGGGGCAGCTGTCCGGGGGGCAGCAGCAACGGGTGGCTTTGGCGCGGGCAGTGATTATGGAGCCAAAACTATTGCTGATGGATGAACCGCTATCCAACTTGGATAAACGCCTGCGTCACTCCATGCGACGAATGATCCGCGATATTCAGCGAAAGTTGGGGATCACCACTCTGTTTGTCACCCATGATCAGGAAGAGGCGATGAGTATGGCTGACCGCATTGCCATCCTGTATGAGGGACGATTAATGCAAGTGGATGTACCGACGGCGCTCTACAGCCGACCGGCCAATCCATTTGTGGCTGATTTTGTGGGATCGTCCAATCTGTTGACCGGTGAGGTGATCTCTCGTGAGGAGCACGGTTCCTGGATCGCATTGGGGTCCGGTATCCGTCTGTTTACAAGCCACCCTGCCGAAAGGGATATCGTCGATGTTTTGATTCGGCCTGAGAGCATGCTGTTGCGGTTTCCGGAAGAAGCGGAGCCCGGCGGTAATCGGTTGGAAGGAAAGGTGGAACGGGGGACGTATTTGGGAGCGAAGGTGCGCTATGATATCCGGGTGGGGGAGCAGCTCTTTTTTGTCGATTACCCGTACACACGGGGAGAGGCGTTGTTGTCTGACGGGGATTCTGTGGTGTTGCAGGTGGAGCCGGACCGGGTGGTGGTGTTATGAGTCGGTTTCAATTTTGGCGCCGCTGGGGCGGCTTGGATCTTCTTCGATGGGGAATGGGGCTTTTTTTCTTCGTCTTTCTCCTCGTTCCCTTGTTGTCTATCTTGCTGGTCAGTTTCACCGGTGAACCGGTTAATCTGTTTGGCAGTTTGACCAACCCATCGATTTTGCAATCCACAGTGGAAAAGCTGTCGGGGGCGTCTTTGGACGGATATCGATCGTTGTTGGAAGAGTCTCGCTATTACAACGCGTTACTAAACAGTTTAAAGTTGTCAACCGGGGTAGCGCTGTGGGTGACCCTGATGTGCATTCCGATGGCATATGCTTTTGCCCGTACCGATATGCCGGGGAAAAAGTGGTTTGCTGCCTTATCCACTGTTCCACTGGTGATGCCCACGTTTATCGCCGCTTATGCCTTTACACTGATGTTTGGACAGACGGGATGGGTAAACCATGTTTGGCGTGCCATCGGTGGCGATGGGGTTCTGTTTGAAATTAAGTCGATGTTGGGCATTACACTGGTGCAAATTTTTTTCTTTTTTCCCTATGCGTTGTGGCCGATGGTGGCTGCGTTTAAAGCGGCGGACGGCGCGTTGGAAGAGGCCTCCCGCAATCTGGGTGCCAAAAGTGGATTAACCTTTACGATGGTGACGCTCTCTTTGGCGCTGCCCGGGATATTGTCGGCGATGTTGTTGGTCTTTACTATCAGTTTTTCCGACTTTGGCACACCGATTATTATGGCGCCGAAAGAGCTGAATCTGATTGTGGTGGAAGCATACCGGGAAATTGCCGGTTTTTTCAACTGGTCTGGCTCTGCCATCCTGACAGTAGTGATGTTGGTAGTAGCTGCCCTCTTTTTTTGGTTGCAACGCCTGGTGGTGAAAGGGCGGGAGTATGGCACCATTTCCGGCAAACCGACGGCGATTCGCCCAGTTCAGCACCGAGGTGTGATCACCGGCATGACGATCTATACCGGAGTGGTTTTGATCATACCCTTACTGGCGGTAGGTTCCATCTTTCTCTCCTCCATCGCCACCACTTGGGGCCATCATGCTTTACCTAATGGATATACCTTGCGCCATTATGCCACCGTCTTCCATTCCTCCTCCTCCCATATCGCCAACAGCCTGATTTTGGCGGGAGGAGCATTGCTGCTCAGTGTAGTCTTGGCTACTTTTCTCTCCTACTTCATCATTCGGCGTGGCGCGACAAAACTGGATCTGCTCTCATCGCTGCCGCTGGTGGTGCCGGGAATCGCCTTAGGGATCGCCTTGATCCAGACTTTTAATACGGCTCCCCTGCAGCTGACGGGAACGGCACTGTTGTTGATCATCGCTTACACCATCCGCCGCATGCCCTATATGATCCGTTCCACCATGGGAACGATGATGGCCATTCGCAAGGATATCGAAGAAGCGTCCGTCAATCTGGGGGCATCACCGCTGTTGACGGTGATGACAGTGGTGGGACCGTTGTTGTTGCCGGGGATCTCAGCTGGAGCCATTCTCGTTTTTGTCACGGTGATCAAAGAGACCAGCATCTCGATCTTGATGGCCCCCAGCCAATGGGCTCCCATGAGTTTAGCTGTTTTTCAAAATCTGTTGCGGGGTGAATTCTACACGGCTTCAGCGATGTCCATCCTGATTATCGCCTTGGTGGTGGCGTTGCAGTTGCTGGCCCGCCGCTTGACGAAAGAGCAGCTCTACTAAAAGGAGGAACAAAGTGAAAGGATTTATCTTTGATTTGGACGGCACGATTTATTTGGGAGAGCGGGCCATCCCGGGAGCGGCGGAAGCTGTAAATACGCTGTTGCGGCGGGGAGATCGAGTGGTGTTTCTCTCCAACAAACCGATTGCAACCCGTCGCTCCTATGTACAGAAATTAAACCAGCTCGGCATTCCTGCTGAGGAGAGCAATGTGATTCATGCATCGATGGTGACGGCGCGGTTGTTAAAGGAGCGCCTTAAGCCACATGAACAAGTGCTGGTGATAGGGGAGCGACCGATCCGCGAAGAGTTGCGCGAACATGGGGTGAAGCTGACTTATTGGCCGGATCAGGCCCGTTATGTCCTGCTGTCATGGGACCGGGATCTCACTTATGAAAAATTGAATCGAGCTTATCAGGCGTGGCGTCATGGAGCGGAACTGATCGCCTCCAATCCGGATCGCACCTGCCCGGTAGAGGGCGGGGAGCTGCCGGATACCGCTGCTTTGATCGGGGCGATGGAGGCACTGACAGGTGAACGGATTCGTCTGGTAGCCGGGAAACCCTCTCTTTTTATGGCCCAAGCGGCACTGGAGGTCTTAAAACTGTCTGCGGCTGACTGTTGGATGGTAGGAGATCGCTTGGAAACCGACATCCGGATGGCGGTTGAAGCCGGTATGCGCGCAGCCCTCGTCTTGACGGGGGTGAGTACGCGATCGATGGTAGAGGGTTGTTCCCATCCACCGGATCGCATCTTGGATAGTGTGGCTCAGGTGGTAGAGCTTTGAGGTATTGCCCGCCTAACGGTATGGGATTCTTGGGAAACACGGTGGTGGCAACTGACTGTAAATGGAGGTATCGATACCGGTTCTAAGGATTATTTTCCATCGATATAGATAAATGGAGTAAGTTGTGTTCGAAGGAGGGAGGACGGTGTATTACACCACGAGAAAATTCTACGCCCCCTATGTCAGCCCCCATGATCCCTGTCCCCCGTTACGGTGGAGAAGTTATGAAACCCCGCCACAACTGTATCTCGGTTTT
This sequence comes from Desmospora activa DSM 45169, assembly GCF_003046315.1. NCBI lineage: Bacteria > Bacillati > Bacillota > Bacilli > Caryophanales > Thermoactinomycetaceae > Desmospora > Desmospora activa. The sequence continues at coordinate 1,906,558 of NZ_PZZP01000001.1, read as the reverse complement.
CAACCGTATCATCTGCAACAGTTTCATCCGATGGAGGCGTTAAGGATGGGGACTCTTTGGCCCCAGCTGTATGCTCCCTATACCAATCCTTATACGGGAGAGGGGAGGGCGGTCGATGGGCAATATTCAGGGGTGGAGTCGCAAGAGGAAAACACAGTACGACCAGATGTTGAAAGAGATTCAAGTAGTTGATTTCGTTCTGGTCGAACTTACGCTTTATTTGGATACGCATCCCCATGACCGTGAGGCGATCGGACAATACAATCATTACATGGAACAAAGCCGACACCTCAAACACCATTTTGAATGCATGTTTGGACCGCTCACCCATTTTGGCGGCAGCCCTTCGACGGATCCGTGGTCATGGCATGAGGCTCCCTGGCCTTGGCAAGTATAACTGGAGGGGGGAAGGTCGGTTGTGGGTTTATGAAAAGAAATTGCAATACCCTGTACGCGTTAGCAAATGCGATCCCCGGATGGCAAAATATCTGATTGAACAGTATGGAGGGGCGGACGGAGAATTGGCCGCTGCTCTACGCTATCTCAACCAGCGTTACACCTTACCGGAAAAGGTGATCGGACTGGTCAACGACATTGGAACAGAAGAGCTGGCCCATCTTGAAATGATTGCAACCATGGTTTATAAACTGACCAAAGACGCCACACCTGAACAGATGAAAGAGGCTGGATTGGGGGACCATTACGCTGACCACGACAAAGCTCTTTACTTCCATAACGCCGCCGGCAACCCTTTCTCCGCCACTTACTTCACCGCCAAAGGAGACCCGATCGCCGATCTGTATGAAGATATTGCTGCGGAAGAAAAAGCGCGCGCTACTTACCAATGGCTGATCAATATGACCGACGATACCGACCTGATCGACAGCCTTACCTTTTTGCGGGAGCGGGAAATTGTTCATTCGCAACGGTTTCGGGAGGCTGTAGAGCTGATCAAGGAAGACCGGGAGCAGAAAAAGATGTTTTAAGAATTATAATCGGGATTTCTCCCTATTTGAATGTAGTTCAAAGATTCGCATCGGTTCAGATTTGATAACAACAATTGGATGGGGAGCGGAACTGGTGTGCAATTCTCCTAAATAAAGCGAGACTCGGTCATGAAGCGGCGGGATTTCCCCGCCTTTTTTCTTTAAAGGAGACAGTGGTAAATAATTCTTAACCTCCCTATACGATGGAATGAGCGACAATCTCTAATAAGATAAAGAAAATTGATTGAGGATAACCATCCGATTAAACAGAAAATCTATACATGGCTCATCCAATCGGCTGCGATCTTTCATTTTTATTCGTTTACTTGGGTGGCTTTTTTGCTGCATTTCCTGCTTTTTTTCTCGTTTTTGCGAGCATTATCCTCATACCGTTTTCGCTTCTATCAGACTATTTGACCAAACGATATATCCATCCAGATTTTCTTTTAATTAAAAATAGGTAGCACACCCCTTTAAAAAGGTGTGCTACATCATAAGACATTCATACAATGGATACAAAAAGTAAGAACTTCAAATCGATCACCCCAAGTATTCTACGTTGAAGATTTTATTATCTTTTCGATCTTCTATTCAAAATATATTCACTAATTGTCCAAGACAAGGCAGAACCAAAAGCTATGACAAGAGCCCGAATTACCCCATCAAAGTTCACATTAGAGGGTTCATAAACTTTACCCCAAACTATTATAGCTGCAAAAAATAATAGAAATCTAATTAGAAAATTAAATACGAGTTGTTTCATATTATCCTCCAATAAAATATAGATGGAAAATTCCTCTCGAAATCAAATTTCCTACAATTAGTTTACATAACATCAAAAACCAAAATAAACCCATTACCACAATAAAGTATATATTTTTATATATGGCAATGGGTTATGCAGAAATTATTTCACTTTAGAAATTAAGATACCCATTTCTAGGTCTACGATCTCTAGAATCTAGATACGCAAATATTCGTTCACCTGGGTTCGCTGCCCACATTAACACGTTAAATAAAACATTAGCTGCATTTGCAACGTAACTAGCAATCCTGTAAGAAACGCCCCTTCTTAAAAGTTGCCTTTTTATACGAGTCGAAAAAATTACTTTGGCTCTCTTGGTAAAATATCTCTTTGAAAGGGTTCTCAGATAAAGAGAAAGACTTCCAATTGAACCACCAATAAGCACAGTAATTGCCCAGTTTATAGCATTACTCACGAACCATTTAGAATTCCACCAGCGATTCTTCCAAGGTGCCCGTTTTTTATAGTGTCCATCAGGGTCTACGTTCATTACTGGATTGTTATGAGTATAAGCATACTTATTCAGACTAAGTTGCTCATTCTCGAACCCCTCAAACGTATCCCGTGTCAAAAATCTTCCTGTCACAGGGTTGTAGTACCGACTCTGCAGATAATACAATCCTGTCTCCTTATCATACCGATACCCCGCATACCGGTACGGATTCTCCACATTACCCGTTTCCTTCAGCAGATTCCCGAAGGCATCATACTCATAGGTTGTTACAACCGCTCCTGCGGAGTCAGTGAGGGTAGTCACATCCCCACGGTAGTTGCTTTGGTAGTAGTAGGTCTTCCCATTACGAGTCATGCTGACCAGCTCGTTATTCGCTCCATAGGTGTAACTGGCGACGATTTGGTTGTTCTGATCGGTTTCATAGGTAACGTTCTTGTTCTCATCGTAATGGAACATTAACGTTGTTGAGCCTGTGGTCATTGTTTTACGCATACCGTCAGCCCGGTAGGTGTAGGAGGCAATCGTTTTATCGTCTTCCTTCACGGCGGTGAGACGATTTTCGGCATCGTAAACGTAGGTTCGCTTGCCATCGCCGATCAGGTTTCCATTTTTATCATAGGTGTAGGCTTGGCCGTCCACTTTGGTCAACTGATCCGCATCATCGTAGGTGTAGGTCGTAGTGGTAGTTGTCCCGTCCTTGATCACTTTCTTGGTCAAACGATTACCGGTTTTATCATAGGTATATTCTGTCACTGTTCCATCTGGAAAGGTTTCCTTGGTCAGTTGCTCCAGTTCGTCATACTCATACGTTGCGGTTCCCTTGGAATCCCTTGCCTGGGTGATATTACCCTTGTTATCGTAAGTGTAGGTATAGGATTCTTTTTGTTCACCACTTTTGTCCAGAATAACCTGCAGTACAAGGTCATCGGCACCATTGTAGTGAAAAAGGCTGACGGTACCATCTTCGTTTTTACGGCTGGCAACTCGGTCATTTTCGTCGTATGTGTAGATGGCACGGTTTTTGCTACTTTCTTTAATTTGGGTTAGTTGGTCATTGCCATTGTACCCGAAACCTTGGGTGACAGTGGTACTACCGGCGGTTAATTTTTGTTCGATGACGTTACCGTTTTTGTCATAAGAGTAATCAGTTTGGTTGTTGTTGGGTTCCTTCATCGTTTTTAGTTTGTTGTCATCATCATAGCTGAAGGTGGTGGACTCGTTTTTGGCTTCATCGGTTTCTTTGGTGGTGTTGCCGTTAGAGTCGTATTCAAAGGAATACTTCTTCTCGCCGTTGTAAGAGACAGCCGTTTGTCGATCAACAGCATCATAATCGTATTCGACCGTGTTGCCATTAGGTTGGGTCATCTTCGTTAGATTGCCGTTCAAGTCGTAGGCAAAGAGAACCGACTCTCCCATTGCGTCAATGATTTTACGCACTTGATCTTGTTCGTTGTATTCAAAAGTCGTTTCTTTACCACGAGCATTGGTGATCTTGGTCTTGTTACTGTTGTCGTCGTATGTGTAGCTGGTTTCGTTCTTTTTAGCGTCAGTTACCTTGGTAAGGCGGTCATCCCCGTCATAACTAAAGGTGGTAGTGTCAGTCACCTGTTTTTCACTGGTCTGGTTCCCTACGGTGTCATATCCTGACTCAATGACCCGTCCTTCCGGATCGGTGGTTTTCGTCTGATAGTTTTTGTTGCTGTCATATCCATACTTCGTAGTGATCGATCCTGGGATTACCTTGGCGGTATCGAACCAGGCTCTTCCGGATTGTTCGCTGAATTGGTAATGAACCCGAATGCGGTCAAAGGATTTTGTCGTTTTAATCTCACGGGCAAGATGTTGCCAATCGTGGGATTTGGACTTGTCAAAATGATAGGTGAAGGTCTCCTGTTCTGTCGAACCCAGATAGGTTCTAACAATATAGCCGTAGATACCACCATTAGGATTGGGATTTTCCACCTTGGAAAAGCCAGAGATGGTAAAGACCGCTCCCGCACTTCCTTTGACGGGGATATCCTGGTAGATCGACTTGTATACCCCAGATGCTCCAACCAATCGAACGGATCGTTGCCCCGTGTGGGCATCGGTGGTTACTAGGGTGTCCTGATTTGTGGTTTAGGGAGACATAAACCAACTGTCGGGAATAGTGGCGTTCTGGGCGTTAGGCCGTTCCATACCGGAGTTTTCCAGGAGGTTGTACCCGCCGAGGAATCCTTCCTCCAGCTGCAAGCCGTCAAAACGATAGGTTCCCGCAGTTTGGCCGTTATTGTGGAAAGCATAGGCCCGTACTCGAAGCTTGATCGTGTTTTCCGGATCAAACGCTCCTGCTTCCGCCACTGCATGTAAACGGATGGGTCCCTGGGTTCCGCTGATTTCGTTAGATTTGATTCGGCCGGTGATGTTGTTGTCCTTATCATAACCCGTAATCTGAATGCCGGCTTTTCCCTGGGCGTTTGCTGTCTGGACGATCCCACTGGCAAAGTAGGTTTGATTGGAATCATAGGGAATCGTATAGTTACTACCACTGCCGATCAGGGTATCTTCAGTCGGGTTCACGATCTCGATCTTCTTTTCACCCAAGGTGATCCCGTTGGCCGTCAGCCCACCGTTGGCCCAGTGGACAGCGGTTGAAGTAGACGGGAATTGGTACCATCCATCCGGTAAGCTGCTGCTTCCCTTTTCAAAGCTACCGTTACGGGCCAGATTCACTCCTGGGCTCATGGCGGTGGTCTCTTCAATCACATTGCCAACATCATCCACGAGGGTGGCGGAAGATTTCTCCACTGGATCTGTGGTGGAAGTGGGATTGCCGTTATCATCATATTCGTTGGTGGTGGTGTTTCCTTCCGGGTCCGTCTCCTTAATCGGGTTATTGTTTTCATCGTATTCCGTCGTCGATTTCTCATTTAACGGGTTGGTAACGCTGGTTAGGTTGCCGTTATCATCGTAAGTATAGTTGTAGGTGGCGTCGCTGTTGTTGGCATTGGCATTAGCGTCCTTCTCGCTGATTAGTTCGTTTTTGTCGTTGTAGGTAAAGGTTTGTTTGATGTTTAACCCGTTAGGATCCTGGGTGATTTGGACGACGTTGGCATATTCGTTATGGGTGTAAACAGTCTTGGTTCCCTTAGGGTTGGTGACGGTCGTGATTTTGTTTATGGCATCGTACTGGAATGATGTGGTGGCCTCTTTTTTCTCTCCATCAATGGTGACGGGTTGGGAAAGCTGCTTCACCCGATCTTCGCTGTCGTATTCTACCGTTTTATCGTTGCCGTTGGCATCCTTGATCGACGTCAGATTGTGATCGGCGTCGTACCCGTAAGTGATAGTGGATAAGGTATTATCGCCAGCATCCTTCTTGGTTACGGTCTTGAGGTTGCCGGCAGTGTCATAGGTGTATTCCGTTGTGCGATTGGCTGGGTTGGTTACCTTAGTGACATGGTTGCTGGTGTTGAACGTAAGATTGACTTTACGTCCGGATGTATCAGTGATACTGGTGGGATTGTTTCCCGTATAGCTGATGGTCGTCTTGTTGTTATTGGCATCGGTGATCGAGGTAAGACGACCAGCGGTGTTAAACTGATAGTTCGTCTGGTCATTATCCTCCAAGGTGTAGCCGCTTTTTTTCGTCAGCTCAAAGTGGATTCCCGGTGGCGCCTGATAAGTGCCATCACCGTTGGAAATAAAGGTATGGGTGGTTCCGTCCCCATCGGTGTAAAGCAGGGGGCCATGGCCGTTATCAGTGATGCGCTGTTCTAAGTTGGAGGTCCAACCGTAGCCGAAGATCCCTTTTTCGGATGAGCGGCTATTGTACGCCCGTTCCACCGTTGCTGGAATACCACGCCCAGCGATGCTGACATCCGTTTCCTCCAAGAAGAAATTTCCGTTATAGGTATTTACATTGGAAGCTGCAGTGGTCCAGAACTCTTCCTTGCCCAAGGGATCGATGGTATAGGTAATCGTTAGCTTGGGTTTTCGGGTCGGATCAGCCGCATACTCGCTGGAAAAATAGGACTTGCGATCATTGGTTTCCGTAGCATGACGAATGGAAACGCCATAGTTTGCGGTTTTTCCACTGTACCAGTCACGGACTAGGGCGGTCAGGAAGAAATCATACCAACCGGCATCGGTTACGGTTTGGTTGGCGATGGCATCTCTCACCTGAGGTTGGTTGTTCCAAGTTGCCCCGGTTTCAGACCAATCCGTAATGATCGGGTGCAGATTTTCCCGTTGTGACACGGATGAAGCATTGGTCTGGTAGACGCTCAGTTTGGCTGAGGTGATGGTTGCATTGCTGAGGATCGGTTGTAGCTCAAACTTCAGTAAGGCACGGCTTCTCCCGTGGTCAGGATTGTTGCCAACAGTGAAATAGGTAAGGGTACCAAAGTTACGAGTGGGTTCCTTCTCCCCGACAAAGGTGTCCTTTGTTTTGTCGGAACCTTGTACGATCAGGGAGGGGTCCACCGTCACCGGATAGGAACGGTCTGGATCTTTGAGCCACTTTTCATCCAACTCCAAGTCGAGATAGGTTTGACCCTTCTCTTCCCGGAGGGTAAATTGAACATCTCCAGAGTAAAGCAGGTTTTTATCCACCATAAAGGGGCGGGAGATAGAGAAAAGGGCTTCTCCTTTCTCATTGACAAAGTCAATGGAACCGTCTTTCTGTTTTTTTGCTTCAACACTGTCGGTTTCAAAAGCCATCGTCAATTTAGACTGTCCGTGGTATTTGTCGAGAACCCATTCTTCTTTAACCCCGGTGTTATCGGTATAGTAGACGAGATGGGTATCAGGATAGACGTTGTTGTAAGCAATTTGATTCTCCTTTTTCTCTGCTTTTACCGCTTCGCCGTCGACCAGTGAAAACTGAACTGCGGCATGGTCCAGTTGAAAGCGCAGGAGGGGATCCGCTCCACTATTGGCGGCAAAGCCAGCACGGTAGCTGTTGGCTTTGTTTTCATAGATGAGACCTTCATCCATCGCGTCATTGGAGGTGACGGATTGGATTTCGTTGTCAATCTCTTGCCATTTTCCATCTTCCTTAAAATGAATTGGTTCCAGGTACTCTTCCAAAACATATGTATTATCGCCCTTGATGTAGGTTTTGGAATTTTCCGTTCGCATTCCGGCAATCTCATGCTTTTGGTTTTTTCGTTCCTCTGCGGCTTTACTTGCAGCATATGCCTTGGAATAATCCGGAAGCAGGGTAGCTCCGGCCAGTGCGATGATGACGATAATCGAAATCCAAGACAGTCGTTTCATCACAGTATTAGACAAGTATCTGTTCTCCTCTCGATTTTTTTGTGACTGATGGATGAGACTGGGTAAGATTGATTGAGATTGGTTTTTATTTTCCTTTTATCACCTCTAAATCCAACATTGTTATTTTTAATTCCAGCATCAAGAAATGAAAAATTCACCTCACATTAAGGCAAAGATTTATTTTCGACGGATTCCGACGTTTTCCTCCTACAAAAGAAATATTTTTTACTCATATTTAATCATTCTTGTAATTCTTTATGGTTACTGCTTCAACCAAAGAGGCTTCAACCAATGGCTACCCGTTGGCCCGCTAATTGGGTTTGAAGATGACGAAATGCTTCTCACAGAATGAAAAAGAGACGCGAAAACGAAGATCGCGCCTCTAACTTGCTTTGTTTAGTAATTTTTATTTAATCACCCGCACCATCTGAATCTTGGGATCTTCCGGTCCTTGAACCGGAAGGCCGGCTTCCATGTGTTCACGGATGTAATCGATGTTGTCTCGGGTGATCCGTTCACCGGGAAGTAACACCGGGATTCCGGGGGGATAGATCATGATGAATTCAGCGATAATACGTCCTTCGGACTGTGTAAAAGGAACGGCAACCGTATCGGCGTAAAACGCATCCCGGGGGGAGAGCGCCAGTTGCGGAATCTCCGGGGTCCGGACAGGGCCGCCGTTTTTTCGCGCAGGGTCGTAAAATTGTTGCGACAGCGCCGTTAGTCCCTGCAGCAAGATATTGATGCTGGATTCATCATCTCCAGGTGTGATCAAGCAGAGGATGTTGGTAAGATCGCTCAATTCCACTTCGATGTTGTGGTGGTGTCGCAACCATTTTTCCGCATCGTAGCCGGTGATTCCTAAGCCGTGAAGATGGATGATCAGTTTGGTTTCATCCATATCATAAGTGGCTTTTTCACCTAAAATTTCCCGTCCGACACAGTGGAAACCGGGGATTTGATTGATGCGGCGGCGGGCGTTTTTGGCTAAGGCTAGCGTCGCTTCCAGCCGTTCATGTCCATGGATGGCCAGATAGCGCCTGGCGGCGTCCAATGAAGCCAGCAACAAATAAGAAGTGGAGGTGGTCGTCAACATACTGATGATTGACTGCACCCGCCGGGGATTGACTCGTCCTTCTTTCAAATTGAGGACGGAGCTCTGGGTGAGCGATCCGCCCAATTTATGCATACTGGTGGCGGCCATGTCGGCTCCGGCCTGCATCGCAGAAAGAGGAAGCCCCTCATGAAAATGCGTATGCACTCCATGGGCTTCATCCACCAACACGGGGATACCGTGAGCATGGACGGTATCGACGATCTCCTTGATATGGGCCGCTACACCGTAGTAGGTGGGATTGATCAACAGGACCGCTTTGGCTTCAGGGTGGAGAGCGAGCGCTCGTTCCACCTCTGGTCGTGTGACACCGTGGGCGATCCCCAGCCTTTCATCCATTTCCGGATGGACGAAAACAGGATGCCCTCCCGCCAGGATGATGGCGGATAATACCGATTTATGAACATTACGGGGAACGATAATTTTATCCCCGGGATGGCAGACAGACAAAACCATAGTCATGATGGCGCCACTGGTTCCCTGCACAGAGAAAAAAGTGTGGTCAGCCCCGAAAGCTTGTGCCGCCAGTTCCTGTGCTTCACGGATCACTCCGTCAGGGTGGTGAAGATCATCCAACGGTTCAATATTGATCAAATCGATGGACAGAGCCCGTTCACCGATAAAGCGGCGAAATTCAGGATCCATCCCTTTTCCTTTTTTATGTCCCGGAATATGAAAAGGAGTGGGATTCTTTTGAGCATGTCGTTGTAAGTGGGTAAATAAAGGAGTTTCAAACTGATTGTACGTCAACGGCGGTCTACCTTTCTCATCAAAAATCCATCCTGACAAGTATAGCAGAGTCGCAAGGGCTGGAAAAGGGGAGATGGTGAGACAAGGCTCGTTTTCCATTAAGGGAACCGGTGGGAAACGTGGATGGAGTCGGGTGATGAATACACTGCATCGATCCAGTCTTTGTCAACTCAAAGCCCAGGAGTTATTATTACAGGAACAGCGATTTTCAGTGTTTGGACAGGATTCAAAACGGGCCACGTTCTAATCGATCAGATGGTAAGAACCCGATAAGCGGAGGACGATAAAAATGGTTTGTCGTATCATTTCCCTACTGGTTCCTGCTTTACTGGTGGGATGCACGTTTGAAACGAACCTAACATCGGATCAAGTTGCAGAAAAAGAGCAAAAACCGGCTTCACCACCTGTTGTCCGAATTGTAAATGATGAAATTCGCAAAGCCCCATTGAAGACCGATGTTCAATGTTGGAATGAGCCGTGTACAGAAAATGGCATGTGGCATGATCCCGAAAAAGCCCCTCTTATTGAAACGCGGCCTGGAAGTGATATTCGGATCTCCTTTTCCGATCCGGCTCCCTATGATATCATCTTTCTCCAGTCTGGACCGGAAAAGATGCGTATCCGAACGGCTACTGAAGCAAAGATTTTGGAATTGGCTGGACCAGAGGAAGAAGGGACATACTTTATTCAAATCCATGCAACGTGGAATAATCAGGGGAACAGCGGGCAGGTGGTGTACATGTTTCGACTGAGGGTGGAACAATAACGAGAGTAGCGAGCCTTTATCTTAAACCTTCCTGTCGCTAATATATGGATCGGTGATCTTTTTCGAGTTCGGGCGGGGAAAGGTTGCATAATCGGCGATGCGTTTTTCAATTTATTGCTATAGTATCTGTACGGAGGGGGAGGAAGCCCTTCTTTTTCTTTAGAATTCGTTGTTATAGGACAATTGTGGACATTATAAAATTGTTATTATACAATAGTGAAAAAACCGCAAAAATACCCTTCCAATCAGGAAGGGTCGATTGATCCCGCTTTAAGTGGAAAGTGGGAACGATCCGATCATGTTTTCTTATAATCGGAGCCGGCTGCACCCGCTCACGGCTGCGCCAGTCGATACAGTGGAGCAACTTGGGAAAAGGTGGTTTCCAACTTTTTTCAGCACGTCAGGCTTATGGAGTAGGGATTCATTGTGCTGGTGGAGTGATCCACACAGAAATTCCGCTTTTTTTACGCGTTGCAACCGCTCCAGGACCCGCTGCAACCCTTCCTGTCCCAATTCCTGCAGAGAGTCTGTCTCCGGTCGGGTGTGGTCTTGGGAGATGACAAAATGGCGCGGAAGGGTGGGCAAGACTTCATCCAGCTGCTCCAGCAAATCCCGTGCAAACTCCGGTTTGCGCGGATATTCATAGATGAGGGCAAACATGGCGAAGCACTCCTGCTCCCGCAGTCCAACCTGAAAGTGGGGAAGGGATTTGTATCCACGTTTTTGTGAAGACCATGCTACCCATGTTTCAGCGGGAGGATGAACACTGCGCCGGGCATGTTTGGCCACATGAACATACATGGTTTCCCCGGTCAAATCGGATAAAAACGGAGCCATCTCTTCACCCAACGCCTCCAAGTTGGGCCGAATTCGTTCTTTTAAGGCTTCCATCCGAGGCTCTAAACCGGGAATGGAAAATACATTAAAATCTGATTGTGTAAAACCATGAAAGGCCACGGAAACACCGCCTTTAATAGAAGCTGATCCTTATCTATGTTATCACAACACTCTCTCATTCAAACCTATTTTGGGCATGAAGAAGCAGAGAGAAAGGGAAGATATCCGTGACCACTTTTAGGGAGATTGCGTATCATAAATAGAAATAATATTCGTTCAATACGGGCCGAGGTTTAATTCTTGTTTAAGGGGTCAAAGATGGAGCCAGATGATCCATGGAATCCATCGTTTGACCCAATCGGTCCTCTCTCGTCCGGACGAGTGGGGGGCATATCTTCTCCCATAGGAAGGGGTGCTGCAACCATGGAAGATGTGATCAAAGCATTCCGTTGCCGGGAGCCGGAAAAGCGGATCCCTGTCCTGCGTCTGGAACTGGATTATGAGTTGGCCCTGTTGTATGAAGCGTTGCTTGAAAACAACACACATCGGGTGGATCAATGTAAGGCCCGTTTGCAGGAATTGCGCCAAGAAATGCTTCAGTTGGAAGCACTTTAAGACGAGGATGAAATTGCCTCTGATTGAATGTGGATGAAAAGAAGGAGATTCCCTACTGTTGTCGAAATAAATTGAGTGTATCTCCGCGATGCGGGATACGCTTTTTTATCATGTGCGACAGGAGGGAGTAACATGGAGTGGAGAATGACAAAGGAACCGGTGGAGAGGCTGGCAACGGATGGGATTGTCGTCGTTCATACACAGGGTGAGGAAGCGCTCAAAGGCTGCACCCGGATGTTGGATGAAGCACTGGATCATCGGCTGTCGCAACTGGTGAGCGAAGGGGAGATTACCGGTAGATATCGGGAAATCCGCTTAGTACATAACTGGGGCAAGATTCCGGCCAAACGACTTTTGATCGTCGGCTTGGGAAAAGAAAGCGATCTCGATTTGGACCGCTGGCGCAACGGAATGGCTCTCGCGGCTAAGACGGCGCGAAAGGCGGGTATCAAACAATTAGCGATCGGTTGTTCCTCTGCCCGGCTGAAAGAACGGTTCAACTCCGCCGATTGGGTACAAGCGCTGGTGGAAGGGATTGAACTGGGCACTTATCGTTATGATGGCTATAAAACGAAAGAGCAGACGGAGAAACAGGAACTGGAAACAGTCTGGTTAGCGTTGGAGGGAGTGAGTGATTCTGCGCTAAAAGCAGGGTTGGAACGGGGGATCGCCTTTGCCGCCGCTACCAAGACCGCCCGTGATCTGGTCAATGAGCCCGCCAACAAATTGACCCCTTCGACTTTGGCAGAACGTTCGCGGGAATTAGCGGATCAATACGGGTTAGAAGCGGATATTTTAACGGAAGAGCGTCTGGTTGAACTAGGGATGGATGCGTTGTTGTCCGTCGGTCGTGCCGGGGAACCGGCACAGATGATCGTTCTCACCCATCGTGGAGCGCCGGAGAGTCAGGAGATGCTGGGGTTGGTCGGTAAAGGCATTACCTTTGACTCCGGTGGGATCCAGGTGAAACCGGGACGGGGAATGGAAGAGATGAAAGGGGATATGGCCGGTGCTGCCGCCGTTTTTGGCGCGATGGAAGCGATTGGCCGTTTAAAACCCCATTGCAATGTGATGGCGGTGATTCCCGCCTGTGAAAATATGATCAACGGTGACGGTTACCGCCCTGGCGACGTTATCGGCTCCTTTAGCGGTAAAACGATTGAGATTAATCATACCGATGCCGAGGGTCGATTGGTATTGGCGGATGGCATCAGTTATGCCCGTCGATTGGGAGCGACATCGTTAGTAAATGTGGCCACCTTAACCGGAGCCGTTATTATTGCGCTCGGTCACACTACCACCGGTCTGATGACCAATCATGACGACTGGGCCGCCCAGGTGAAAGAAGCTGCTCTCTTGACCGGGGAAAAGGTATGGGAGTTGCCCTTATTTCCGGAATACGATGAATATCTGAAAAGTAATGTCGCTGATCTTAAAAATGTGAACGGCTCTGTCGCCGGTGTGATCCAGGGTGGCATGTTTCTTAAACATTTTGCAGAGGAGACGCCTTGGGTTCACTTGGATATCGCCGGCACCGCTGATACAAAAAAGGATGATGGGATCCACAACAAAGGTGCCACCGGCGTTGCCGTTAGAACCTTGACCCAATTGGCCGTTGGGTTTGGTAAATAATCAGGAGGCGCCCATCATGGGTGCCGTTTTTATAAAAAGGAGGAAAAATTGGATGAAATGGGTTCGTATTCCGTCGGGAAATGGCATCCGATGGGGTTATCGATTAGAGGATGGGCGCATCCAACTGGTTGTGGGGGAGCCGTGGGGGTCGTTTACAGCTGAAGAGGAGCCTGTGGCAGCTCCAACGGCTCTGCCTGCTCCTGTCCATCCGCGTAAACTGATCGCTATCGGGCGCAATTATGCTAAGCATGCTGCGGAAAAAGGGAATGAAGTGCCGACGGAACCGCTCTTTTTTCTGGTTTCCCCTACGGCGATTATTGCAGACGGGGAGACGATCCGCCTGCCGAACCGAGAAGATCGCATTGAGCATGAGGCGGAGTTGGCGGTGGTGATTGGAACCCCGGGCAAGAATATTCCTGAGGAACAAGCGTGGGATCATATTTGGGGCTATACCTGTGCCTTAGATATCACCAACCGCGTCCAACAAAAAAAGGATGGTCAATTTACCCGTTCCAAATCCCATGATACCTTTAAACCGGTGGGTCCCTGGATTGAAACGGACTGGGACCCCACCGACCGCACCCTTCGACTGTGGGTGAATAACGAACTGAAACAAGAGGGATCGACGGCGGAGATGGTCCATTCGATCCCGCGATTGATCGCCGCCTTGTCAGCGGTCTTTCCGCTGGAATCCGGCGATGTAATCTTGACCGGCACCCCTGCCGGAGTTGGACCGTTGGCCGCTGGTGATCAGGTAGAGATGGAGATTGAAGGCCTGGGTCGGTTGTCTCATCCTGTGGTTGGCTGAACATGATTGCGAAAAAGCTGACTCCCACTGCGGTGAGACAGGGGTGGGAGATACTCCGCCAATGGCGTCCGGCCTTGACGACGGCTGAGTGGTGGGGAGTGGAGGATTCCTTTGAGCGGGCGATTGGCGCTGTGTTGGTGCAACGGACGACATGGCGACAAGCGTTTCAAGCTTTGACTGCATTGCGAAAAGCAGGGTGGACGCAACCGGCAACCTTGGCCGCTCTGGATGAAGCGGTACTGCGCCAACAAATTCGACCTGCCGGTTTTTATCACGCCAAAGCGGCGACTCTTATTCGCTTGGCTCAGTGGTGGACAGAAGCGGGCGGGAAGGAGTTTTTTCACACAATGTCTACTCTCCATTTGCGGCAAGAGTTGCTCTCGATTCGTGGTATCGGGGCGGAAACCGCCGACCTGATTCTTTCCGATGCCCTCGCACGGTCTACTTTTGTCGTCGATGCATACAGCCGGCGCATTTGGTCGCGTTGGCTGGGGATTACTGAGCTGGAGGATGATTTTGTTAGGCGAACGGTTATCACCACATTGGAACAGAGATCGAATCTTTCGCGATTGCATGCGTTATTGGTGGAGTTGGGGAAAGATCACTGTCGTAAAGGAAAGCCCCGTTGTGTGGGATGCCCACTTCAGCAAAGTTGTGTATACTACAGAGGCAGACCACAGGAGGGGTAAAGGTGGAAGTGATCATTGAACCAAACACCCATCAACGGCTGATGGAATGCCGTCCGACAACGGATGCGGCTTTGCGGCTGGCAGCACTGCATGAAGGTTGTGGCTGTGGGGCGACGTTGTTATATGAAATGAACTGGGATCTACCACAGCCTGATGATCTCCGGCAGGAGGTAGGTAGCATTACGGTGGTGGTCGACCGTGAGAGTGCACTTTATTTTGATTCAACCTTACAGGTGGAACATCTGCCGGATGCAAATGGTTTCTCGCTAAAAAGTGCAAACCAAATCTATCTCTCCAACACGGCTCTTTAGAAAGGGATGGCACATGGGACAGACGAAAGTATTGGCACATCGCGGCTACTCTGCCAAAGCCCCTGAGAATACCATGGCTGCGTTTCGCTTGGCCGCTGAAGCGGGTGCCGACGGTTTGGAACTGGATGTTCACCTGAGCAAAGACGGCGAAGTGGTGGTCATCCATGATGAGACGGTCAAGCGGACAACAGGGAAAAAAGGAAAGGTGACAAACCTTACCTTAGAGGAAATCCGCCGCCTGGATGCGGGTTCTTGGCTTCATGATCATTTTGCCGGTGAGCCGATTCCAACCCTGGATGAAGTATTGTCCTTAACGGCAGACAAAGGTTTATGGATCAATATTGAACTTAAAAACAATAAGATTCGGTATCCGGGATTGGAACAGGCAGTTTTGGAGCGGGTGGATCGTTATGGCATGGCGGAACGGACGATCATTTCATCTTTTAACCATTATAGTTTGCGTACCATACACGAGTTGCGCCCGGAGATGGATACAGCCATCCTCTATATGGCCGATCTGTTTGAACCGTGGCAGTATGCCCGCCATGTCGGGGTTTCTTCCCTGCACCCTTACTGGCCGACAGTACGGGAAGAGACGGTGTACGGATGCCAACAAGCGGGTTTGCCAGTGCGACCATTTACCGTCAATCGTCAGCAAGAGATGCGGCGTCTGCTCCAGCTATCGGTGGAAGCGATTATTACCGACCATGTGACCGTTCTGTTGGAGGAACGAAGGGCAACGGTGCCCGATGGAGCCGCTTGCGAGTAGACTAGCCCGATGGTATGATGAAGAAGGTTGAAGCGCCCGCCCTGAGTGAGGCGCTTCTTCGTTTAGAGGAGGGGAAAGAATGAAAATCGGTTGTCACATCAGTGTAGCCAAAGGGTTCCAAAATGCATCTCGACGTGCGGAAGAGTTGGGAGCGGCATCGTTTCAGGTTTTTACCAAAAATCCCCGTGGTTTACGACCCAAAAAAATCGATTATCAGGATGCAGAGCGAGGGGTGGCCTTTTGTCGGGAAAAAAATATCACCTTAGTGGTGCATACACCTTATATTACAAATTTATCGACGCCAAAGGCGGATTTGCATGAAGTGACGATCCGTTCCATCAAAGAAGATTTGCACATTGCGGAAACCTACGGAGCGGTGGGAGCGGTGGTTCATTGCGGCAAACATGTGGGTGAAGGGGTAGAGTATGGCACCCGCCGTATGGTGGAAACCTTGAACGAAATTTTATCGGAATATCAAGGGTCCACTCGCTTATTGTTGGAAAATACAGCCGGTCAAGGTAGCGAATTAGGACTTGCAATCGAAGATTTGGTACGTGTGCGGGAAGCAACAGACTATCCGGAAAAAATCGGCTTTTGTTTTGACACCTGCCATGCTTTTGCCGCTGGCGTGTGGAATGAGGATAGTTTTGACGACCTCGTGCAAACCATGGAGGAAACCGGCTACCTGGAGCAGTTGGTAGCGATCCATTTCAATGACAGCAAAGCCCCCTATGACTCCCGCAAAGATCGGCATGAAAAAATCGGTCAAGGAGAGATCGGCGCTTCCGCTTTATCGCTGTTTTTACGTTGTGACCGGTTTGAAGGGCTTCCCGTTATTCTAGAAACCCCCGTCGAGAACGAGACGGAATATGCCGAAGAAATCACTTATCTGCATCAGTTAAAGGATGCGGAAACGACTGCGTAGAAGGGAGGATGGGAATGGAAGCGATCCACACCTTTTTGCGTCAAACTCCCTGGGCTGGATATCTGGTCATTCTGGTGCTAACGGCAATCGTATATAAAGTAGCGTTTGCGCGCAAACTTCCGATTTTAAAAGCGGCGGTCGTCTACTTGGTATTGGCGCTGGGCTGTGTCTTATTTTGGGTGATGTTTATGTTGGGTTTCCCCATCTTGGAGATCTTATTGGTCACAGTTCTGCTGATTGCAGTTGCCCGTATCCGAATGGCGACGGGAAACAGGAATGCGGAGGATGCAAAAGGAAAAAAATGAACGAATTCGGTTTTGCTCGCTGACGAGAAAGGAATCGGTTACTCTTTAGGTCCGCTCTTGTCATCGAAACTCAGCCTTCTTTTCTAATCAAGAGAGAATGGGAAGGGGAGAGGGATATGACATTAAAAGAGGCGTTGTTTAACTGGCTTCAGATTAAAGTAGTATGGGATGCCCGTCCACAGGATCGATCTGCAGAGGAAACCGCCCATTTTTTTCGCAAGATCCTAGAAGTAGATCACGGTGTAGAAGCGATCGAGGTGCAATTGCAGAAACAGGCGTATCATGTTCATTATCGACAATCCGGGAGTGAGCATGAAGTCCGATTTGAGCGGGATCATGTCAAACAATTGTTGACCAGTATTGAAACGGAGCCTAAGTACAACCAGAATTTTTCCTCCGATTCACAAGAGGACTAAAGATTACTCTTCTTTTGATTGGTGCGGCTGATTGGAGCGGAGTCGTTCTGTAATCCGGCGGTGACAGTCGGGACATAGAAAAAGTCGATGCGGATGTTTTCGCAGCTTTTTTTGTTGCTGAGGATGAGGGGTAAAGGATTGGTCGCATAAAATGCATGTTGTGTTCATGGCAACACCTTCTTTCTTTTTGCTGACACTGTGATGATATCATAAAAAGAAAGAAATGGTCGGACGGCCAAAGGGCGAACCCTTCGACCTCCGAACCGTTTTAAAAAGGTTATCGAGGGGGTAACTTCGTTTACCGTGCCGGTTTGGGATGACGGGTCTGATTTTGTCGCTCTTGATCTACACGTGAGGGGCGCTCCTCTTTGCGTGGAACTTGTTTGGTCGGTTGTGGAACAATGCGACCGGCAATATCGGCCAACTCCTCCGCCAAGCCTGCGATGGGTCGCCCTTTACGTGCATCGTCAGCCAACTCCCGCAGTCGCTGGACAAGATCAGGATCGGCGGTAACCAAGGCGTTGCTTCCATACGGATCTGCTTTAAGCGCTTCGGCAACAGAATATTTTACCGTTCCCGCCCTGCCCCGATCTAGCGTGGGGTCTAAATCAAGGCCGACGATGGTAAATCCACCGGCAGATACGGCAGCCGCATTTTGAACTTGCGGCATGCGGGTGGCGATTTGCACCAACCGATTCGCCACGGCTTGGGGTGTTTTTTTGCGGGTTGGATCTGGTGCGGTTTGGCGTACGCGCTCCACATGGCGTCCTTCATCTCTAGGAGGCGCTGATTCATTGGCAGGCGGCTTGTTGGCAGGCTGGCAGCCAAAAAGGAGGCCAACCGCGCAAATGAGGGTGAACACACGAAAAATCATGGCCTTCCTTCCTTTCCCGATTAGTTGCTCCTAGTGTTGCCTGTCACCGCCAAAACATGTACGCTGTCTCAAGATGTCCACTTAATAATGAAATGGAGGGAAAAATCTTGTTACAAGTGGAAACCTATCCCCTGGGGCCTGTTATAACCAATGCTTATCTCGTCTTTGATGAACCGACTAAAAAAGGCATCGTTATCGATCCGGGGAGCGAGCCGGAGGCGTTGTTGAAGCGAATAAAAGAAATGGAGTTAGAAGTAGAAGCGATTTTATTGACCCATGCTCATTTCGACCATATCGGTGGTTTGGAGAAGGTGCGAGCACAAACGAAAGCGCCGGTATATATCCACCAGGAAGAGAGTGAGTGGTTAGCGGATCCACAGCGAAACGGCTCCAGTTTGTTTCCGGGTGTTGCAACTGTGGTTTGTAATCCTGCTGAACATATCCTACAAGGGGGAGAGATTCTGCAACTGTTAGGAGAACAATTTGAGGTGATTCACACACCCGGCCATTCTCCCGGCAGTATCTCGTTTGTGTTGGAGGGAATGATTTTTAGCGGGGATGTTCTCTTCGCCGGTTCCATCGGCCGTACGGATTTACCAGGTGGCGATTATTCAACCTTGATGATGTCGATACATGACGTGTTGATGGAATTACCGGAGGAAACCGTTGTATATTCCGGCCACGGTCCCGTAACCACCATTGGACGTGAACAGGAGAGTAATCCTTTTGTGAATGGAATGATGGGGTGAAACTCTCCCGCTTTGGCTAATGTTGAGAAGTGGGAGATTCTTATCGACGGAATCAAGGAGTTTTTTTGCGGATGTAACGATCTCTTCCTGCTACCTTGGCTCCCATGTCTAACAATCCAACTCATCCATTTTTTGAAGGTGAAATCTTTGTAGCAAACATGTGATACCCGATCCTCTTCTCTTGAAAAAGATGCTGTAAAGAGTCGGCATCTTTTTTATGAAAAAGGGTTGACTCTCTCCTCAGATTCGGTATAATAATCTTTGTCGCCACAAATAATAAATAAAAAATAGGGGGCATTAGCTCAGCTGGGAGAGCGCTACACTGGCAGTGTAGAGGTCAGCGGTTCGAGCCCGCTATGCTCCACCACCAAAAACCTTCGAGATATCGGGGGTTTTTCTACTTTAACCACCTCCGTATTCAGTTTGAAAAGACGGGTTTGACCACATTTTGACCACATTGGTTTTATTCATTGGATTTTCTCTGGTCTTTTCCCTTCATCGCGTCTCCGAATTTTTTGGCCGCTTCAGCTTGAAGGTTGGGTATGACATGGCTGTAAATATCCAATGTGATACTGGTTCTACTGTGTCCTAACCGTTCGCTGACGATTTTCGGATGTTCGCCCAACTGTAACATAATGCTTGCATGGGTGTGACGTAAATCGTGGAAACGAATCTTGGGAACTTCAGCTTGTTGAATCATACGGTGAAAATGCCGTTGCAGGTTTCGGGGGTGAATTGGTTTCCCCTCGAGTGTACAGACCAAAAGATCATGATCTTCGTAAGCAGTGCCGAGCAGAAGCTTATGTCTGTTTTGCGTTGCTTTATACTTTTTTAAGGTGGCAACGATCTCATCCGTTAAGGCGATGACGCGTTTTGAACCTTTGGTCTTTGGTTCTTGAAAAATAAGTCCTTTGCTTGTTCGGCATAATGTTTGAATAACACTGAGTCTGTTATTATCCAGATCGCAATCTTTCCACCGGAGTCCCAGGATTTCTCCTTGCCTCATGCCGGTGTGGATCGCCAAGAGGTAGGAAATGAAAAAACGTTCGTCATTTTCTGCGACGTATCGGAGAAACTGATTCGCTTCCTCGATCGTCCAGGTAGTTTTTTCTTTCCCGGTTATTTTCGGTGGCGTCACCAACTCCGCAGGATTCTTAGATATCATTTGCCACTTAACAGCTTGACCCAATGAGTTACGGAGTATGGAGTGCATATACCGGACATACTCAGCAGACAAGTCGGCTGCTAGCTTATTGGAATAAAATTTCTGAATGTGAACAGGGGTCAAGTTGGTTAACTTGATGTTACCCAGTTCAGGGATAATGTGTTTACCGATCACGATTTGATGGGTATCCAATGTCCCGGGGCGTAAAGATGGCTTGGCGGAAGACTCAAGCCACTCGTGAAGAAACTCCTTTAAAGTGGCTTGAGTTGGTTCAAAGTATTCTCCCCGGTTGATTTGATTGATAAGTTCATTGCATGCCCGTTCTGCATCCTTCTTGGTCTTAAACCCACCCTTAGTCTTTTGTTTTCGCTTACTTTGGGCATCCTTCCCTATGTCCAGGGTAAAGGACCAAGTCTTTCCCCGCTTTCGGAAATATCCTTTCACTCAGCCATCCTCCGCTTCAGTTTTCGGATTTCAAAATCGTGCTCACCCATATCCCGAACCAATACTCGGATGTCCTCTTGTATGTCTGCTTGTCCTTTTTTAAGTTCGGAAATGTCTCCCTTTATTTGAGCAATATCCCCCTCGATCCGATCCAAACGTTCATTGATTCCCTTAATGCCGGCTCCCTGTTCGTCTAATCGACCCAGGATCGCTTGCAGTATGTCTTTAAACCACAAAGTAAGCAACCTGCGTTTCACCCAGTATTTCTACGTCCATGGAAATATCGCTCCCTTTACTGGCGGGTGGTTCCGACACTGGTATCAGGATCGATGGACGGATTGGAACAAACTTGGTAGCAGTGTGATCAACGTGCTAGACTTCGGAGCCAAAGGGGACGGCACGCGGGCGGATGAATCCCCCTACCTGCAAAAAGCCCTGGATCAAGGTGGGAAAGAAGTATACATCCCCGGCGGAACTTACCGGATTCAGAGAACCCTGCGGGTGAAGTCCGGGACTAGGATTAAGATGGATGCAAACACCACAATTCTACGGAACGACGATATTGATTGCATCTTCCTTTTAGATCCGGGGTCAAATGTGTCCGGTTATAACGGGATCAGTGATGTTTTTATCGAGGGTGGTAACCTAAATCTGAACAAGTACGTTTTCCCGAATCGATGTACTGGGATTGCTTTTTCTCACAGCCGCAGGGTGACTATTGAGAAAATAAAGATGGTGGATTGTCCGATTGGTAGTCACTTCATCAAGATTCACGGCTCACATCATGTCAGGGTCAGGGATTGTTATTTGGAAAACTCGGAAGATGAAGCTATTCAAATAGCATCGTCGGAAAATCAGGGTCAGTTTCCGTGGTATGGAAGCTATGACCAGACAGTATGCCACGATGTGGCTATAGAGGGATGTCGTTTTGATACAGTGGGTAGTGCGGTTAGAAGCGTTCGACCCACCAATAATATCGTTCATTATTCGACCAGGTTGTTGAATTGTCACATTTACGGTGTCAGGGCTGCCGCTATCCATTTTGATCAGTCAGAAAGATGTATTATAGAAAACAACTACATCGCTCAATGCTTTGCCGGCATTGTCATGGTGGACAGTGCCTTTAATTCTGTCGTATCAAACAACATCATCCGGGTTACCGATGGCGGTACAAACGGTTATGGGATATATGTGAAATCGGACAATGGCACAGCATCCACCATGGTTATTTCCGGGAATAACCTGTCCAATATGGCTGATACCGGTATCAGGATTGAGAATGCATATCGAATCACTCTCATCGGAAACTCTATCCGCACTTGTGGGTTGCATGGAATTGGTCTCTACAATACAGAAGATTCGACGGTCGCAAACAATACGGTCACATTCTGTACACAGCATGGGATCTACTTGGCTACTGCCAGCGAAAACACGATTAGTGGAAATTTGAGCAAAGACAATCAACGTACGGGTGCCAGCGCCGGACATGCCAACATTCGGGTTGTTATTAATTCGCATAACAACAATATCCAGGGGAATACGGTCCGAGCGGGTACGTACACGGACTATGGGATCAGTGTGACAAACACCTGTGTTGGGAACATGATTACCAATAATGATTGCTATAACGGTGGTAAAGTCGCCAATTTTCAGAACAACGGCCTTGGTACAATCACCACCGCCGGCAACCGGACGTAAAGAGAGCGCCATGGCGCTTTTTTTGTTGTCCCTCCATCACAGAGATGGGCAAAGGAGGTGCAAGCATGGATGCCCAGTGCTCTGGTCTTTCTGTACACAAAAGTTAATGACCAAGCTGCCCAGCTATCCCGTGAGTGGGAGGAAGAAAAGAAGGTAACTGCCCAACTGTGGCAAGCTCTCGCAAAGGCACAGAGTAATAACGAAAAACAGGCCGCAGCCCTCCATGATCTTGTCGAGGGGATGCAAGAAATCAGGAGGGTGCAAGAGGAGCAAAGGATGAGCATTCTTGAAATCCGTCAGTGGATGAAAGGCAAAAAAGAGGGGTGATACCGATGATGCCGCGTTGGTTCCCATGGCTGGCGTTCTCTGTCATGCTCATCGGAGTGTTGGGGCTGGCCTATAACCCAGGGAGGGAAGAAAATGAATCAGTTGAAAATGGTAGTAAGAGCGTTTCTGAACATGAAAAAGCCTCATCAGATGGCAGTCGTGGGGATGATTCTCCTCGCGATCCGGCAAGGGCTGGCACTGGTAGGAATAACGATCCCCGACGAGACAGCCGCAGCAATAACGACGTTCGCCGGGACCGTGTTGACCTTGTTAGCCACTTGGACGACATTCCGCAACAGCGGCGCCGATCCGAAAATGCCGGAGGAAGTGGAGGAAGTGGTAGGGACAATCCGCCGGCAGGAGATCGAGGCAATTATTCGGGCGAACCTGGAAAACAGGGACCGGGTGTGACCCCTTCCCCTACAAAACCAAGGGATACAAAGCCAAGGGAGCAAGAGAACAAACCTCCCGCTGCCGAGGATAGCCCTCAAAAAGAAAAGGAACCATCAAGGCGGCCTGTCTATGCGATCTCCGCAGATGTAGGGCCGCTTTCTGTTGGGATTTTGGAAACACCTCGTCCTATTGTGGGTGTGGAATTACTGAAACAAGAGAGAGGGGATGATAGCAATGATTAAAGTTGTCGTCGATCCGGGGCATGGGGGAAAAGATCCGGGAGCAAGCGGTAATGGCATCATTGAAAAAACATGGTGCCTGGATATAGCGAAACGCGTGGGCAAATATCTTACTCAAGGGTGGAATTGTATCGTAGAGTACACACGAACCGGTGATTCGTTAATTGAAGTCACTGAACGCGGACGGATCGCGGAACGTAAGGGGGCTAAGGCATTTCTGAGTTTTCACAACAATGCCTTTTCCAACACAAGCGCCAACGGATTCGAGACGTTCCGGTTTTCGAATGGAAAAAGCCATGACATTGCTTTGCAAAATGCCGTCCATGCTTCCGTTATGAGATTCCTTCGTGGCTATGGTATTACGGATCGTGGTAAGAAAGCGGCAAATCTGGGTGTTTTACGGACGAGCAACAACATCCCGTCCATTCTGATTGAATATCTGTTTCTCACTAATGCACGAGAGGCTAGTTTGCTCAAACAAGAATCATTTAAGGACGGTCTAGCGAGAGCCACAGCGGAAGGGGTTGCGTCTTTCCTGAAGCTGCCCAAAAAAGCGGACTCCTTTCCGAAGTGGACAAAGGAAGAATTAGACCGGTTGAACAGCGCTCCCAACGGTGCGCGGTTCACTCGAACCTTGAAACGAGTGATTCCGCAAATGGAGGGCAACGACATTTTGGCCGTCCAACTCTTTCTGGGAGTTACCCCAGTGACACGCAACGGGCGGCAAGTAGGTATCTTCGGACCCAAAACGGAAGAAACACTGAAGAAATGGCAGCAGAAAAACGGCATCAAGGTGACCGGTGAGGTTGGGATCGTAAACTGGCGGCGGATGTTTGGGGAGAAGAAGGAGGAACCGAAGCCCGCTCCCGATGATTCGAAACCGGGGGCGAAACCGTATATTCGTGTTACGATTAACGGAAAACCGCAACACGCCTTTGAGCGGAAAGACAGTGCGGTTAGGTGGTTTACTGATATGGTGAAAGCCGGGGATACGGTAAATATTCAACGATAGACACAGCGAAGCCGGGAAGGGAGTAATCCCACCCGGCTTTGTTATTTCAATCTTGTTGTTATGTGAAAGCTAGATTAGTCCACATCAATGTGCCGGTCCCCAGCATTGGTTAAATCATACAAACAAACGAATTAGATTCGCTAATGCACAAATTGATCCCGAAATTATCAAGAGCAGTGAACGTTTTTTATCGACTTTCAAATCTATTATTCCTAAAATGCAAAACATCAGTCCAAAAAGAATAACTGCAATGTCAACCCAAAGCATACTGTCAGTTACTATAGAAATAGAGGTTAATACAATAGTTGGAATTAGCCATATTATCTGGATTAATGATTTCACTTTCTCTATACTCCATTCGATTTTCCCCAAATTAACCGCCTCCTTAAAAGGCAAAGGTATGTTTTACGATATTCAATCTTCAGGCTTCATGAAAATCTATTTCGTGGCCAGTCTTATTATACATTACAATTATGCAAGTTTACTTGAAAAAATAGGCGCCAGCGCATGGCGCCCTTTTTTCCCATTATACAAATTTATTTTAGATTAACCGTTCTATACGTTGTTTTAGTTCTGATGTAACCTGTGTAGTTCGATTTTTTATAGTAACTAGCGACATACTTAGCAGTAAGTTTTTTGCCACATATCTTTTGATAAACTTTTGTCTTTACATACTGAGTACGAGGGAGAATATCGTCTAAAACAGACATTAATACTGATATTGCAAAGCCTCCTATTCCCCCACCAAAAAGCGCCCCTAAACTGACTAGAGCTACCTTTAAGAGCATTTTTTGAACTTTAGTACTTCCTTTCAGAGTCGTCACGTATTTATAGCTGCATTTTGCCATACCATTTGGGTCAATATATTTCACTGGGTTATTGTTTGCATATGCATACTTATTCAAACTCAGTGGCTCATCCTCAAACCCCTCAAACAAATCCCTTGTTAAAAACCGCCCTGTATCCGGGTTATAATATCGGCTCTGGAGATAATACAGCCCCGTTACCTCATCATACCGATACCCTGCATACCGATAAGGATTCTCCACTGTGCCCGTTTCCTTCAGCAGTTTCCCAAAGGCATCATACTCATACGTCGCCACTTCCGCTCCCGTGGAGTTGGTTATGGCAGTTACATCGCCACGGTTGTTGGTTTGGTAATAGTATGTCTTCCCGCCTCGGGTCATACTGACCAGTTCATTGTTGGCTCCATAGGTGTAGCTGGCGACGATTTGGTTATTCTGGTTGGTCTCATAGGTGACGTTGTTGTTCTCATCGTAATGGAACGTTATAGTTGTGGAACCCGTGGTCATGGTCTTGCGCATGCCGTCAGCCTGGTAAGTGTAGGAGGCAAGGGTTTTGTCGCCTTCCTTAACGGTGGTAAGACGGTTTTCCGCATCGTAAACATAGGTTCGTTTACCGTCACTGGTCAAGTTACCATTTTTGTCATAGGAGTAGGCTTGGCCATCCACTTTAGTCAACTGGTCGGCATCGTCGTAGGTATAGTTCGTAGTCGTGGTGTTGCTGCCCTTAGTTACCTTCTTAGTCAAACGGTTACCGGTAGCATCATAGGTATATTCCGTAACCGTTCCATCTGGGCGGGTTTCCTTGGTTAGCTGCTCCAGCTCGTCATACACATATGTCGTTGTACCCTTAGAATCCTTTAACCGGGTGATATTCCCCTTGTTGTCGTAGGTGTAGGTATAGGATTCTTTCTGCTCTCCGTTTTTGTCGAATACAACTTGCTCTACCAAGTCACCGTCACCGTTGTAGTAGAAGAGGCTAATAGTACCGTCTTCATTTTTGCGGCTGGCAACTTGATTATTCTCGTTGTAGGTATAGATCGCTCGGTTTTTATTGCTTTCCTTGACATGGGTCAATTGGTTATTGCCATTATACCCAAAGCCTTGGGTAACGGTCATACTACCAGCAGTCAATTTTTGTTCAGTGACGTTACCATTTTTGTCGTAGGTATAATCGGTTTGGTTGTTGTTCGGTTCCTTTACCGTCTTCAGTTTATCGTCATCATCATAGGTGAAGGTGGAGGATTGGCTCTTAGATTCATCCGTCTCTTTTGTGATGTTGCTGTTAGAGTCGTATTCAAAGGAATACTTCTTCTCTCCGTTGTAGGAGATAGCCGTTTGTCGATCGACAGCGTCATAATCGTATTCGACCGTGTTGCCATTGGGTTGGGTCATCTTCGTTAGGTTGCCGTTGATGTCGTAAGCAAAGAGAACAGACTCTCCTAGAGCATCAATGATTTTACGTACCTGATCCTGTTCGTTGTATTCATAGGTGGTCTCTTTGCCGCGAGCATTTGTTACCTTGGTTTTGTTGCCGTTGCCGTCGTAGGTGTAGCTGGTTTCATTCCTTTTGGTATCGGTTACCTTGGTAAGGCGATCAGCCCCGTCATAGGCGAAGGTGGTGGTGTCAGATCCCTTTTTCTCGCTGGTCTGGTTCCCTACGGTATCATATCCCGACTCGGTGACGCGCCCTTCCGGATCGGTGGTTTTCGTCTGATAGTTTTTGTTGCTGTCATATCCGTACTTTGTAGTAATTGATCCGGGGATCACCTTGGCAGTGTCAAACCAGGCCCTTCCGGATTGTTCGCTGAATTGGTAATGGACTCGGATGCGGTCAAAGGATTTTGTTGTTTTAATCTCACGGGCGAGATGTTGCCAGTCGTGGGATTTGGACTTATCAAAATGGTAGGTGAAGGTCTCCTGCTCCGTCGATCCCAGGTAGGTTCTGACAATGTAGCCGTAGATACCACCATTAGGATTAGGTTTCTCCACCTTGGAAAAGCCGGAGATGGTAAAGACGGCTCCCGCATTTCCTTTAACGGGAATGTCCTGGTAGATCGATTTGTATTTCCCGGCTTCTCCGACCAATCGAACAGATCGTTGACCCGTGTGGGCATCGGTGGTAACCAGAGTGTCCGAGGGACCGGTCAAGGGGGACATAAACCATCCATCGGGAATAGTGGCATTCTGGGCGTTGGGCCGTTCCATGCCGGAGTTCTCCAGGAGGTTATGCCCACCGAGGAAACCTTCCTCCAACTGAAGGCCATCGAAGCGGTAAGTGCCAGCAGTTTGACCGTTGTTGTGGAAAGTGTAGGCCCGAACCCGAAGCTTGGTGGTCTCTTTCGGAAACGCTCCCGCTTCTGCCACCGCATGCAAGCGGATGGGTCCCTGGGTGCCGCTGATTTCGTTGGACTTGATCCGACCGGTGATTTGGTTTTGGTCATTATAGCCTGTAATCTGGATTCCAGCTTTCCCCTGGGCGTTTGCCACCTGAACGATCCCACTGGCAAAGTAGGTTTGCTCAGAATCATAGGGGATGGTATAGTTGCTTCCGCTTCCGATCAGGGTATCTTCAGTCGGGTTAACAATCTCGATCCTCTTATCACCCAAGGTGATCCCGTTGGTCGTCAGCCCACCGTTGGCCCAACGGACGGCGGTTGAAGTAGACGGGAATTGGTACCATCCATCCGGCAGGCTGCCGCTTCCCTTTTCAAAGCTGCCGTTGCGGGCCAGGTTTACCCCTGGGCTTATGGCGGCAGTCTCTTCAATCACATTGCCGACATCATCCACGCGGGTGGCGGCGGATTTTTCCACAGGGTCCGTGGTGGAGGTTAAATTACCATTGTCGTCAAATTCGTTGGTAGTCGTGTTTCCTTCTGGATCTGTCACCTTGATCGGGTTGTTGTTCTCATCGTATTCTGTTGTCGATTTTTCCTTCAGCGGATTGGTAACGCTGGTTAAATTGCCGTTGTCATCGTAGGTATAGTTGTAGGTGGCATCGCTGTTGTTTGCGTTGGCATTGGCGTCCTTTTCGCTGATCAGTTCGTTTTTGTCGTTGTAGGTAAAGGTTTGCTTGATGTTTAACCCGTTGGGATCCTGGGTGATCTGGGTAACGTTGGCGTATTCGTTATGGGTGTAAACAGTCTTGGTTCCCTTAGGGTTAGTGACGGTGGTGAGTCTGTTGGTGGCGTCGTACTGGAAAGCGGTGTTAGCTTGTTTTTTCTCTCCGTCGATGGTGATGGGTTCGGAGAGTTGTTTCACCCGCTGTTCGCTGTCGTATTCCACCGTTTTATCGTTGCCGTTGGCATCCTTGATTGACGTCAGGTTGTGATCGGCGTCGTACCCGTATGTGACAGTGGACAAGGTTTTACCGGCGGCATCTTTCTTGGTTACGGTTTTGAGGTTATCGGCGCTGTCATAAGTGTATTCCGTCGTGCGACTGGCCGGATCGGTTACCTTAGTGACGCGGTTACTTGTGTTAAAAGTAAGATTGACCTTGCGTCCAGATGCATCGGTGATACTGGTGGGATTGCTTCCCGTATAGCTAATAGTCGTCTTGTTGTTGTTGGCATCGGTGATGGAGGTAAGACGACCAGCGGTATTAAACTGGTATTTCGTTTGCTCTTTATCCTCCAGGATATAGCCACTTTTTTTCGTTAACTCAAAATGAATCCCCGGTGGAGCCTGATAAGTACCGTTACCGTTAGGAATAAAGGTATGGGTCGTCCAATCCCCATCGGTATAAATCAAGGGACCATGGCCGTTATCCGTGATACGTTGCTCCAAGTTTGAGGTCCAGCCGTAGCCGAAGATTCCACTTTCCGTCGAGCGGCTGTTGTAAGCCCGTTCTACCGCTGCTGGAATGCCGCGCCCTGGGATATTGATATCCCGGGTTTCGGAACAATCGCACAGGAAGAAGTTTCCATTGTAGGTATTCACGTTGGAGGCTGCGGTAGTCCAGAACTCTTCCTTGCCCAAAGGATCAATGGTATAGGTGATGGTTAACTTAGGCTTCCTGGTTGGATCAGCGGCGTATTCGCTGGAAAAATAGGACTTGCGGTCATTGGTTTCCGTGGCATGGCGGATGGAGACACCGTGGTTGGCGGTTTTGCCGCTGTACCAGTCACGGGCCAGGGCAGTCAGGAAGAAGTCGTACCAATCGGCATCGGTCACCGTCTGATTCGAGATAGCCGCTCCCACCTGGGGCTGTCTGTTCCAGGTGGCCCCGGTTTCCGTCCAGGTTTCGGTGATCGGGTGCAGGTTCTCCCGCTCTGCTTTGGTCGAGGCGTTGGTCTGGTAGACACTCAGTTTAGCCGAGGTAATGGTTGCATTGCTGAGGATCGGTTGCAAATCGAACTTCAGCAAGGCACGGCTTCTCCCATGGTCGGGGTTGTTGCCGACAGTGAAGTAGGTGAGGGCGCCGAAGTTTCGGGTTGGCTCCTTCTCCCCGACAAAGGTGTCCCTGGTTTTGTCGGAACCTTGCACGATCAGGGAGGGGTCCACCGTCACCGGATAGGTGCGGTCCGGATCTTGTAGCCACTTTTCATCCAATTCCAGGTCGAGATAGGTTTGGCCCTTCTCTTCCCGGAGGGTAAATTGAACATCCCCGGAATAGCGCAGGTTTTTATCCACCATGAAGGGACGGGGGATGGAGAAAAGCGCTTCTCCCTTCTCATCCACGAAATCAATGGACCCGTCCTTCTGTTTTTTCGCCTCAACGCCATCGGTTTCAAAGGCCATTGTCAGCTTGGATTGCCCGTTGTATTTGTCGAGAATCCATTCCTCTTTAACCCCGGTGTTGTCCGTATAGTAGACAAGGTGAGTGTCTGGGTAGACGTCGTTGTAGGCGATTTGGTTGTCCTTTTTCTCCGCCTTCACCGCTTTACCGTCGACTAGAGAAAACTGAACTGCTGCATTGTCCAGTTGAAAGCGCAGGAGGGTATCTGCCCGACTGTCGGTGGCAAAACCGGCACGGTAACGGTTGGCTTTGTTTTCATAGATGAGTTCTTCATCCATTGCTTTATTGGCGGTGACGGATTGGATATCATTGTCGATCTCTTCCCATTCCCCACCTTCCTTAAAATGAATCGGTTCTAGGTACTCTTCCAAAACATATGTATTGTCACCCTTGATGTAGGTTTTGGAATTTTCCGTCCGCATTCCGACAATCTCTTGCTTTTGGTTTTTTCGTTCCTCCGCTGCTTTACTAGCCGCATACGCCTGGGAATAATCCGGAAGCAGGGTTGATCCAGCTAGTGCGATAATGACGATGATCGAAATCCATGAAAGACGTTTCATCACCTTCTGAGACATGTGTTTGTTCTCCTCTCATATTTTGTTGTAAGATGGGCAAGATTGGGTTTTGTTTTTCCTTTAATCACCTCTAAATCCAATATTATTGTTTTTCATTCCAGTATGAAGAAATGAAAAATTTACCTCACTTTAGACAAATATCTATAATTCGACGGACTACGACTTTTTCCTCCTAAAAGAAATATTTTTTACACACATTTAATTAATTCAGATGTTGTATATGATTGCCTCCCTATTAGCAAATTAAATCTATTCCAATATATTATTGTTCGCATTTTAGTGCCATTTTTTGTCCACTTCCCCTCATATGAATAAAATAATTTTCATAGATCAATCTGAGTGATCTGCTTTTAAGTAAAATGGGGAGAGAGCCAGGGGTCAGTTCGTATTTTGTTCCTCGACCACATTGACCACATTTTGACCACACACTACAGTAAATTAGAGTTAATTAGAGGCATTTTCAAACAAGGAAAACCCTCAATAAGTGCACAAAATAAGCCTCCATATCATGGAGGTGATCAAGAAGAAATATGATAATCTACACTGGCAGTGTAGAGGTCAGCGGTTCGAGCCCGCTATGCTCCACCACCAAAAACCTTCGAGATATCGGGGGTTTTTTGTTATATTTCGATTGTAATACACACTCAAGGCATTAATGATATTTTCGGAAACGCTGATGCGGATCAGATCATCGCGAGTATGAAAGAAGTGGTCACAAAGGTGCAGCAGCGAAACTTACGAATCTTTGTCGGTACAATTACTCCATTTGCTCATGATCCAAACGATGAAGGCTTTAAAGCATTCGCTTATGCCGTTCCGCTATCGTTAATTTTGAAGTGAAAGCTGATCAATATATTGCTGTTTTCGTGATACCATCAAATACTATTGATCCTCCGTTTTGCACCTAAATTGATCTCCTACTGCAACTTTAGTCACTTACACGCTTTGATGAATCATACGTGACTTACACTTGATCGTAAATTTTCTGATTCTTACTTTAACACAAAAAAAGAAAGAGGTTCACGACTTAGATGGCTCCCCTCTTCTCATCAAATATATGGATTGATCTCATCTAGGTGACAGTGTGTCCTTCCATGCATTCATCCTTGAATCCGGCTTATACGGTTTCGGTAAGCATAAGCAGCCCTGTGAAGACTCGTTTACCGTTTTATTGATGCGGTCGAAGTAATGAGAAGGCGGTTAAGGATTAGGAAGTGGATCTATCGACGCGCTGGCGGGATGCTCTGTGGGAATTTGAAGATGTTTTTCGGGTCGTATTTGGCCTTTACTCGTGTCAGTCGATCGAAATTGCCACCGTAGTACGCCTGAGGCCAGTTCTTAATGTAGAGATCCGGTGTATTGACGTAAACTCCATGAGTAAAGGGAAGCATCGCTCGACGAAGGTTCTCCACCCAACGGATGCCTTTCTTAGCCTCTGCCGGTGTGCCTAAAGTGGCCTGGATTGTCACGTCCGACCAAGCCCGACGCCAAAAGTAGGCAGTACTCCGACTCGGTACTTTAGCCACTACCCCATTTAAGCCATGGAAAAAAACGCCAGCCGAGGAGGTAGGGGGTTTTTCGATAAAACGCCGGATCGTGGAAATTGCAGCGCTTGGAAGCCGGTGAACGTAGGGTGCTACGCCCTTAAAGGGATAAGGATTACTTGTCTGGGCATCCGCTACCCGGCGTACGGACTCGATCCAAGTCATCTTTTCGATAGTCGCCTTCCGTGGCGAACCGGTCCGAAGTAAGGGTAGCAGTAATTTGAGCATTTCTGTGGTTGAACCGAGAAAGACAGCCTGAAAGAATACGGGGTTCTGCGATGGCCCCTGTAATCCGTTAGAAACCATAAGAAGAGGGCCCAGCCTTGGGTCTGTGCCAGGGGCTGTATACTCCTGCCAAACTCGTATTACCCGCTCCATGTCTCGTAAGTCCCAGGTTATTTCTGCGTAGGCAACTGTGTTAATGGGGTGGGTGCGATAGCGGAAGGTGGTACAGACGCCAAAGTTGCCGCCTCCACCCCCACGTAATGCCCAGAATAGATCAGGGTGTTGGTCGGCGTTGGCGTGGAGCACACGACCGTCGGCCATGACAATCTCAGCAGCTAGCAAATGATCCTGCGTGAGGCCGAATTGCCGGGACAGAATACTATGACCTCCCCCCAAGGTAACCCCACCGATACCTGTTGTGCGACAGAGACCAACTGGAACGACTCGCCGCTCAGTCCAAAGTGCTTCGTTTAAGGCACCGCCACGTATACCGGTCTGCACGGTGGCAGTGCCACGCTTGCGATTGACATCGACATCATGCATGTCACTCACATCTATCACGATTCCTCCATTGACGACTGACAATCCTTCGTAACTGTGGCGGCCGGAGCGCATTCGGATCGGAACGTTATTAAAGCGAGCCCAACGTATGGCGTTGACGACATCCTGAGTCTTCTGTGCAAATACGATCACCCGTGGAAATTTGTTGAAGAAGGTGTTGAACTCCTGTCGAGCTGAGTTGTATTGAGGATTACCTGGTACAACAATTCGTCCGGTTAGTTTAGGTTCCTTGCCACGTCTTAAAAACCGTGGTGCGCGCCCTTTGTCAAACAATGAGCCTTTTTTTGGGGCCCTTCTAATCTTTGCGTTTCGAAGTTCCGTAATGGTCGTCTTCACTTTATAAATCGATTGTTTTTTATCCAACCTTCTCACATCCATTTACTTAAAGATTTTTAAACCTTTTGCGTCAGAAGACTCCCACTTCTAAAGTGGCGAGAGGAATGGCGCTTTGCTCAATACCCCCTTTGGGGATGCTTCGATTAATGTTTCTTTCTTTTATTGAAGGACAGAAAGCCATATGAGTCGAAATGGCGATTACATATGGCGTTTGTTCAAATAACCTGTAACGCTTTCCTCACTTTTCTTGCAAAAAGTAATGGCTTTTCAACCGATTCGATATTGACATAAATTAAGCGGGGTTTCTCGAACAACCATTCGTTGTGAATAGACGAAACGATGATTCCCTGATCTCGGATGACAGCAACAAATGGCTCAACTTCTTTTTGTAAAAGTGCTACTCTTCCCAGACATAAGGCTTTGCCACTTAAATTATTTTTTGATTCAAATGAGAAAGAAGAAGTTACACTAAAGCGCACCCCTAATATAGTTGCTCTTATTTGACTTCGCGGTATAGTAGCAACACATTTCCCACCCGTAAATCCATGTTGGCCACCTATAATATTTGCGAAATTTCTGCAAATTATTTCGTTATTGTTCATGTTAAAAATGATTCCCCCCTTTTGGGTATATTTTTGCATCCCCTCTTTTTCTTCTGCAATCGACTCCGCAATGGAATGTTAAGGGTGAGATCTGCAATGATAAGACCGACTCGGGAATTTTGACTTCTTCACCGTTACCAATCATTTCGGGATATGATATTAAAACTCAACTCTGGATGTATGGGCTGGAATAGCAGGGGAATCGCACAAAAAGAAGCACCTAACAGACACGTTAGGTGGTTAAATATTGAAAAAGGGATAACTTGTCGTTGATCCTTTCCGGGAAATTATTGAAGGTCAACGACAAGTTTTTAGTTTTTTTGTCTGTTGAGTCGTTCTACGTTTGGATTTTTGTAAGCGCGCTTGCTGTGGGATGTGCTCCGGTGTAAAAGTCTTGACGTGAAGGTATGGGTAACCGTTAGAGGGGGTCCGTAATGAAAAAACTGTATATAGCGTGAGAAGAGTTAGCCGTTTCTTTCTACTCAATCATAAAAGGTGTAATAGTCATCCTGGGGATGGTGATCCAGTTTATGTTCTTATTGGTTCACTTAGTGGAGCTTCTTCATCCGTCAAAATTGTTTGGTGATTTTGGATAGATGTAGACATTAGAAACGTAGTAAGAACAATAGCTACGGCTAGTAATAGCTTAATCTTGTTCCTCAAAAATGTCACCCTCCTTGTTGATGAGTTCAATTTTTACTTCATACATATTCCGGCTACATTTTTGAAATTCCTGCTCATTCAATTGGTGCCAGCATTGCGCAAGTTTAAGCAAAAGTTTGTACTCTCTATGTTTTAAATGGTGCTTTCGTGATAGATCAAGAGATCGTTGATAATATGAAATCGCATCATGGTCTTCTTTTTTATTTTTTAGTAAATCACCCATCAGCATCAAAGCATAAGTTAAACGAGGAACATCGTTATACTTATCAGCGATACTAATTGCCTGATTGACAGTCTCTTTTGCCTCAGCTAACTTATTTTGTTGCATATAGAGAACGCCTAGTTTGGTGTAAGTAGTGGAAGTCACCTTTTGATCTGGTAATAATTCATTTACATTCAAAATGGGGGCAAAAAGGGTCATATTCAGGATCGAAATATGTCGATTTATGTCGAAGTTTTAAAACATATTGGGTGAACCGAGGTGTTTGATGCCGTAACGGTGGCTAAAATAAAAAAGCTACCTTGGTAAATGACCTTAGCTTTTGGATTTATCTTTCATTCGGTGTTCCATTCACACCGCTGGCTCGACTTTTTTTAGGCCAGAGGTTCAAGCCGTTACTGGACCAACACAAAAACCCTCGGTATCAAACGAGGGTTTTTTATTGGGGTTCCGAGTAGGACTTCGCTACTTGTATCACTTCACGGACGTATTTGTGGCTGCGGTTATATTGAAACAGTGCCCGTTCCCAATCGCCGTCTGTGGCACCATAGCGGGAGAGGAAGTTGGCGGCGGAGAAGGTGGCATCTTGTAGGTCCCAGGGGTCGGCTTTACCGTTGCCAGATGCATCGACGCCGTAACCGCCGTAGCGTTCGATCAATGCAGGATCGGTAATGTCTACTTCTTGGTCGGGAAGGCTTCCCAACCCATCACAGTGTTGATAATCCCATCCCAACCAGGTGCAATCCATAAATTGGAAATGACCTTTTGCCCCAACGGGACTAATCATGGGATCCATTGTAGAGAAACGGGTTTCAATTCGGTGAATGGATGCGAGCAATTGCCATGGCACTCCGTACTCCCGCTCGGCCGCTTGGTAGATTGGGATGTATTCCGCTGGGATTTCCTGTTTTCCCTGCTCGGAGAGAGAGCCGCCGATACGATCTTGTCCGGCTTTATCCGGAAATTTCAGCATGAGGAAAGTGAAGAGGACGAGCAGAAAGAGCAACGGAATAAGATCTTTCTTTTTCCTTTTTTTACGTTGCTGTCGCATGTCCGGCCTCCCATTCTGATCTACATACGAAACTGTCTGAAAGGGGCAAGCTAAATCCATAGGGGAATCATATCCTTTTTTTCCCGCGTGGGCAAGGAGATCAAAAAGCGATACTTAGTGGAAGGTTTAATTTTGGTCATAAAGTGAACGGATTTGTATAAATGGCGCTATTACAGCGTTAAAGCAATTTTTTTAATCAAAGATTATACCCTTTGGGCTTGACGTGGAGAGTGGATAGAGGTATAGAGGTAAGAGAGGATTTTTTAAACAGATAGTTGGAGGTTTGGTGAATGGAGACCGACGGACCTGGCAATTCCAATCCATGGCAAAATTTTTATGGTCCTAACCTGGGTTATATCCAGGAACAGTATGAACGTTATCGCGAGAACCCGAATGCAGTAGATGCTGGTATTCGAGATTTGTTTGAACGTTGGGGTCCACCTGTAGGGGCTGGAGAAGCGAAGGAACCGATGGCGGTAATGGACGGCGTCAGCATGTCTAAAGTGGTGGCAGCGGAACGTCTGGCACAAAATATCCGCACTTACGGTCACTTGGCTGCCCGCATCAACCCTTTAAAATCAGATGAGCAAGTGGACACCCGTTTGTTGCAACCAGAATCGGTAGGGCTTACTGAAGCGGATTTGAAAGCGCTCCCGTCCCAAGTTTTTGGGGAGGATGCTCCGGAAGGAGCCCGTACCGGATGGGATGTGATCCAACGGCTGAAGGAGAGCTATACACAGTCGATCGCATTCCAATTTGTCCATGTTCATAATTTGGAAGAACGAAAATGGCTGGAACGGATGGTGGAATCCCGTCAGTTCCAAAAGCCGTTGGACAAAAATAGAAAGAAAAAACTGTTGCAGCGTTTGACGCAAGTGGAGGAGTTTGAGCACTTCCTCCATAAAACCTTTGTCGGGCAGAAGCGCTTTTCCATCGAAGGTATCGATATGATGGTCCCGATGCTGGATGAGTTGATCCATTGTAGTGTCCATGGCGGGATTCAACATGTATTGCTTGGCATGGCTCATCGCGGACGTCTGAATGTGTTGGCACACGTTTTGAACAAACCGTATGAAATTATATTTTCCGAATTCCATCATGCTCCCAACAAAGATTTGGTACCATCGGAAGGCTCTGTCGGGATTAACTATGGCTGGACCGGTGATGTGAAATACCACTTGGGTGGGGAGCGAGAGGTAGACGAAGGGGATTCGCTTCATGCCCGCGTCAGCTTAGCCAACAACCCCAGCCACTTGGAATTTGTCAATCCGGTGGTAGAAGGGGCAACACGGGCAAAACAGGAAGCGCGAAACCATGCCGGCATACCGGAGCCGGATATGAATAAAGCCTTTACGGTGATAATCCACGGAGATGCGGCTTTTCCAGGGGAAGGCATTGTACCTGAGACGATGAACTTAAGCCGTCTGCCCGGATATCGGACCGGGGGTACAATCCATATTATCGCCAACAACCAGCTCGGCTTTACCACTGAAAGCGAGGATTCTCGCTCTACCACTTATGCCAGTGATATGGCTCGCGGTTTTGAGGTTCCTATCGTTCATGTCAATGCCGACGATCCGGAAGCTTGTTTGGCGGCGATGCGCTTGGCATGTGAGTACCGGGATCGTTTTCACAAGGACTTTTTGATCGATCTGATCGGCTATCGGCGTTTTGGGCACAATGAGATGGATGATCCATCTGCCACCCAACACCAATTGTATGCGTTGATTAAAAACCACCCGACTGTACGCACTCGTTTTGCTGAAGCGCTGGTTTCTCAAGCGGCCCTCTCTTCTGTGGAAGTAAAGGAGATAGAAGACGCCGTTCAAGATCGTTTAAAAGAAGCGTACAAAAAGATGAAGTCGACCAAATCGGTCAAAGTGGATGAAAAACTGCTTCCACCGGATGTTGTCGCATCCGATCGACCGCCGGTAAAGACTGGTGTATCGGTGGAGGTTTTGAAAAAGGTAAACCAGGAGCTCCTGGAGACTCCGGAAGGATTTACGGTATACCCGAAGTTGGAGCGAATTTTGTCGCGACGGGTGGATGTTTTTGATACAGAAGAGCCTCGTATCGATTGGGCCCATGCGGAGGCGTTGGCATTTGCCACTATTTTGACCGACGGCACACCGATTCGTTTAAGCGGTCAGGACTCCCAACGGGGCACCTTTGCCCATCGTCATTTGGTACTGCATGATCCCAAATCCGGAGAATCTTTCTGTCCCATGCATCACCTGTCTGATGTAAACGTGACGTTTACCGTTTACAACAGTCCGCTGTCGGAAGCAGCGGTACTAGGGTTTGAGTATGGTTATAATTTGGCGGCACCAGAGACATTGGTGTTATGGGAAGCTCAGTTTGGAGACTTCGCCAACGCCGGACAGGTGATCCTCGATCAATTCCTGGCTGCAGGCCGAGCCAAATGGGCACAAAAGTCCAGCTTGGTGCTGTTGTTGCCCCACGGCTATGAAGGTCAGGGGCCTGAGCATTCCAGTGCTCGCTTAGAACGCTTCCTGCAAATGGCGGCGGAAAACAACTGGACGGTTGCCAATCTGACCAGTGCGGCTCAGTATTTCCATCTGTTACGTCGTCAGGCCTTTTTCATGGGTAAAGAAGAAGCGCGCCCATTGGTGTTGATGACACCAAAGAGTCTGCTTCGAAACAAACGGGTTATTGTGTCCGCGTCCCAATTGCAAGAGGGTTCGTTCAACCATGTTATGGATAGCCCCAGCACAGGCGGATCACCCGATCGAGTAAAACGGTTGCTTCTGTGTAGCGGAAAAGTGGCCATCGATTTGGAGGAAGCGCTGGACGGAGTTGATCACCGTGAACATGAGCACCTTCATATTTTACGGGTAGAACAGCTATATCCTTTCCCAGGCAAAGAAATCCAGCAAACGATTAACCGCTTCGGTAACCTGGAGGAAATTATCTGGGTACAGGAAGAGCCGAAAAACATGGGTGCTTGGACTTATATGGAGCCCCGTGTGCGTGCACTGGCACCTGTTGGTGTGTCTGTGGAGTATGTCGGCCGGCGGGAGCGCTCCAGTACAGCCGAAGGTCTTCCGGATGTCCATCGTATTGAGCAGGAACGGATTGTAAATGAAGCATTGAACCTAAAAACGATCGAAGCCGCAACCAACTCGGGAGGGAATGGCCGTGATTGAAGTAAAAGTGCCGGAACTGGCGGAGTCCATTACGGAAGGAACGATCGCCAATTGGGTAAAAAGTGAAGGGGATAGCGTCGAGGAAGGCGATGTTCTACTGGAGCTGGATACGGATAAGGTGAGTCTGGAGATTCAGGCGGAGAACGCTGGTGTCCTTAAGGAGATCAAAAAACAGGAGGGCGACACGGTCGAAGTAGGGGAAGTGATCGCTCTCTTGGCTACCGGAGAAGGGACAGCAGATACCGGTAAACCCGCACCGGCAGCAAAAGCACAGCCCGACACCGATGTGAAAGCTGAGGAAGAAGAGAGCGCAGAGGTTACCGAGACCGATGGGCAAGACACCTCCTGGGCCACTCCTGCTGCGCGTAAACGGGCCCGTGAGTTGGGGATCGACCTTAACAAGGTGGGAAGACGGGATCCCATGGGTCGGATTACAACGGAAGATGTGGACGCCTATGGAAAACAGCTACAACCACAACAGTCTCCTTCTGTGGCGAAGCCAGCTTCCAAAGCGCCCAAAGCGGAAGCGAAAAAACAACCCGCCGAGGATCCGGCCAAACCGGTGGAACGGGTGCGGATGACGCGTCGCCGCCAAACGATTGCCAATCGGTTGGTACAAGCCCAGCAAAACGCCGCGATGTTGACAACCTTTAATGAGGTAGATTTGACCGCGGTGATGGAGATTCGGCGTCGGCGCAAAGAATCTTTCCGTGAGCAACATGACGTCAACCTCGGGTTTATGTCCTTTTTCACCAAAGCGGTGATCGGTGCGCTAAAAGCGTATCCGTTGGTAAACGCTGAAATCCAAGAGGATGAACTTCTGCTTAAAAAGTATTATGATATCGGGATCGCCGTTTCCACCGACGACGGTTTGGTTGTGCCGGTGGTTCGAGATGCGGATCGTAAAAGCTTTGCCGAAATTGAACGGGAAATCGGTTCTCTGGCCAAAAAAGCGCGGGATAATGCTCTCTCTCTAAGCGATCTAACCGGTGGTACCTTTACCATTACCAATGGCGGCATCTTTGGTTCGCTTCTATCGACCCCCATCCTAAACGCACCACAAGTGGGGATTCTGGGGATGCATAAGATTCAGCAACGTCCGGTTACCCTCGCTGACGGCTCCATTGAAAGCCGTCCGATGATGTATATTGCCCTTTCCTACGATCATCGCATCATCGACGGAAAAGAGGCTGTTGGCTTCCTGGTAAGGATCAAGGATATGCTAGAAGACCCAGAGGTGCTGTTGTTGGAAGGGTAAGCGATCTGAAATGGGTATCAATCACAAAAGGCGGCTACCATTCGGTAGCCGCCTTTTTCTACTGGACGTCCGGGATAGCGTCCCGTAAAACAGATCGCTATGCGGGGTAGTGAGTTCGTTGAGGCGACGTGTATCATCGACTTTTCGCACCATGGACGCGCGATCAAGGGATGCGTCATTTGAAGTGAGGTCTTTCAAATATTCCGCCTGCGGAAATCAGATTCCGTAGCCATTGGAGGAAATTTTCTGCATAGAAGATGAACGGTTGATTTTGGGTGTGCAGGGTTGTGCTTATCCAGTAAATTCCTTCGGCTCCAGTCACGCTGAACGCAAAGTCGTGCTCATACGAATCGGTGAGCTTTCCGTCATGGATGCTGCTATAGATGCACTGGGCGAAGATTAGAAATCCATGTTCGTTGACTACTGGTCCTTCCATGTCGATGATGTGTGTCGACACATTACTAAATCCTAGGATGTCAACGATCTGGGTTTGATCCTCATTTTCAATATATGCGCCCGCATATTTCTCGAGGAAATCTACGTAACCGGGGTCGTTACGAAGTGCGGGGTAAGACAAAAGAAAGTCGTCGATCGATTTTTGTATTTCGTTCGCAGGTTGGGTAGGGTGTCGAGGCCCCTTCCCTGTCTTTGCGCCCGGGATGGATCCCAGTTGGTTGAAAAGATCGTCGATTCCCACTTTGTATCCCTTTAACAAAACGTTGCCTTCATCGCCAGTTCAGTCATGACGATCATCGCCTGATACGCTTCTAAGATGTTTTTTGCCCGGTAGGTGACGATGGTTGTATCTTTTTCGATGTGCGTACCCGGTAGGAGGTTGGCCCATTCCGCCTGTCCGTAATTGGCAAACTCAATTTTTAGCACGGGGTTTTGCGGTGGGTTGAGCGGTTCTACTTGATCAATCTTTTTCAGTGCTTGCGCTGTTTTTTCCCGCAACAACTGTCCGCTTTTTTGTGGGGATAAACAGAGGGCGGCGGTACGGGACTGTTGTTCTTTTACAACGGTGGTCGTGATATTCGGAATCAATGCTCGCGCTTCTTTAGCGATCTCGTCGTCACCCGCCACCATGATAACGGGAACCCCGTAATATCCGGCTAAGTAAGCGTTAAAGCCAAACTCCCCGATCGCGACATCATCGATATACAGATGACGGACACCAAATATCATCGTATGACTGAGTACGCCTTTCATCGAGGCGCGGGAGTGATAACCGATAAAGATCGCTCCCTTGAAACTGTCATCCAGCCCTTGCATCATGGAAAAGGGCTTGACATCGCCGGAAATCAGTTTTGCCTCCGGGTGTAGCTCTTCGATGATCAGATTGTTCATCTTGGAATGGCTGTCGTTTACAATAATCTCTCGACACCCGGCATAAAAAGCGGCATCGATCACATGGTTCGCTTCAGCGGTCATCAATTGTTGACCGCGCGTATAGTGATGCTGGCCGGAATCGACAAACGTGGGATCGACCAACCCGCTAATGCCCTCCATATCGACGGATAAATATAATTTCATCTTTCTCTCCACCTCCAGTTCAATTCAGGGCATCATTCGCTGTTTCGACAGGAAGTGGTCGATTCCTTTAGCATGTTTGCATAAAAAATTTCTGCTTTAGGAGTTCACAACGGTTAAAAATTGATGTATTCTAGTAACGAACAAAAGTTCGGAAATGTGAATCAGCTTAGATTGGAACGGAGGATATCATCAATGGCGTTTACATTACCCAATGATTGGCCGCAAGTGTTGGAAGAGGAGTTAAAACAGCCGTATCTGCAAAAATTGAAGGCCTTTTTGGAGGAAGAACGAAGTCAACATACAGTGTTTCCTGCAGAGAGCGATCTGTTTTCCGCCTTAAAATTAACCTCTTATCAAGAGGTAAAAGTGTTGTTGCTGGGGCAGGATCCTTATCATAACGATGGACAAGCCCACGGACTTTCTTTTTCTGTACGTCCCGGTGTTTCTCATCCCCCGTCATTGCGCAATATGTTTAAAGAATTGCAGGAAGACTTAGGTCACACCCCACCGAAAGATGGTTATCTGGCTCCCTGGGCGCAACAGGGTGTCCTGATGCTCAACGCGGTTTTAACTGTGCGGGCACATCAAGCCAACTCCCATAAAAACAAAGGTTGGGAAAAGTTTACCGATGCGGTGATTCGTGCCGTTAACGCGAAGACGGACCCGGTCGTGTTTGTGCTGTGGGGTAACTATGCCAAAAAGAAAAAGAAGTGGATCGATACCGAACGCCACATCATTGTGGAATCGGCTCATCCTTCGCCATTATCCGCGAGAGCCGGCTTTTTTGGTAGCCGTCCTTATTCCACCATCAATCGTGCGCTACGGGAAGCGGGGCAAACGGAGATCGACTGGCGAATTGTGGACTAAGGTGGTGACTTTCACCACCTTTTTCTTATCCTTTCCTGCTCAAAGATGAGGTGGCTACTCTCTTGCTCGCCATATCCACCAACCCAACAGCAATATCAATAAAACGCTGATCAAGCGAACCGCATTTTCCTCAAAATGCATCACATCATAACTGACCATTACTTCTAATGCGACGGAGGGGATTTTTCCGATCATGGTGGCAAGAAGGAAAAATGTGAAGGGGATACGGGTAAATGCTCCTAGAAGATTGACGGCACCGGATGGTACGATAGGAGCGATCCGAGCCAGCAGTACCGATGCAAATTGACGGTGGGCCGGCCAGCGGTTGAGATTGTGAACCCATTTCCACTCCGGTTGATCCCGTTGCCGTTGCCAAAATCGGATCCCTTTGCGAAAAAGGATAAAAGCAATCCCCGCTCCCAAAACCTCCCCTGCCCAAGAAAGCCAAAACCCCCAGAGCGGTCCCCAGATCCACACATTGGCACCTGTGACAAACAGGCTGGGAATAAATCCGAGCACATTGACTGCCGCATTGACGACGATACTGATCGGCGCGGCCCAGATTCCCTGATCTTCCAACCATTGAATAAAGATTTGTGTCATCGTCTGCTCCATTCAAATGTCCTTGTTCTGAGCCATGATAACATAGGTTGTACGGTACGAGTGTAGCTACCAAATCGACGAGAACCTTTTTCCTTTCTAACTTGAGTAAAGCGTGTATAGTATCAATACAGGCTGCTATACTTAGATAAACGGAATGCGATGGAAGTGAGGGGGGAGTCCTATGGCAGAAGAAGGGAAGCAGCAAAAGACAACATTAGAATTAGAGCAGGAGTGCGATCATACGCATGAGGGCAAAATTCCAGACCCTTTAAAGGAAAATCTCATTCGGCGTATGAATCGAATCGAGGGGCAAGTAAAAGGGGTACGTAGTATGATTGAACGGGATGTTTACTGTGATGATATTTTAAATCAAATGTCCGCCGTGCAATCGGCACTCCATTCGGTTTCACGATTGCTGTTGGAGAGCCATATTCACACCTGTGTGATTGAACGGTTAAAAGAGGGAGACCAAGAAGTAACAGCCGAGTTTATGAAGACCGTTTCGAAGCTGATGAAATAAATGACTATGCCTTCTATTGTGGCGACTGTATATCAGCAGATGTGATTATCAAAACTATAAAAGACAAAAGACATTACACCCCTTGAAATACTATAGGGGGGTACCGTATAATATTGTATGAATCGGCTACAGCTTACTTAAGGAGTGATAAGGGTGGAAACAGTGACATTGACGGTAAAAGGGATGTCATGTGCCCATTGCGTTCAGGCGGTTGAAGGGAGTCTCGGCAAATTGGACGGTGTACAACAAGTTGAGGTTCATCTGGGCGCAGGTAAAGTGGAGGTTCAGTTTGATGCCGAACGTGTTTCTCTCCAACAACTTGCGGAAACGATTGAGGATCAGGGGTACGATGTGGCCTAAATTTAACCATTGATTGACTACTCCCCATGCGTAGGGATTTACCACAGGCACTTCCTACGGTCGCTCGCAAAAAATATAACGGATCGCACCGATCGGTAGGTGCGATAACTTTTTCTTTTCTATGTTGAGAGGCAGGTCAATATTTACTCATCTGAAGTGAAAGTGAAGTAAGTAGTTGTTGTAGAAGAGGACAATACTATTTTGGGTATTGTCTTTTTTTGATGCAAAATGCTCATTTATAATTGACAATCAATTGTCGTTATGGCATGATACTGTCATAATGAG
Organism: Desmospora activa DSM 45169; assembly: GCF_003046315.1. Classification (NCBI taxonomy): domain Bacteria; kingdom Bacillati; phylum Bacillota; class Bacilli; order Caryophanales; family Thermoactinomycetaceae; genus Desmospora; species Desmospora activa. The sequence goes on along the minus strand of NZ_PZZP01000001.1, from coordinate 1,862,305 downwards.
CAAACAACATACCCCTCATGGAGATGCATTCACGGAAATTGTACTTGCGGTATTTCGTCTCAATGGTCTTTTGCTGGAGGCCGGAAACCGCATGACAAAACCGGTCGGTCTAAGTAGTGCTCGTTGGCAGGTACTTGGTGTGGTGGAACATGGCGCCATTCCCGTAGCCCATGTTGCTCGTGTGATGGGGTTATCCAGACAGAGTGTACAACAAACCGCCGATGCTTTAGAAAAGGATGGTTATATCGAGTATCGGGAAAACCCTCATCATCGCCGTGCCAAGCTGATGGTGTTAACGCCAAAGGGGCGTGAAGCGCTTAAATATGTGCAGCAGCAACAGTTGGATTGGGCAAACCGAGTAGGAAGGAGACATTCGTTGGAAGGCTTACAAGAGGCGGCTGTGTTATTGCGTCAGGTAAGCGAAAGCATGGAAGGAGAGTTGCAGTCGTCACCTGATGAAGAACGTTTTGAGGGGGATCAATCATGGAAAAAATAACGACCCTAAAAGAGTTTCTCCAGGAAAACAAAGAAAGCGGGATTGAGGCGATTGCGCAATACATTGAGGAACATATCAGAGCCAGTTGGCAAGGCGTGTTCCAGGAGAACCATGATCGGTTGCTGGAGGTTTACAACAAGGCTGGCGATCCGGCATATGGAACGTATTTGAACTTTTTGCTTCTCCCGATGAATAAACAGTTGAAAGATGCGGGATTGCGGCCGGAGCCCCGATTGCCGGGTGATCTTGATATCTCGCGAGAATGGGGCAACATCGAGGAGCGGCAACGATGGATGTGGAGCACCATCCATACCGAGAAAGGTGAGTCCCTGGGTACTATCGTTACCATTGTGTACCACGATCACACCCAATTTCGCATTCCGCGCCAGCCTCAAATCATCGCCTTAAACGAAACGCATAAAGAGGACATTGTAGCGGCACTTTCCCATCGTTCCTCTGACTTTAAACATGCGCGTGAATTTGCGATTGAAGTGGAAGAGTATCTGAAAAACCAACAAAGCAATAGCTGATGGGTTGGATAGCCATCCACTTTGAACGGAAAAGCGGATAAGATGGAAAACGGAGCCGAGCTTATATTGAGTTGCGACCACAATCGCAACTTTTTTTGTATTGAAACAGGTCGGAAATCGGGACCCGGGCTCACTTTGTCATCAATCTCATATAATCGTCTTTTCTCCAGCGATCACAAACGAATGTTGCCGGTTATTCACACAATCCTTTGGGCAATCCTCTATAATAGAATAGAATCCAAAATATCACACATACACATGTACAAAAAGCGGCGCTTCATCTGGGATGCTACTGCTGAAGACCATCATCCGCCGCCGAATTGCAAAAGGAGGATGATCGGATCATGAGTCAATCGATAAAAAACGGTATTGTGGTAGGGGTTGCATTGGCAGCGGTAGTGGCTGCTGTTTGGGGTGTGATCGGGAACGGTTTCGGGGGAAAAACTGAATCCAAGGGTGAACAGGGTACAGCCGCTTCCCCTGATGATACTTTGGGGCAAACGGAAACATCAAAGCAAAAGCGGCAAGAAGCGGATGATCTGCCCCCAGCATTGCCACAGGAAGGGCCGCTGCGTGGACAGGATATGCCGGAGATCACATTGGTCGATCGCGAGGGGGAGCCGGTGTCGCTCCGGGATAACGATGGAAAATCGGCCATCATCAACGTGTGGGCTTCTTGGTGCCCGCCGTGCAAAGATGAAATGCCTCACTTGCAAACGGCATATGAAAAGCATGGGGATCAAGTTCAGTTTCACATGGTAAATTTAACGAACCGGGATAGTTTGGATAAAATGGACGCCTTTTTACGAGAAGAAGCGTTTACCTTTCCCGTTTTGCTGGATGAAGAAGGGGCGACGGAAAAGGAGCTTCAGATTCTCGGCATTCCCAACACCTTTGTCTTGGATGGAGAGGGTCGAATTATCCACCATATCGCGGGCTATATGGATGAGAAGACCGTAGAGAAAATCATGGAGGAATTGACGTCCTAACGTTAGGAGGGAGGGGTATCGTGGTTGAAAATGTAACCGTATGGTTGGCGTTTGCAGCAGGGGTGCTCTCTTTTATCTCCCCCTGTTGTCTGCCACTGTATCCATCGTATCTTTCTTATATTACCGGCATGTCCGTCGGCCAGTTGCAGGATCAGGATCGATCCCGGCAAGTGCGGCGGGCGACGATGCTACATACGCTCTTTTTTGTGATCGGATTTTCGATTGTTTTTTACGCCTTGGGTTCCATGGCCAGCTGGATGGGGAATGTTTTTATCGATTACCAAGATACGATTCGTATGTTGGGCGGCGTGTTGATTGTGTTAATGGGACTTTTTTTGTTAGGAATCTTTCAACCCCGTTTTTTATTGCGGGAAAAACGACTAGATGTAGGCGGTAAACGCTGGGGCTATCTCGGTTCAACCCTGGTTGGAATCGGATTTGCCGCGGGTTGGACGCCATGCATCGGTCCAATTTTGGCGGCGGTACTCTATGCGACAGCGATGGATCCTGCCGCCAAGCTGGGATATATCACCGCTTATACCTTAGGCTTTGCCATTCCCTTTTTTGTGATGGCTTTCTTTTTAGGCAGAACCCGTTGGATCCTGCGCTATTCACAGCGGTTAATGAAAGTGGGTGGGGCGTTGATGGTGGTGTTTGGCGTGCTACTCTACTTTGATCAGATGACGGTGATGATCGCCTGGCTGAGCGGATTGTTTGGCGGCTTTACCGGGTTTTGATATTGAAGGAAGGCTTCCATCTCGCTAAGTGGTTGTTAATAAAATCGGATGAAATTGCTGGACAGGTGGGTCAATCATGAATAAACGGACGCGTTATTGGGTTCGACGCATCTTGATGGTGGTGATGGCCGGCTTGGTAGGATTTGCGCTCTACCAAGCGCTGGCTGATGAGAAGACCGGAGCGGAAGTGGGGGAGAGTGCCCCTGACTTTGAATTGGAAACCTTGGAGGGTGAGACATTAAAGCTGAGTGACCTCAAAGGAAAGGCAGTATTGATCAATTTTTGGGCCACTTGGTGCAAACCCTGCCGCGATGAAATGCCAGCGATTCAAAGTGTCTACGAACGTTATCAGGATCAGGATTTTGTAGTGGTCGGGGTAAATATCGCTGAAACTCCGGTGTCGGTAAAAGGTTTTGCCCGCCAGTTGGAACTGGATTTTCCCATCGTGTTGGATCGCAATCGCGAAGTGACAAAGCAGTACAACATCGGTCCCATCCCTTCATCGGTCTTTTTGGATAAAGAGGGAAAAGTGGTGCGCAAACAGGATGGACAGATGGTGGAGGGACAGATAGAAGGATATGTGCGTGAAGCCTTGGACCGTTAAGGAACAAGGCTTCTTTTTACTTTGAAATTCGTGATACCATAGTGGAAGAGTCAGGTTTGATATAATCGGGGAGGGTTTTTGATAGCGAAGTGCCTTTGCTGTGCTGGTTCCTACTTCTTCGAAAACAGCAAGAGCACTAAGACTCAAAAATGTCTTCCGATATAAGAAGGGAGCATCGATCAATGGAAAAGAAACCATACACCGATGTGAAAGCGGTAGAGATCAGTGAACGCTATGAGAATGAAAAAGCGAATTATGTATGGGTGGATGTGCGAACGGAGGAAGAGTATGAAGCCGGTCATGTGCCGGGATCGATCCATATTCCCTTCGATGAACTGGATGACCGGGGCGTGGAGTTAGAGCGATTTCGGGAACAGGCGTTGATGTTGGTTTGCCGCAGTGGTCGCCGTAGTGTAGTCGCTGCTCACACCTTGCATGGGCAAGGCTTCTCCCGCTTGTACAACCTCAAAGGAGGGATGTTGGAATGGAGCGGGCCGGTGGAAAAGTAACAAATTTGCGCCGGGGACATTGGGTAACGGATTTGGTGGGGTCCACCCCGGTGGTGCGAATCAATCGCCTGACCGGCCCGGAAGATGCCACCGTCTATGTAAAGCTGGAGTATTTTAATCCCGGCGGTAGTGTAAAAGACCGTACCGCCTTAAGTATGATCGAGGCGGCGGAGCAAGCCGGAAAGTTGAAACCCGGAGCCACCATCGTCGAACCTACCAGCGGAAATACTGGCATTGGTTTGGCCCTAGTGGGAAGTGCGCGCGGATATCGCACCATCCTGGTGATGCCGGATACAATGAGCGGTGAGCGCATTCAAATTCTGAAGGCTTACGGGGCTGAAGTGGTTCTCTCTCCCGGAGCGGAGCGGATGCCGGGAGCAATTCGGGTGGCGCAGGAGATTATGGAGCGCACCCCTGGCGCAGTGATGCCGTTACAGTTTGAGAATGAAGCGAACCCTGCCGTACACCGCCAGACGACAGGACCGGAAATTATTGCCCAGATGGGTGATACACTGGATGCTTTTGTAGCGACGGCGGGAACCGGGGGAACGATTACCGGCACGGGAGAAGTGTTGCGCGCCCATTATCCTGATATTCATATCAGTGTGGTAGAGCCTAAAAGTTCTCCTGTATTGGCGGGAGGCCAACCCGGTTCACATAAAATTCCTGGTACAAGTCCAGGGTTTATCCCCGCTATTCTCAATCGCGATATTTATGATGAAATCTTACATGTCAGCGATGAGGATGCTGCTCGCACCACCAGGGAGATGGCGCGCAGGGAAGGCGTTTTAGTGGGGCCTTCCTCAGGGGCGTCCATATGGGCGGCATTACAGGTGGCCCATCGCCTCGGGCCGGGCAAACGGGTGCTTTGTATCGCACCGGATACCGGGGAACGTTATTTAAGCACGGATCTGTTTGCCTGAAGGGAGGGCAAAGAGTGTCGGATGCATTGCGGGATGTGATCCGTAGGGAGATCGAACAATCTCCCCATCGGCGGATCCCTTTTCGTCGTTTTATGGAACTGGCTTTGTATCATCCCCGTTGGGGCTATTACTGCCGTGAGGGCGTAAAGATTGGACGGGAAGGGGATTTTTTTACCAGTTCATCCCTGGGAGAAGTGTTTGGCAAAACGATCGGGGCATGGCTGGGGCGACTGAGTAAACAATGGGGATCCAATCAACCGTGGTGGTTGATAGAAGCGGGCCCGGGAGACGGTCGCTTGATGCAGCATGTGCTGGCGGGTTTAGTGGAATGTGGAGAGTCTTTGCCGCAAGGCTGCGGCTTGGTGGAAATCAGCCCCTGGCACCGCCGTCTGCAAGCAGAGCGCCTACAAGCATCCCCTGTGCCGGTATACTGGCTGGAAACACCGGAGGATTTGCCAAAGGGTGGAACGATCGCCTTGTTAAGCAATGAGTTTTTTGATGCCTTTCCGGTTCATCGCCTGATCGGATCAATGGAAGGCATCCAGGAAAAGTATGTTTCCTGGAAAAGAGAACAATTGGTAGAGGTGGAGGGGCCGGTATCGGATCCAGCATGCCTTCGTTATCTGCAAACGATGGATTGGCCACCGTTGCAAGAGGGAATGGAAGCGGAGATCCCGCTTGATGCCGGTCGATGGTACCGCCGTTGGACAGCTGGGATTGATTCCGGCTGGATCATTACAATCGACTACGGAGGAACGACAACGAGGCTTGTTCATAATCAGCAAGGGACCTTGCGTGGATACCGGCGCCATCAATTGGTGAAAAACCCCTTGGAATCTCCGGGCGAGACGGATCTGACTGCAGACGTTCACTTCTCCGCTTTGCAGCAATGGGGGATGGAGGGAGGGTGGAAGACGATTTTTTTTGACAACCAGCTCTCTTTTCTCCATCAAGCCGGTATACTAGACCAAATCCAACCGGCTTTCGATGCGAATCCATTTTCTGCGGCGGCCAAACAAAATCGTGCGATTCGACAATTGGCGCTCCCTGGAGGGATGGGGGAAGCGTTCCAGGTGTTGATACAGGTGAAAGGCGCTTTAAGTGATCCGTTTGAATTCTGAGGCAATGATAGTGGGAGGAATTCCGGTGGAGTTGAAGTTTGAAAAGTGGGCGAAAGGATCATGTTTGAAAAATATCCAATTTGAACTTGCTTCGTCGTGATGGTTGTTAAAAATAAAAGCTCCCCACGTTTGGGGAGCTTCAAAAGTGTCGACAGGGTTCAGCCGACTTGGAAATAAGACCAGTATACGATGCCGATGAAGGCGACGGTCATATAGCCGCCGAAGATCAGCATATATGTCCGTTCTGTGTAACGCATGTAACCCATTACGTAGAAAAAAGCGGTTTGTAGGAAAAACAATCCGGACAGGATATACATGTTACCGGCCAGAAACATCAAAGCGATGGCCAGACACCAAAAACCCAACACGCGAAACATGCGGTCCATGTTGCACACTCCTCTATCTGCTTTTATCCATACTTGTCGGGGATGCTTGTGATTATACCGCGATCCCGATCGATCAGAGCTGGAAGACGGACGAGAGCGGTTTATCCGTAGCCGCTAACTCCCCATGGTGGTGTTTTATAATGGGAGCGCCACTTGATGGGGTGCTCGATTACTTACACCACTTCTACCCAAGAGGGTTTGTGGGTGTTTTGCTCGCCTTATTCGTATGTGCTTTCGCACTCGCATATCAAAAGTACCAAAAACACGACTCTCTTGCAAGTGGAGGCCATTTTTTGTTGGTGGCTGACTTTGGTGGTCCATTGGCTTGGTAGATCCGTTATTTTTCGAGATGAGCATCTCTAGTTTGGCACAAAAAAGGTTTAACAATTCCATGGCAAAAGGAGAATGGCGATGAACACCTTGCGCCTTACGATTAAAAACAAAGTGGGATGGATTCAATTTCACCGGCCGGAAGTGCGAAATGCAGTAAATGGAAAGATGATGGTGGAGTTAGAGCAACAGCTGGAGATGTGGAAGAATGATGATAATATTCGCGTATTGGTGTTGGCTGGGGATGAGAAGGCGTTTGTCTCAGGAGGAGATCTAACGGAACTTCACACCCTGGCAACGGCGGAGGAAGTGTATCCGGTGATGAGCCGTATGGGCCAGGTTTTAGAGAAGCTCCATCACTGGGGAAAGCCGACGATTGCTGCCGTAGAAGGGACGGCGGTGGGGGGTGGATGTGAAATTGTGGCCAGTTGCGATTTTCGCTTGGCTTCGGCGCAAGCCTCATTTGGATTTATTCAATCCCGGCTGGGGATCACATCTGGTTGGGGTGGGGGTTCCCGTTTATTGCAACAGATTCCGCGGGATCGGGCTCTTTTTTGGTTGATGAGCGGGGAACGATTTGATGCGGAAACGGCGATGCGGTGGGGCTGGGTAACACAAGTGTTTGCACCGGAAGTGTTTAAACAAGAGGTTCAATCCTTCGCTGAGAAGCTGGCTCAAACCGCTCTTCCCGTTTTGCGCGCCTACCTCCAGTTGTCCCACCTTTCTAGTGAAACGGATTATACCGATTGGGAGGCTCGCTCCTGTGCACGGCTGTGGGAGAGCGATGAACATAGGGAAGCGGTAAAACAATTTTTAAGGAGAACGGGTCAATTGGGTGGGGACGATTGAGGATCGCTTGACCGTATGAGAAGAGATTTAGAGAGGATGAGGCGAATAGACCGTCTCCCCTCCGGCCGACAGTAGAGAGAGCTTGTCGGAACGTATCGTAGGGGTCGTTTGTATGAGGGATGGGGTTCAGGTATAGGCAAGAAAGATTTCGGACATAAAAAATAATAGTTACATATACTAGGCAGCCTAGCAATCGCATACAGATAGATCAAACGAGGTTGCTTAGCGTCGGCACCATACGGAATGGAGGTTATAGCAATATGTCCTTAAAAAGACAAGACGCCTGGACCCCTGACGATGACCTGGTTTTGGCGGAAATCACTCTCCGTCATATCCGGGAAGGAAGTACACAATTAAATGCGTTTGAGGAAGTGGCCGAAAAACTAGGGCGCACACCGGCCGCTTGTGGCTTTCGTTGGAACAGTTTAGTCCGGAAAAAATATGAAGCTGCGATCCAAATCGCAAAATCACAACGACAAAAGCGAAACAAGGAGAAAAGCGTTACCCGTGGTCGCAAGACAGAAGGAGATCTTAATCTGGGACAGGATCGACTCGGTTCCCTGGATGCCATTATACGTTTTCTGCGACAGCATAAGGCAGAAGTAGCCGAGATGCGAAAACGGCAAAAAGAACTGGAAAAGGAAATGGAAGAACAAGAAGAGGAAATGAAGCGGTTGTCCAGTGAAAACGAGGAAATGCGAGGACAGCTCAATCATGTTCAGACGGATTACCGCGTGGTCAACGATGATTATAAAGCCTTGATCCAGATTATGGATCGTGCCCGTAAGTTGGCGTTGCTGGATGAAGAGGAGGAAAACGAGATGAAAGCCAAGTTTCGGATGGAATCCAACGGCAACCTGGAACGGATGGATAAGTGATGCGAGTTTAGCGCGATGAAAAACAAAGCTGGAATAGGAGAAGTAAGACCCCACCTGTTTTGTCTTGTTTTTTTGGCAGCTTTAAGAAACCCCCATTGTTGAAGAATGGGGGTTTCTCGTTTCTGCTGCAATGGTGTTATTGCAGCGAAACACCGGGCGGGGTCCAAACATAGGGATTTTCTCCTCGATCCCGGATGGGATCGTATTGAACGGGTTGGAATCCCATCTTGATCCAAAAATCGTTTGAACCGCAACGGGCATTGGTCTTGATCGGCAGTCCTAAGCTTTTGGCATGCTCCACCAAGGCTGTTCCATAATCCTGTTCCCGAAATTGTGGCAATACCTCTAGCTTCCACAACTCATAATAATCTTGAGCGGGCTGAAAATAACGATCGTACTTGCCGTCAATGCGATACAGGCTGATGCGAGCGATCAGGTTTCCATCCATGTAGATCCCATAAAAAGGGGAATTGCTGTCATTTTCAATCATATTGGCCTCTAAATCTTCCAACATGGACAGCTCCTGCAAGCCATACTCCCGGAACTTTTGAAATTCTTCTAATGTCTTGTAATTAATTTTCAAGCGCTCAACAGTGGGGGTTTCCAACTCTGCCACTCCTTTCTGGAGATGAAGAACCCGATGGTCATTTCAATTATACTGTATTCCTCCATGTTTGCCTATGCGGGCGCTTACATGAAAGATGTTTCCGGAAAGGAGGATTATTATCGAAATTCCGCGAATCATTTTCTTGGATAAAAAATGAAATCAAGCGCGAGGTGGCTGATGCGAATTCAACGCTTGCTAATTGCCAACCGAGGAGAGATTGCACGTCGAATCGCCCATACCGCCCGTCGGCGCGGGCCCAGGCGTATTTTGGTGATTCCCCCCTTTTTCTGGAGAAGTGGATCGATGCTCCACGTCATGTGAAGGTGCAGGTGGTGGCAGATGGAGTTGGTCGTGTGATTCATCTGGAGGAGCGGGAGTGTTCGATTCAACGGCGCCATCAAAAAGAAGTGGAAGTTGCTACTCCGTTTGCTGCAGCATCCGGATATTAGCGGCGGCCGTTATCATACGCTGTTATTATCCCAACGAATTCAACAACCATGACGAGGTGAGCAAACATGAAACAAGTGCAAGCAGCGATGGCTGGAACCGTTTTACGCGTATTGGTGCAGGAAGGGGAGCAGGTAGAAGCAGGTCAGGATGTGGTTGTGCTGGAATCGATGAAAATGGAGGTGCCGATGCAAGCGGAAAACGGTGGTACTGTGCAAACATTGAAAGTGGCGGTGGGTGACTTTGTCAACGAAGGCCAATCCCTGTTGGAATTAGAGGATTGATCAATCTCGTCAAGGGGAGAGGGGGTCTCGATGACGATGGTAACTATTGTAGAAGTGGGGTTGCGTGACGGTTTACAAAACGAGGAAGCTATCTTGCCCCTGGAGGTTAAACGAGAAATCGCTACCGGCTTGATGGCAGCCGGTTTAACGGAATTGGAAATCACTTCTTTTGTCCATCCGCGCTGGATTCCACAACTGGCGGATGCGGAGGAGTTCGCCAATACCCTTTCCATATCAGAAGGAGTGACCACCCGGGCGTTGGTACCCAATCGTCGAGGCTTAGAGCGAGCACTCCATACGCCTGTGGACGAGATTGCCGTCTTTTTGTCCGTCAGCGAGACGCACAATCGCCAAAATATCAATAAAAGTGTAAAGGACACTTTGCTGGCATTACGGGAAGTGACAGCGGAGGCAAAACATCGTGGAAAGCGTGTACGGGGCTACCTTTCCACTGTATTCGGCTGCCCTTTTGAAGGGGAAGTTTCCTTGACACAGACGGCATTGATTTGTACGGAGCTTTTAAAGATGGGGGTATATGAGATTTCATTGGGAGACACCATCGGAGTAGCGACGCCCCGACAAGTGCAAGAAATATTGAAATCCCTTACAAAGGAAATTCCTACTGCGCAGTTGGCGGGTCATTTCCACGATACACGCGGGACGGCTCTCACCAATGCGTATGTCGCGTTAGAAGTGGGTGTCACCACCCTGGACAGCTCCTTTGGCGGTCTGGGTGGGTGTCCCTATGCTCCCGGTGCCTCTGGCAATGTGGCGACGGAAGATCTGGTTTATATGCTGGAGGGAATGGGTGAAAAGACCGGTGTCGATCTGGATGCTTTGTGCTGGGTAAGCGACAGAGCTGGTCGATATATGGGAAAAGCGCTTCCCTCCAAGGTATTCAACGCTTGGTTGGCAACCCGTCGCTTAAAGGAGGAGAAATCCCATGAATGAGGTGGAATGGGAACGGCGGGAGGGGATTTCCATTCTTACGCTCAGCCGTCCACAGGTTTATAACGCCCTCAATCTGCCGATGTTGGAGGAATTGGGCCGGATTGTGCGGGAATTGATTCATTCCAAAGCGACACGGGTGGTGGTGATTACCGGTAGCGGAGAGAAAGCGTTTTGTTCTGGTGCCGACTTAAAAGAACGGCGTGGTATGAGCGAAGAGCAGGTGCGGCGCTACATTTATACCATTCGGGAGACGTTTCAAGCGATTGCACGCCTGCCGAAACCGGTGATCGCCGCTGTCAACGGCGTGGCCTTAGGCGGGGGGATGGAGTTGGCGCTGGCTTGCGATTTGCGCATTGCCGATGAACATGCCGTGTTCGGTTTGACGGAAACCTCCCTCGGGATCATTCCAGGAGCGGGTGGTACCCAGCGCCTGGCGCGCCTGGTGGGACAGGCAAAGGCGAAGGAGCTTATTTTTAGCGCGCGCCGGATTACGGCTGCGGAAGCGCTGGAGATGGGTATGCTCAACCGGGTGGCAAAAGAGGAAACCGTGATGAAGACAGCCCTGGAATGGGCGGAGATGATCAACCAAAACGCCCCTCTCGCTTTAGCGCAAGCCAAATTTGCCATCGATTACGGCTTGGAAGTTGATTTGGATACCGGACTTGCCCTGGAGACAAAAGCGTATGAAGGGTTGATCCCTACGAAGGATCGGTTGGAAGGGCTAGACGCATTTCGCGAGAAGCGCAAACCGATCTATCTCGGTGAATAAACGAAAGGAGGGAGATGATGGAGAAATTGACGCCATCATTGCAAGAGCGGACAGCGACGATCAAAAAAGGGGGAGCGCCCAAATATCACGAGCGCCTGGCCGCGCAAAACAAGCTGTTTGTGCGGAGGCGGCTGGAATTGTTGTTTGATGATGATTTTCAGCTGGAAGACGGATTGTTTGCCAACCACCAGGATGCGACACTGCCTGCGGATGGAGTGGTGACCGCCATCGGAAAAGTAAACGGGCAAACGGTATGCGTAATGGCCAATGATTCCACGGTAAAGGCGGGTTCTTGGGGTGCGCGCACGGTGGAGAAGATTATTCGCATCCAGGAGACAGCGGAGCGCCTGCAAGTACCGCTGATTTACTTGGTCGATTCTGCCGGGGCTCGCATTACGGATCAAGTGGAGATGTTTCCCGGACGCAGAGGGGCCGGACGGATCTTTCACAATCAGGTGAAGCTGTCGGGAATGATTCCGCAGGTGTGTGTGTTGTTTGGCCCATCTGCCGCCGGTGGGGCTTATATTCCCGCTTTTTGCGATGTGGTGATCATGGTAGAGAAAAACGCCAGCATGTATTTGGGCTCCCCACGGATGGCGGAGATGGTGATCGGCGAAAAAGTCTCCCTGGAAGAGATGGGAGGCGCACGGATGCATTGCAGCGTTAGCGGGTGTGGAGATATTCTCGCCAGCGATGAAGAGGAAGCGATCGCTTCCGCTCGCCGTTATCTCACCTATTTTCCCCCACGTTTTTCCGAGCAGCCGCCGCTAGCGACGGCACGGGCACCTCAAGCGGATGCTAAGCCTATTTCTGAGATTGTCCCCACCAATCAAAACCAACCGTTTAATATGATGGAATTGATTCAATCCTTGGTGGATGAGGAATCGTTTTATGAAATGAAAAAGCTGTTCGCCCCGGAATTGATCACCGGTTTTGCACGCCTGGATGGGCGCGTGATCGGCATCATCGCCAACCAATCCAAAGTGAAGGGTGGAGTGTTGTTTATCGATTCCGCCGATAAAGCGGCTCGTTTTATTACCTTGTGTGATGCCTTTCAGATTCCACTTCTCTTTTTGGCGGATGTGCCCGGTTTTATGATTGGAACACAGACAGAACGGGCGGGGATGATTCGTCACGGTGCTAAGATGATCGCTGCCATGTCCGAGGCGACGGTACCTAAGATTTCCATAGTAGTGCGCAAAGCATATGGTGCCGGACTGTATGCGATGGCAGGCCCCTCCTTTGAGCCGGATTGCTGCTTGGCTCTGCCGACGGCTCAGATTGCGGTGATGGGCCCGGAAGCGGCGGTCAATGCCGTTTACAGCAATAAGATCGCCGAGTTGGAAGGCGAGGAAAAAATGCGCTTTATTCAGCAGAAACGAGCAGAATATCAACAGGATATCGATATCTACCGCTTAGCGTCAGAGTTGATCATCGATGGCATCATTGCTCCTGATGATCTGCGTCTGGAACTGAGTAGACGGTTTACGACTTATGCCAGCAAACATGTCACCTTCAGCCAACGCCGCCATCCGGTTTACCCGGTTTAGCCCGGTAATCCTCCCAAATGCGGGAGGCTTTTTTTGATATGATGGAAACGGAGGGATACTGATGCGTGTCATGATCTGGGGAGGGGGAGCCCTCGGCTTATTATGGACCCACCGCTTGCGCCAATGGGGGGCGGAACCGGTTTTAGTGGTACGAAGGATGCAGCAGCGAGAGTGCATTCGACAAGAGGGAATACTTCTCACTGATCGCCAGGGTGGGGTCCATCGGGGTCGGGTGGACGTTTATACGATGGAGGAGAAGCTGCCAGCGGTGGATTGGGTATGGGTGATGGTAAAACAGACGGCATTGGATGCGGTGCTGGATCGCCTTGACTCGATCCTCAATTCCCGCACAGAAGTGTGGTTGTGGCAAAACGGCTGGCACCCCCGTTGGCCCCTGAGTGGCGGTGCGGGAGCATGGTGGAATGTTGTCACCACAGAAGGGGCATTAAAAATAAATGAAAATCAGGTCCAACACACCGGTGAGGGGTTAATCTGGGTTGGATCACTACTTGCGCAACCCAAAAAATGGCCGGAGCTGGAACGATTGCCCGGCTTGGAGCAAGCAATAGAGTACGATGACCGCATACGGGATCGGATTTGGACCAAGCTGGCGCTTAATTGTGTTATCAATCCGTTAACGGCCATTTGGCGTGTTCCCAACGGTAAATTACCGGCGCACAAGGAGTTCCCGCTGCTGGCGGAAGGGCTAATAAAAGAGGCGACAGCGGCGGCACAAATCGAAGGGGTGAAGCTCTCCGTTGCGGCGTTGTCACGGCAGGTGCGAGCGGTTTGTAAGCGGACGGCTGCTAACCGATCCTCGATGTTGCAAGATGTGGAAACGGGAAGAATAACAGAAATAGACTATATCAACGGTGCAATTGTACGAACGGGAGAAAAAGCCGGGGTAGAATTTCCATTCAATCGGGAGATGGTGAAACGGGTGCAACACTTGACGCCTTTCTAAATTCCCTGCAAAAAAATATAATCGACAATACAGGGTTTGAACGAGGCGTGAACGGGTACAACATGGGAGGTGATACCTGTGGTTTTTCGCAACAACCTGTCATTGGACACCTTTATTATCGCCATCTGGATCAGTGCATTGGATATCTGCCTAATCGCTCCCTCCTTAACGGTGATTGCGGCGGATCTGGAGCTACCCATGCGGTTTGTGATTTGGGTGATTGCACTCCATTTGGCGGTTTTTGTCCTAGCCTTGCCCTTGATGGAATCTTCCGCTGCCAAAGCGGGAAAAAGGGAGTGGATGTTTCTTTCCCTCTTTCTGTTCGCATCCGGTTCTTTTGTGGCCGCCAGTGCTAACTCCTGGTTACCGCTAATCGCCGGTCGTGTGATCCAAGCGGTAGGCGCTGGGGGAGTGGTGCCGGTTTTAGCGGTGGAAATCAGACGGATTACGAAGATCGGAAAACGATGGTGGCGGTATGCAGCCTATATGGCTTTAGCCGCGATTATGATCGTGGTGCCCATCATTTCCTCAACCATTACCTGGGCGTTCGGGTGGCGCGGGTTGTTTTGGTTGAGCATGATGGCTGCCGTGATCGTTTTTCTGTGGGGACTTCGTTTTTTTCAGGGTGGAACGGTTCGAACGCCTCCCTATCATAACGAAGGATTGATTTTTTTTGCAGGAGCTCTTTTATCAGCGATGATGGCTGTGTCGCAACTGGATCCCACCAGAGGATGGCCCGCCTTAATCGACCCTGCTTTTTTGCCCTTTGCCATTGTCGCCCTCGGGTTACTCATTCCAATGATGATGGTGGAGCGTCAGTCGGACCGTCCCTTGTTTCATCCGACCTGGTTTTTAGATTTGCGTCTGCTCAATCTGTTTTTTATAGTAGCTTTAGCCGGATGTACCTGGGTGGCGATCGTGCTGGTACCAGGCAGGATGGCGGCGGTGGCGGAGCAGTTGCCAGGCGGTGGCGGGATTTTTTTGTCCGTGGTCGCTGCGTCCGCGTGGTTGTCGATCCCCTTGGCTCGCTGGGCGTCTGACCATTGGGGCTATCCTGGGGTGTTGACCTTTGGTTTTCTCGCTACTGCTGCTGCTTATTTTACACTTGCGCTTGTACAGGATGTAACCGCTTTGACGCTGGTGTTGATGGTACTGGGGTTTGGGCTTGGATTTACATTGACAGCACCGGTGCACCAGCTTCTGTTTCAAATTGTCCCCTTTAAGCAGATGCGCAACGGACTCATGGTATTGGCGATGTTTCGCGCTGCTGGGGGCGCTTTAGGTTTGATCGCGATCGGCCTGTTCTTTTATGAGAGCGCCGTCTTCTCCGATTGGGTCACAACCACTGAGGGATTGCCGGAATTATGGGAGCGGGATTATCATGTGGGCATGCTGACGGCTGCGGGAGTTGCGGTGATTGGGTTTGTGTTGTCGTTGTTGTTGCCGTTTTCGAGAAAAAAAGAGGGAGATTTGGATACGGACTGATGTTCCCCTTCGTGATTATGCATGCTATACTGGGAAAGATGGATTGGGGAGAAAAGAGGGTACCATGAGGATCGAGGATTCATTTTTAGAACCGACTGATAAACTTAACTGGCGTTATCGCTATGATTTTAAACAAGTGTCCCACTATTATCCCTACAACCCTGGAGACGATGGCAGCTTTCAAAAACGGGCGGCCCGCCTCTCCTCGAATGAACGGGCTCCCCGGAAACGACTGGTAGACGTGCTGCGGCGATATCATGGGAAAGATCTCATCCACCCGCAGGTGGAAGCCAATCTAAAACAGTTGACCCGTGATGATAGCCTCGTGGTGATTGGGGGACAGCAGGCGGGTTGGTTGAGCGGCCCGCTGTACACACTGTATAAGGCGATGACGGTGATTCAATTGGCAAAACGGGAGCAGGAGCGATTGGGCCGACCGGTAATTCCGGTTTTTTGGATTGCGGGTGAGGATCATGATTGGGATGAAGTAAACCACATTCATCTGCCTGCATCGTCCGGGTTGCAGCGCATTCCGTTTCCGATGGCGGTTGCGGGCAGGCGCTCTGTCGGTACGATCCGGCCCGGCGAAGAGCGTCTGGCGCTGGGAGTAGAAACGGTTGTGCGTCATTTGCCGGATAGCGAACACAAACCGGCACTGTATGATGCCTTGCTGGAGTCCACCCGAGAGGTGGAGAGCTTTACCCATCACTTTGCACGCTTGCTGCATCGCTGGTTTGCTCCTTATGGTCTTTTGCTGGTGGATTCCTCCGACCCGTTGCTACGTTCGTTGGAAGCGCCCTTTTTTCGCTGGTTGTTAGAAAATGGCGAACAGGTAGGGGAAGCGGTTGGCGCTACGGCACGGAGACTGGAAAGAGAAGGAATGGCACCACAAGTGGACCTTCATCCGGAAAAAGCCCATCTCTTTTTGGAAGTAGAGGGTGAACGGCATGCCCTCTATCGGGATCGGGAAGGTTTTTATTCCCGTGAGGGAGGGCGCTGGTCCACCGATGAACTTTTACGCTTGCTGGAGGAACGACCACAAACGTTTAGCAACAATGTGATCACCCGTCCCCTGATGCAGGAGTGGTTGTTCCCGACATTGGCGACTGTGACGGGACCGGGTGAGGTAGGATATTGGGGCTTACTGCGGAAAGCTTTTACCACCGCGGGGATGGAGATGCCAATCTTATACCCACGGATGCAGGCGACGCTTATCGGTCGTCGAGAAGAAAAATGGCTACAGCGTTACCGTTTTACCTTGGATGATATTCAACATCAGTGGGAGAAAGCGAAGATCCGTTGGCTGACCAGTCGAAACGGTTGGCATCCCGATGAATCGATGGATCGTCTGCGCCGCCAATTGGAAGAGGCGTATCGTCCCTTGATCGGGGAGTTGAGCGGCTATCGTCAGGACTTGGCGCTGTTGGCTGAAAGCAATTTAAAACGGGTGCTGGCGGAAGCGGATGATCTGGACAAGGCTTTACAGCGGATATTCCGGGAACAAGAAGAAAGAGAGCTGGCCCAGCTTTCAACTTTAAGAGATGCTCTTTTTCCTGGGGGAGGACCGCAAGAACGAGTGCATAGCCCGATAGTGTATTGGAATGCTTATGGAGAAAGATGGATACATTTTTTGATGAATACTCCTCTTCTTTCCATCCGCACACAGCGAGTGGTATACTTTTAAAAAGTGGAGTATAACGTTGAGATGTTGTCTTATTTTGCAAACCGGCTTCCAGAATCCCTCACTGTTTTAATATTGGGCGGGGAGCGGATGGCCAGCCAGAGCGGAAAGCTTTTGCATGGTGACGGGGCGAACCGTCGTATTTGGATAGGAGGATGTTTATGAGTTCAATTATGGAAAGTGTAGTACGGGACAAAAGTTTGGCTCCTCATGGACGGCTGAAGATTGATTGGGCACGTCAACATATGCCGGTACTCAATCGCATCCGGCAAGAATTTATTGAAGAGCAGCCGCTGGCGGGTCATCGGGTGGCAATCTCGCTTCACTTAGAGGCGAAGACTGCATGTTTGGCCGAATTGCTACGGGATGCAGGGGCGGAAGTGGCCATTACCGGGAGCAATCCCTTATCCACCAAGGATGATGTAGCGGCGGCATTGGCGGAATCCGGTGTGACGGTATTCGCTAAATACGACCCCACACCGGAGGAATATAAACAACATCTGATGATGACGCTGGAAACACGACCGGACCTGATTATCGATGACGGTGGAGACTTAGTTAGTATTCTTCACGATGAGCGTCCCGATTTGCTGGAAGGGATCATCGGTGGCTGCGAGGAAACCACCACCGGAATTTTGCGGCTGCGGGCACTAGAGAGGGCAGGGGAATTGCGTTTTCCCATGATTGCCGTCAATGACGCTTATTCCAAATTTTTGTTTGACAATCGCTATGGTACGGGTCAATCGGTTTGGGATGGTATCAACAGAGCATCCAATCTGGTTGTTGCCGGTAAAACTGTTGTTGTGGTCGGCTACGGTTGGTGTGGCCGCGGTGTGGCGATGCGGGCCCAAGGGTTGGGTGCGAAGGTAATTGTAACGGAAGTGGATCCAATTAAGGCGACGGAAGCGCATATGGATGGTTTTTCGGTGATGCCGATGGCACAAGCTGCAGCACATGGGGATATCTTTGTCACCGTTACCGGTAACAAGCGGGTGATTGCCAGCGAGCATTTTTCGCTGATGAAGGAAGGGGCCATCATGGCCAATGCCGGTCACTTCGATATCGAAATCGATAAGGCTGCCTTAGAAGAGCAAGCGGTGCAGAAGCGGTTGGTGCGCAAAGATATTACCGAATATGAGATGGAAGATGGACGGAAGCTGTATCTCCTCTGTGAAGGGCGGTTGGTCAATCTGGTTGCGGGAGACGGTCATCCTGCGGAAATTATGGATATGACATTTGCGTTGCAAACCTTAAGCTTAATGTATGTCAATGAAAACCACCAAAAAATCGGGCCCCATGTAATGGATGTGCCGTACCATATCGATGAGCAGGTCTCTTCCTTTAAGTTGGCCTCACTGGGAATTCAGATTGACGATATGACGGAAGAACAGGAAGAATACCTTGCCAGCTGGCGTTTATAAAGGTTTCTACCAACAAAAGAATTTATTGTAAAAATCCTGCGCCTTTGGTGCAGGATTTTTCTGTTACCCTGTGGTATAATTTACAGTGTGGTGGAAAGTGGGGGGAAGTGGGGAATAA
This sequence comes from Desmospora activa DSM 45169, assembly GCF_003046315.1. Classification (NCBI taxonomy): domain Bacteria; kingdom Bacillati; phylum Bacillota; class Bacilli; order Caryophanales; family Thermoactinomycetaceae; genus Desmospora; species Desmospora activa. Next base: position 1,843,676 of record NZ_PZZP01000001.1, on the reverse strand, counting down.
GGGGGAGTGAAGGGGGGACTGGTGGCATGTTCATGGGGGAATATCGGCATAGCGTCGATGAGAAGGGGCGCTTGATCATCCCGTCTAAATTCCGGGATGGGTTGGGTTCTTCCTTTGTTGTCACCCGTGGACTGGACCACTGTCTCTTCGTCTACCCCTTGGGAGAATGGAAGCAGCTGGAGCAAAAATTGAAGGCGTTGCCCTTCACCAAAAAGGATGCACGCGCCTTTACCCGGTTTTTCTTTTCCGGGGCGACGGTAGCGGAGCTTGACAAGCAAGGCCGGGTCAACCTGCCGGGGAATTTGCGAGATTTTGCCAAGCTGGAAAAAGAATGTGTGGTGATTGGAGTATCCAATCGCGTGGAAATCTGGAGTAAGGAAGCGTGGTCAGCGTACTACGTGGAATCCGAGGATTCGTTCAACGAGATTGCAGAGAAGTTAGTTGAGTTGGATTTGGATCTGTAGAGAGGTTGAAGACGTTGTGTTTCGTCATGAGACAGTTTTAAGACGGGAATCCGTCGAACAGTTAAACATTCGAAAAGATGGGATCTATGTGGACTGCACCCTCGGTGGTGCCGGTCACAGCTCGCTTATTGTCGAATTCCTGGGCCCGGTGGGAACCTTGGTGGGGCTGGATCAGGATGATCGCGCTCTACAAGCAGCGTCCGAGCGTTTACAAGGGGCGGCATGCCGAATCCATCTGGTCAAAAAGAATTTTCGTCACCTTGGTCGTGTGCTGGATGAATTGGGCCTGGAGCGGGTGGACGGTATCTTGTTTGACCTGGGGGTTTCCTCTCCGCAGCTGGATGAAGGGGAGCGAGGATTTAGCTACCATTATGACGCCCCTCTGGATATGCGAATGGATCAAGAGGCACCCCTGACGGCCCAGGAGATCGTCAATGAGTGGACAGCGCAGGAAATCGCACATATTCTCTCCCGTTACGGGGAGGAACGGTTTGCGAGACGAATTGCCCAACGGATCGTAGAAGCTCGCAGCCAGCAGGAGATACAAACGACCCGGGAATTGGCTGAAATTATTAAGGAGGCCATTCCAGCCGCTGCAAGGCGGACCGGTCCCCATCCGGCCAGAAGAAGTTTTCAGGGGATTCGGATTGCGGTCAACGATGAATTAAATGCTTTTGAAGAGGCGCTGGCTCAGTCATTGGAACGATTGCGTCCAGGTGGACGGGTGAGTGTGATCACCTTCCACTCCCTGGAGGACCGAATCGCCAAGCGCATGTTCCAGGAGCAAGCGCGCGGGTGTATTTGCCCGCCGGACTTCCCCGTTTGCACTTGCGGGCATAAGCCGCTCATCCGCATTATTACAAAGAAACCTGTGCAACCGTCACCCATGGAAGTGGAACGGAATCCTCGTGCCCGGTCGGCGAAGTTGCGCGTTGCGGAAAAGTGTGAGGAGGGTCAAGAATAAATGAGAGAATACCGGGGAAACACTTCGGTCGCTTATCACTTGGAACAACCCCATATCCCCCAAATCGAACGAAAACCCCAACAACAGGGGTTTCCAGCAGGTGAGAAACTGTTATACCTCAGCAGTGTCATCGTTTGCGTTGTGATCGCTTCCTTCGTTTTATCCAGTCACGTCATGTTGACCGAGATCAACTTGGATGTTCAGAAGCTGGAGCGGGAGGCGGCAGAATTGGCTGAATCCAATCGGCAGCTATCCAATGAGAAGATGGACCTGGAGAGCGGGGAACGGATCCGTCAATTTGCCGAGGAACGGGGAATGATGTTTACACCGAAGCACCAAGGCCCTTCCAGTGACAACAGAGAAGCTTCAACCCGTTCATCCCGGGATGACGATCGTGGTTGAGGAGGGAATGGCTTGACTAGTAATAGACAAAACCGATTGCGATCACTGCTGGTGGGGATGGTAGCTGTTCTCCTCCTGTTGGCGGTGATCGTTCGTTTATTTTGGATTCAGGCCGTGGACGCATCCTTCTTAAGAGAGCGAGCGGAGATGACCTGGGAAAAACAAGCGATGATTCAACCACATCGGGGTACGGTGCTGGATCGAAACGGAGAGGTGATGGTGAATGAGCGGGATGCGTACATCATCGCTGTCGATTTAAGCCGGTTACAAAATCCCAAAAAGGCGGCTAAACAACTTTCTCCCATCTTGGACATCTCTGAGGAGCGATTGCTCCAACGCCTCACCAAGAAAGATGTGAAGCATGTGGAGCTTCGTCATACCGGCAACTACAAGGTGTCGAGAGAGGTTCGCGATCAGGTGATGAAGCTTGGGTTGGATGGAGTTTACCCCATTCAGACCACCACTCGCCAGTATCTGGAGAATTCGCTAGCCGCACATGTATTGGGCTTTGTCAATGTGGAAGGGGAAGCCACCAGTGGTGTAGAACAGCGCTATGACAATGTGTTATCGGGGAAAATGGGCTCCATCCGCTTTCAAAAGGACGCAAACGGCAATAAAACGCCTCATTCCGCTGAATCGTTTCAGCCGCCGGAACATGGAAAAGACTTAGTACTCACTCTGGACAGCCAAGTGCAATATCACATGGAGAAGATTTTGGAGCAAACGGTAAACCGTTACCAGGCAAAAGGAGCGACAGCGATCGCTGCCGATCCGCAGACGGGGGAAATCTTGGCCATGGCCAGTCTGCCCCGGTTTAATCCGGCTCAATACGATTCCACTTGGAAGTCGGGTGAGAACGATGTAAATATGGCGGTAAGCGCCCAGTATGAACCGGGTTCCACCTTTAAAATCGTGACATTGGCCGCTACCATTGAAGAAGGCTTGTTCGATTCCGGCGAGACGTTTCAGTCTGGTACAGTTGAAGTAGGAAACCGAACCATTCGCGATTGGAACGGACAAGGATGGGGAGAGATCTCCTTTGCGGAAGGGGTGCAGCTGTCCAGCAATGTTGCCTTTGTACGGCTGGGAGAGCGGTTAGGCCAAGATCGACTGGTTCGTTATATCGATCGCTTCGGCTTCGGTAAAATCACGGAGCGAAGCGGCCAAGCTACCGGGATTGATTTACCGGCGGAAGCGAAAGGAATCTTTTACGGTCATGAGCCTTTACACCCCACTGAACTGGCCACCAGCGCTTTTGGCCAAGGGATTGCGGTCACCCCGATTCAGCAGGTGATGGCGGTGTCAGCCGTCGCCAATGATGGCAAGTTGATCCGTCCGCATGTGGTAAAAGAGATTCGCGATCCCAATACGCAAAAAACGGTGAAAAAAATGGATCCGGACGTGATCCGCGAACAAGTGATTTCGCCTAAAACAGCGAAAGAAGTACGGTTGCTACTGCAGGGAGTCGTCACGGATGGAACGGGGAAAGAGGCGCAGATGGAGGGGTATACCGTTGCCGGAAAAACCGGTACCGCTCAAAAACCTCGTGAGGATGGCAAAGGATACATACCAGGTCGCTATATTGTTTCTTTTATTGGATTTGCGCCGGTAGACAACCCGCGTGTTGTCGTCTATGTGGCGGTAGATGAACCGAAAGAGGGGCAAGGGGGGACGGTTGCCGCCCCCGCCGCCCGTGACATGATGAAAGAAGCGCTACAGGAGATGGGGGTTGCACCAAACGGTGAGGAAGTAGATCCCGCCGACACCAAAAAGCCGAATACTCCTGCGGCTAAAACCATGGACGACTGGAGCGGTCGTCCAGTGGATGAAGCATTGACGAAACTGCGGGAAGAAGGGTGGACTCCCCGGATGTTGGGTGGAGGCAAGCAAGTATTGCGACAATATCCGGTTCCCGGTCAGCGGGGAGTGGAAGGGGATGTGTTTCTGATTACCGAAGATCCCCCGGCTTTAGGCATGCCTGATCTAACCGGGATGCCGCTACGAGAAGCGCTGGAACTGTGCCGGGTGTTGGACTTGGAAGCGAAGACTGAAGGAGAGGGATATGTTCGCTCCCAATCCATCCCCGCAGGGGAACGGATCATGGATCACGTGCATGTTGAGCTAAAGCTGCAACCCTCGGAGTGACCTCCGGTGGTTTCAAAACTGTATAGTAAAGACAAAGGAATGGGATCAATGAAAGTGGATCGTCTCGATCATTTGGTTTTAACTGTGAAAGAGATTACTGCAACATGTGAATTTTATAACCGTGTTTTGGGGATGGAAGTGATTACCTTTGGCGAGGGGAGAAAAGCGCTACAATTTGGGAAGCAAAAAATCAATCTGCATGAAGCGGGAAAAGAATTTGAACCAAAAGCCAAACACCCGATCCCCGGCTCTGCCGATCTTTGTTTGATCACAGAGGTAAGTTTGGATGATGTCATCGGTCACTTGGTGAGCTGTCAGATTCCGATTGAAGATGGTCCCGTCAGCCGCACAGGTGCAATGGGTCCGATTACGTCCATCTATATCAGAGATCCTGATGAAAATCTCATTGAGATTGCAAACGAGATAAAATGAAAAAAGTGGGTTGATGACGCGTGTACGGTTTCTTCCTCATGCTCTAGAAATCAAGAGCAGGCTCGCGGAGGTGCCCCCTCGTTGGCTTCTCAATTTTCTCTTTAGCACCGATCTCTCCGGTGCTGATTTTTTTTATATGAAAGTGACCCAAGATGAGATTGTGCTTTAATGCAAAGCGAGACTTGGGAACGAAGTGGAGACTTGAAGCGAGACCCGTGCTGAGAAGTGCGTGGGATCAAGACTCTCATGGGATGATCCGTCTTATTGAGACATACCTCCCATGACATGCCACATGAGGTTGGTGACAAACTCTGTGATGGAAGTCGGGATTCGGGCCGTTTTGTTATCAATCTGCCCTCGTTCTATCCTTTTTTCCATATGAATAGGGTTGTCTATAGGAGTGGAAAAGAAGGAGTACGGGAGGGAGAAGGGTGTGCGCTCATCCAGTCATCTAGTGCGAAAGCGATTGTTTATCGCATTGTTGGTCGGGGTTGTACTGTTTGGGGGATTGCTGTTTCGGTTGGGGTATGTACAATTGGTGCAGGGAAAATGGTTGAGTAGCCAAGCGGAAGACCTGTGGAATCGAGATATCCCGTTTGAAGGGAAGCGGGGAAGGATTCTGGATCGCGACGGGGAAGCGCTGGCTTACAATGTAAGCGCCCCTTCGGTTTTGGCCATTCCCGCCCAAATCAAAGATCCGGCGGAGACAGCACGGCAGTTGGCCCGTATTTTGTTGGCGCCGGAGAAGAAAATCTATGAACAGATTACCAAGCGCCAGTTGATTGCCCGCATCACACCGGAAGGGAGAAAGATTTCGGAAGAGCGGGCCCAAGCCATTCAGGGGTTACGCCTGCCGGGAATTGTAGTGGCGGAGGACAACAAGCGCCATTATCCCATGGGAAACATGGCTGCGCATCTATTGGGATTTGCCGGGATCGACAATCAGGGGTTGGCGGGATTGGAATTGGTGTATGACCAACAGTTGAAAGGATCCCGTGGACATGTCTCCTTTAGTGCCAACGCCAAAGGGGAGCGTCTTCCCGGAAGCAAAGAGCAATTTACTCCTCCCCAGGATGGATTGGATTTACAATTAACTTTAGATCGAGAGGTTCAAGCCGTCATTGAGCGGGAGATGGATCAGGCGATGGTCCAGCATCAACCAGAGAGAATCTTGGCGATCGCCATGAATCCTAAGACGGGCGAAATATTAGGCATGGGCAGCCGTCCCACTTATCGGCCTGATCAATACCAAGACGCTGATCCCGAAGTATACAACCGCAACCTGCCGATCTGGCGAACCTATGAACCGGGATCTACCTTTAAAATCATTACCTTGGCGGCTGCATTGGAAGAACAGAAAGTGAATCTGAATGAAGGCTTTCATGATCCCGGCTATGTGAAAGTAGCGGGGGCTCGTCTTCGTTGTTGGAAACACGGGGGGCATGGTTCACAAACCTATTTGGAAGTGGTGGAAAACTCGTGCAACCCCGGTTTTGTCAATCTGGGACAGCGGCTGGGGGAAGAGAAACTCTTTTCTTATATAAAAAAATTTGGTTTCGGTGAAAAGACGGGGATTGATTTAAACGGGGAGGCCAAGGGGATTCTGTTTACACCGGAGCAAGCGGGGCCGGTGGAGGTAGCGACAACGGCGTTTGGCCAAGGGGTATCCGTTACGCCGATTCAACAGGTAACAGCAGTAGCGGCTGCGGTCAATGGCGGAAAGCTGATGACGCCTCATCTGCAAAAAGCGTGGGTGGATCCGGAAACCGGGGAAACCATCGAGGAGACGAAGCCTGAGGTGAAACGCCAGGTGATCTCGGAAGAGGCATCGAAAGAAGTGCGCCGCTCCTTGGAAAGCGTTGTAGCCAAGGGAACCGGCCGCAAAGCGTTTATCGACGGTTATCGGGTTGGGGGAAAAACCGGTACGGCGCAAAAAGTGGGACCGGATGGACGGTACCTGCAAAACAATCATATCGTTTCCTTCATCGGTTTTGCCCCTGCTGACGATCCTGAATTGGTGGTATATGTAGCGGTGGATAATCCTAAAGGGGTTCAGTTTGGCGGAGTGGTTGCGGCCCCTATCGTTCGCGGTATTTTATATGACAGTCTACGGCATCTGGGTGTGGAAAAGCGGGATGATCAAATTCCCCAGGAAAAAACACCGTTAACCACTAAGATTGTCGACGTTCCTGATCTAATCGGGGAGAGGATTGCGGATATTCGCAACAGTTTACACGATATGCCCCTGGAAGTGAGAGGGGAAGGAAGCGTCGTCATCAACCAGGTGCCAAAGCCGGGGGATCGGGTGAAAGAGGGAACATCGATCCGTCTCTATCTGGGTGATAAAATTACAAAAGCAGAATGAACCTCCCTCAAGCAATTTGTCATTCCTTCTCCACTATAGAAGTGGAAGACTTCTGATGCAAAAAAGGTTAAAATAAGGATTGATAATCCCATCAATGCCAGGCATAAATCCTGGCATTTCTCGTGTCATCCTACATTTTTGCTAGTGTATGGATGAGACGGATTTGAAGGAGTGGCTCTATGGATCTGGAGACATTGACCCGTCCATTGGTAGTAAAAAAAGTGAGTGGGAATCTGAATACCAAAATTGTCGGGTTGACTGCTGATTCGCGCGAAGTGAAACCTGGCACTTGTTTTATCGCCTTGCGCGGGCATACCGTGGATGGCCATCGTTTTATTCCGCAGGCGTTGGAACGGGGAGCCGTGGCGATTGTGACGGAAGAGGACATTGATGTGGATGCGGCTGTCATCCGTGTTCCCGATACTCGCCGTGCATCGGCGGTATTGGCGGCAACTTTTTTTCGTCATCCGTCGAAGGAGTTAAAGGTGATCGGGATTACCGGTACCAACGGCAAAACGACCACTGCCCATCTGATCCGGCGCAT